>NZ_DATGNU010000022.1:0-17853 GCF_035306585.1 Galbibacter sp.
ACTGGATACATCAAAGTAGATGTTAAAGGAGGACTAGGAAATTATAAGTACACTTTAATAGATGGGTTGCGTAATGTAACATTGATCGAAAAACAAGATGACAATACCTTCAGTGGACTTTCCTCAGGAGTGTACTATGTACAGGTAGACAGCGAGGATTGCTCTGAGCAAATTCGCGTAGAAATTGAACAAGGTAAAGAACTAACTGCAAAAACGCCAGTTATTTACAACCCAGTATGTACGGATGAATTAGGAAGGATAGAAGTAGAACTTGTTGGAGGTACTGGTGAGTATCAATTTGCGATTTCTCCAAACCTTGATCAATTCCAGAGCAAAAATGTCTTTGAAGATTTAGCTCCTGGAACCTATACCATCATTGCCCAGGATTCTAAAGGTTGTAATCCTTTTGTATTCAAAGAAGAAATTATAGCCCCACCACCACTTGAGGCCAAAGCCAACGTACTTAATGAGGAATATTGTACAGGTGATGGTACAGGAAGTTTTGAATTGATTATTCAAGGAGGAACACCGCCGTATTCAACAGCAGTAAATACGCAAGATGATGATGCCTTTGAGCAAGATAGAAGAATCTTTGACGGTCTTAAAGGAGGAGAAACCTACGTGATCTTTGTAAGAGATGCTAATGGTTGTCAGCAACATGTACAAGTATCATTAAAAGAACCAATTGATCTGAACCCACAGGCACAAGTACGAGTGACTTGTGTAAATAACGCGGCTGCCAATGAAGTAGAGATTATTTTGGCAGAAGATAACTTAGAAGATGTTATCTATAAACTAGATGGGGGTGCTGATCAGTTTGATAATAAGTTCACTAATGTGGCTCCAGGAGACCATACGGTATCGGTGTCTTATAATGGTTGTGAACGTGAGGTAGCGTTTACTGTTGATCCAATTCAACCTCTAGGACTTACTGTTAACGAATCCAATCTCAATGAGTTTACCATGTATCCTAGTGGAGGAACAGCGCCCTATGAATATTTTGTTGATGGCGTTTCACAGGGAAGTGAATCTAGCTATGTAATTAGAGTCAGTGGCGTGTATCAAGTGATGATTGTCGACGCCAATGGTTGTCAGCAAATCGCACAGATCGACATGGAGTTTATAGATATTAAAATACCCAATGTGTTCACTCCGAATGGAGATGGCGATAATGATTACTGGCCACCATCGAATTATAGTGTTTACTATCCAAACATCATAACTAAAATTTACGACCGTTACGGACGTGTGGTTGCAGAATTACGCCAAGGTGATACTTGGGATGGAAGATATAATGGAACGGAACTTCCAACGGGTGATTACTGGTATGTAATGAAATTAAATGGAGATAGAGATGATCGAGAGTTTGTAGGTCACTTTACCCTCTACAGATAAACAAATGAAACTCATGAAAAAATATATAGCAATCGTACTAATGACAACAGGGTTATATACACAGGCACAAGAGATGACCCTGCCTACATTCACACAGTATCTAGCAGATAATGAGTTCGTAATATCTCCGGTGTATGCTGGCATCGGAGATTACGTTAAAATTCGTGGAAATGCCCTTACTCAATGGGTCGGAATAAAAGATGCTCCCGATACACAAACTTTAGTAGGAGATGTCCGACTAGGTCAAAAATCAGGTGTAGGTGGACTATTTTATAACGATAAAAACGGAAACACAAGACAAATGGGTGCAAGGGTGTCTTTTGCCCATCATTTGACCTTAAACAACCAGGACGATCGTTTTTTATCTTTTGGGATTTCCTATAATATTAATCAATTTCGGTTAGAAGCTGGTGATTTTGATACCGATGGAGATGGGACTCCAGGGGTAGCGGACCCTGGGATCACCGATAACCGTTCCACAACGAATCACAATTTTGATGTCGGAGTACTTTTTAGAAGCGGTGGATTCTTTGCAAGTTTAAATGCCTCCAATATTTTAAACAAGCAATTAGACCTTTTCGCAATTAATGAACCTAATACGCTTCGGAATTATTATCTGTATACAGGGTACCGCTACAAGAAGAAAATCACTTCTAGATTTGAGTGGGAGCCTAGTGTGTTTTACCAGCTCTTTGAGAGCGATGGACGGTCTTCAACGGATGTCAACATGAAAATGAGGTTCTGGGACTTTGAAGATTATTATTGGGCTGGGATCAGTTATCGTTTTTTAAACGATCAGTTTTTTACCCCACTGAATATCGGACCGATGATTGGAATGAAAAAAGGCGCTTTTTATTTTGCCTACTCCTACCAACTTATTACCAATGAAATCCAAGCATATAGTACAGGAACGCATATGATCACCCTAGGAGTGGATATATTCCAAGGAATCAGCAATTGTCGTTGTATGATGCGTTAGTAGCTAAATGGTCCTTACAACTGTATGAAACAGTCTCCCTGGTATGATTGGGGAATTAATTTTTAATGGTATTTTTGCATTAAAATTCAAGGAGTGGGAGTAATAAAATTAACCAACATACAAGTCTATGCCTATCATGGCTGTTTGGTAGAAGAAGGAAAAATAGGCAGCGACTACAGAGTGGATATTGCTGTAAAGGCAAATCTTCAGCCCTCAGCGGTAAGTGATCAATTGAGCGATACGGTGGATTACGTTCAAATCAACAGAATAGTCAAAGAAGAAATGGCGATTCGTTCTAAGTTGTTAGAACATGTGGCTAAAAGAATTATTGATCGAATTTTGGATGAAATAGCAATTGCAGATCAGGCTACTGTTGAAGTTTCTAAAATCAACCCTCCTATAGGCGGAAATGTAGAGCAAGTGACTATAGCGATGACCTTAGGTCGGGAATAAGTTCTTGAAAATAGGCTGCTTTAGAATCTTATAATAATTTTAAAACAGTCTTTTGGATTTAGAGCGATATTTTTGTTACATTTGCCATCCAATAAATGGCATTGTGGCCGAGTGGCTAGGCAGAGGTCTGCAAAACCTTGTACAGCGGTTCGAATCCGCTCGATGCCTCTAAAAAACCATCTTTTTTAAGATGGTTTTTTTATGATCGCTTAGCATGGGTGATACCTATAGGGCAGAAGTCCCGAACACGCCCTAGCAGTGGAAACAAGTATGCACCAAACTAAAGAATTTTATCAAGTTCGGGGTTCAGATATCCCAGACTTAGGGAGTGGGCAAATACAAGGAAAAGTTGCTGGCACACAGCCAATAGATCTATCCTTACGACCATAATCACCAGAGAAAATCTAAAAAGAGTAGGATATTTAATGCTGCTAGATCTATATCGGAGGGTTAGCACTAAAACTTAAGGAACTGCCCTGTACCAACGGTATGCACAGTGGTGTCAGAGGACAGATAAGAAATTAATACCTATCTTCCTACTGAATTGTAGTAGTTGATTATCATGTTTACCAACCGGATGCAGAAGAAGTGTAAGTCAATCTTCTGTGCAATTAAATGATAACTTCTTTTACTACCGTGAAAATTCCTTTAAAGTTAGAAGGGTGTATATTAAAGAATGTGACTTTTACAATCGTAAAAAGATGTGTTTTGGCGCAAAGCCAAACCCAAGTAAGGATTCTGAGCAAATCACGGCTTACTCAGGTGCATTATCATAAAATTAGGACGCCCCCTGCTACCTGAATATCAACTGGAAATATTCACGCTTTTTATAGGAAAAGTTAGTCTAATCTTTCTAATAAGGAACTTTATAGGAGCGCATTACATTTTAATATATGAATTTTAGTTGGAAAACAAGCCATTTGGGGCTCAAACTTCTTGATATAATTAACACGCCTAGAGGAAATTTGTTAAAAAGTAGTGTCAGATTAAATTATTTCCTAGGTTTCTTTATATTTACTTTTTTGAAGAATGAATTTTACTAAAACCTTTTACTAATATTTTATGAAAAGACGTACCGCCATTCGGAACATTGGATTGGTCACTGGGGGATTATTATTTTTGCCTTCTTGTAATTTTTCACCTGACCGTGTACCAATAGTTTTGAATAAACTGCAGATTTCCACTGATGAAGAAATACTTTTAGAATCTATTGTCGATACCATATTGCCAGAAACGGACACCCCTGGAGGAGTTGCTTTAAAAGTACAGAACTTTGTATGGATTCAGATCGATGATTGTGCTTCCCCGAAACAACAAGAAACTTTTCTCGCTGGACTTCGAAGCTTTAACCCTTTGGTTAGAGAGCGGTACTATGATGATTTTGTTTCCTTAGATTTAGAAAAGCGTCTAGAAATCCTAACTTCACTATTACAAGCAGATGACACCCCTAAGTCTGTTTATGATTTTTTAAATACTACCAAGCATACGAGTGTTTGGGGATATAAAAATACAGCGTATTACCTCACCAAATTGATGCCTTATCAATTAGTTCCAGGAGCCTTTTCATATAAAACCATCACCATTAATCCTAACGAAAAAATTAACATAAATGCCTAATTTTAATATCGACAGTACAAAAGAAAACACCTATGATGCCATCGTTATAGGGTCAGGGATGAGTGGTGGATGGGCTGCTAAAGAATTTACTGAAAAAGGCCTTAAGACCTTGGTATTAGAACGTGGTAGAGAGGTCAAACACATTGAAAATTATCCGACCACCAATATGATGCCTTGGGAACTTAAACACGGAAATCGTATTCCGTATGATTTAAAAAAGGAAAATCCTATAGCTTCCAGATGCTATAATTTCATGGAAGATTCACAGCATTTCTTCACCAAAGATAAGGAGCAACCATACATACAAGAAAAGCCATTTGATTGGATCCGTGGGTACCAAACTGGAGGGAAGTCTCTTTTGTGGGCTAGACAAACCCAACGAATCAGTGATTTGGATTTTGAAGGTCCTGCTCGGGATGGCTTTGCCGTAGATTGGCCAATACGTTATAAGGATTTAGCTCCATGGTATAGTTATGTCGAAAAATTTGTGGGTATTTCAGGGGAATATGATGGTTTAGACATCTTACCTGATGGAGAGTTCTTAAAATCCATGGGTCTCAACGGTACCGAAAAATATTTTAGAGATGTGGTGGCTAAAAAATATAACAATCAACGTCATGTAGTTTATGGCCGTTGTGCGCACATCACCGAAAACAAGGACATTTTTATTCAACAAGGAAGGGCGATGTGTCAAACGCGTGACCTGTGTCGTCGTGGTTGTCCGTTCGGAGGGTATTTCAGTAGTAATTCAAGTACTTTGCCTTGGGCACAAAAAACTGGTAACCTAACCATGCGTCATGATGCGGTAGTACATTCTATAATTTATGACGATACTAAAGAAAAAGCTACCGGTGTTCGAGTAATCGATGCACATAGCAAAGAAACGGTGGAGTATTATGCACCTGTGATTTTTGTAAATGCCAGCGCATTTAACTCAAATATGATTTTACTAAACTCCAAATCTAACCGTTTCCCGAATGGATTAGGAAATGATAATGGATTGCTAGGTAAATATGTTGCCTTTCATAACTATCGTGTGAGTATCAACGCCGAATATGAAGGGAACCTTGGGGAGACTACCATTGGACGTAGACCAACAAGTGCTTATATTCCAAGGTTTAGAAATCTCTACAAGCAAGAAACGGATTTCTTAAGAGGTTATGCAGCTGGATTCGGCGCTTCCCGTCGGATTGAGCAAAGTTCCGAAGGGTTAGGAGCTGATTTAAAAGAAAATCTAATGAAGCCTACCTATGGCAATTGGAATGTAGGATCTCATATGATGGGCGAGACCATTCCAAAGGAAGAAAGCACCGTGACATTAGATTCAGAGAAAACAGATCAATACGGTATTCCACAACTTCGAATTAATTTGGATTATGATGACAATGACCGTAAAATGATCAAGGACTACATAGAACAATTTACCGAAATGTTTGAGGCTGCTGGTTTTAAAAATATAACGGTCAATGATGTTCCTGATAAAGCCCCAGGGTTGGATATTCACGAAATGGGAGGTGTTCGAATGGGGCACGATCCTAAAACATCTTTACTCAATAAATGGAATCAATTACATGCCTGTAAAAATGTTTATGTAACTGATGGGGCTTGTATGACCTCGACTGCCACTCAAAATCCATCACTAACCTATATGGCATTAACGGCCAGAGCTTGTGACCATGCCATTAAGGAATCAAAAAAAGGTAATCTGTAGGGTGCTTATCTGAACCTTATTTGAAATTTGAGGAGGTTATTCTTTTATGTGTAATAAGCGTGTCAATTTGATGGAAAGATCGGTAAAGATAATTTTGCCATTTCCATTGCGCTCAATGTGATAGATCGCCTCCTCAAGTTCCTTGGTGATCTCAATGATATTGCCACCATGAACAAATGGGGCAAATTTTTCTAATTGAAAGTTCTCACCACTGAACTCCATATAGGTCAACTTCTCTGCTTTATAATTGATCAGCAAAGCTTGTCGAAAGACATCAAGGCAAAAGAGCAGAAACTTCTTCTGGGTTTCTCTACCGGTTTTAGAGAGTTCTTCACCCCATAAGAGCAAATCATTGATGACCGTTTTATTTCCTTTAGCCCTAAAGGCTGTACGTACCCAGTTTACAAACCATTTTTCAAAGACGAGATCTTCGGAATTTTTATTGGCTAAATCAAGTGCCTTATTAAAATTTCCATTGGCACTGTTGGCTATTTTTAATGCCTCATTTTCGCTAAGTCCGCGAGCCATTAAACCTTGTACTACTTCAGCCTCTGGCAAAGGTGGAAATCGTAAAATTTGACAACGAGAAACAATGGTCTGCATAATTTGTGTTTCATCCTCTGTGATAAGGATTAAAAGGGTCTTCTCTGGTGGTTCTTCAATTAATTTAAGTAGTTTGTTTGAAGAGGCGATATTCATGCGCTCTGCCATCCAAATAATCATAACCTTATACCCACCCTCATACGATTTTAAGGAAAGGGTTTTGACAATTTCTTGGGCTTCATCCACGGAGATGATCCCTTGTTTGTTGTCCACTTCTAATACGTTGTACCAGTCGAACAAATTTCCATAGGGCTGTTGTTTTACAAACCCTCGCCATTGTTCTAGAAAATTACTACTAAGCGGATGGGATTTTATTTTATCCGTGGTGGTTACTGGAAACACAAAATGCAAATCAGGATGGGTTAGGTTGTTGCATTTAAGATTGCAGCTGGCATTCCCATGTTCATTCTCGGAGGATGAATTTCCACAGAGGACATATTGGGCATAGGCAATTGCTAGTGGTAACACACCACTACCCTCTGGGCCAACAAATAGTTGTGCATGTGGGATTCGTCCTTTATCAGCGGTCTGTGTGAGGTGTTTTTTTAAATGAGAATGACCTAAAACTTCATTGAAAAGCATATGTGAAAATTTAATACTGAAAAGTAAAGTTTCTGAATTTGCTGTACAAATGTAACCTAAAATGATTACTCAAAAAACCAGTTCAAAAAAGGTTTACAGTTCGATGGTTTGTGGATCAGTAAATTAACGATTTAAAAAACGGATCTGTTTTCCTAGGTAAGCATAAATAGTTAAATTTGCCGTCTAATTAACTATTTGGATGTATGAAAACTATAGAAGATTTTAATTTCAATAATAAGAAGGCTTTAATTCGTGTGGATTTTAACGTGCCTTTGGATGGGGATTTTAACGTTACCGATACCACCAGGATCGAAGCAGCTAAGCCGACAATTATAAAAGTATTAGAGGAAGGTGGAAGTGCCATTCTAATGAGTCACTTAGGAAGACCGAAAGGAAAGAGAAGCGATGACTTGTCTTTAAAGCATATTGTTGCGAAGGTTTCTGAAATTATTGGAGTTGAAGTGAAGTTTGTCGATCAATCTGTTGGACAGGTTGCTGAGCAAGCGGTGGAAAATCTAAAATCTGGGGAAGTTTTACTTCTTGAAAACTTACGTTTTTACGCGGAAGAAGAAGCAGGCGATGAAAGTTTCTCAGAGGCGCTTTCTAAATTAGGTGATATTTATGTGAACGATGCGTTTGGTACTGCACACCGCGCACATGCCTCTACGACCATAGTAGCAAAGTATTTTGGAGATCATAAGTGTTTTGGTTATTTACTAGCCAAAGAAATTGAAGCAATCGAAAAGGTTATGGAAAATGGTGAAAAGCCAGTTACCGCGATCTTAGGTGGTTCAAAAGTTTCTTCAAAAATTACTATTATCGAAAACATTTTGGACAAGGTGGATCACCTTATTATCGGTGGAGGAATGACCTATACGTTTATAAGGGCCCAGGGTGGAAAGATCGGGGATTCTATTTGTGAAGATGACAAACAAGAATTGGCACTTCGTATCCTAAAGGATGCGGAGGCAAAAGGGGTAAAGGTTCATTTACCAGTGGATGTTCTTGCGGCTAATGATTTTGACAACAATGCTGATACACAGGTAGTGGATGTAAATGAAATTCCTGATGGATGGCAAGGACTTGATGCAGGTCCGAAAACCCTAGAGAATTTTAAAGAAGTCATTTTAGGATCAAAAACCATTCTTTGGAATGGACCAATAGGCGTTTTTGAGATGCCTAGCTTTGCAAACGGTACTATTGCTATTGGAAATTATATCGACCAGGCAACAAAAGATGGTGCTTTTTCACTAGTTGGAGGAGGTGATTCTGTAGCTGCGGTAAAACAATTCGGGTTTGAAGATAAAGTGAGTTATGTTTCCACTGGCGGTGGGGCAATGTTGGAGAGTTTGGAGGGTAAAACACTTCCTGGGATTGCGGCTATCTTGAAATAAGAAAATTTAATCTCATTAAATAGTATTCAAAAGTCTTTCGTTTCAACGGGAGACTTTTGTTTTTTAACATTTTTCAAGCGTCTTATTTTGAAAAAAATGCGATTTTTACGGATCATTCGAGAATGTAATAAATTTCCAAAGATTCATGAAGCACATTTTTACAACCTTGCTTATCAGTTTTACCGGGCTGATTGGTTTTGGTCAAGAGCAGATAACTGCTGACAATACAATTAATCTAACTAAAGACAGCCTTTTGGTTGCCTCCGATAAGGTGATTTCAGATCAAGAAGAATTGTTCTCCAAAATGGATACCGTGATGGTCGATGGAAAACAGCAACGGATAAGTCTAGATTCTACACCTTACACTTTAGCAGATTATCCAGAGGCTAAAAAAGTGGATCAATTACTTTTGGAAGAATTTTTACATGCAGGATTATACGATACCATTTATAAAGACATTTCAAATTTAAAATATGACTATGTCGATTATATTGACTTGCCAACCGATACCCTGAAAGCCCGTTTGGCAATATTAGACCAAAAGACACCCTTTAATATTCAATATAACGAATCTTTGGAGAGTGTAATTAAAATGTTTTTAAAGAATAAACGTGAGTTTTTAACTAGAGTGATGGCAAGAAGTAAGTTTTACTTTCCATTGTTTGAACAGACACTTGATCGTTATGATATCCCACTTGAAATCAAATACCTAGCCGTAATTGAATCGGCCCTTAATCCAAGAGCCAAATCAAGGGTAGGCGCCACGGGTATTTGGCAATTTATGTTTTCCACTGGAAAGGCCTATGGTTTAGATGTAAGCAGTTATGTCGACGAACGGAGTGATCCTATTAAATCTACCGAAGCGGCAGCAAAGTACCTAGGGAGATTGTATAAAATCTTTGGTGACTGGGATTTGGCATTAGCGGCTTATAATTCTGGTCCTGGAAACGTAAACAAGGCGATTCGAAGAAGTGGTGGATACACCAATTATTGGAATATCCGTTCCTATCTGCCGAGAGAGACTGCCGGGTATGTTCCTGCGTTTCTAGCTACCATGTATATTATGGAATACGCCAAAGAGCATGGTTTTGAAGATTTTGCTAGTACGGAGGCTGGCTATTATTTTGAAACCGACACCGTTGAAGTAAAGCAACTCATCAGCTTTGATCAAATTTCAGAAATGCTAGAAATCGATACCGATGTGGTTGAATTTTTCAACCCTTCCTATAAGCTTGATATGATCCCTTATGTGGAGGATGAGCGGTATGTATTACGATTGCCAGTTGCGGATATTGGAAGATTTGTCGCTAATGAGGATACTATTTATGCACGTGTTGCCAAGGAGTTAGAAAAACGAGAAAAAACATTACCAGAATTAGTGGAGAGCAGCGATCAGATTCGTTACCGTGTGAAAAGCGGAGATTATTTGGGTAAAATTGCTGAGAAATATGGAGTTCGCATTAGTGAAATAAAACGTTGGAATGGGTTGAGGAACAATAATCTTAGAATTGGGCAACGCCTTACTATATATCCTAAAAAGCCTGTAGCAAGTTCTTCTAAAAACTCGGCGAGTGCTCCTACTGCAAAGGAATATATCGTTCGAAGTGGTGACTCTCTTTGGAGTATTTCGAATAAATTCCCTGGGATAACAGTTAAAAATCTTCAAGAATGGAACAATATTAGTGGTAGTAAATTAACTCCTGGCACAAAACTTGTGTTATGTAAATGTTAATGAAACGCAAAAACCTAATATAATGAGACATTTTTTAATTGCCTGTTTGGTTCTACTTTCGATGGTTTCCTGTGAGGAAGAGCAGAAGAAAGATTACTTGCCGGGCTCTGTTGGTGCCATAAACACACTTTCTGTAGTTATCGATAATGACATGTGGAAAGGTGCTGTTGGAGATACGATTAGAAAATATTACGCTGCTGAGGTCATTGGTTTGCCTTGGGTAGAACCTTTGTTTTCTATTCACCAAATGCCGTTTGAAGTTTTTACTGGAAACACAAGGTCAAGCAGAAATATTTTAGTTGTACGAAAAGACACTGCTGTTGTGGCTGGAATAAAGACAGATCTATACGCCAAGCCACAGAAGGTTGGTATAGTCCAAGGGCCAACAGAACAGGTGATTATGGAAAAGATCGCCAGTTCAGCTCAGAAGAATATTGCGGCCTTTAAAAAGAATGATATTGCAGAGAGTCAAAAGCGATTCACCCGTTCGCTCAATAGAGAAACAGACTTACAGGAAGAACTCGGTATATCCTTAACGATGCCATCTGTGTACAAAATAGCCAAACAAGAAAATAATTTCTTTTGGATCGAACGACAGATCCCGAAGGGAACCATGAATATCTTGGTTTATGAGATGCCTCTTGGTAGCATTCCAGAGGATTCTACCCGGGTTGATGCGATCGTGAAAATGAGAGATTCAATAGGGGAAAAATATGTACCAGGAAGAGCAGAGGGCATGTATATGATCACCGAAAAAGCCTATGCTCCCTATGTGGTCGATACTGAGGTTGCTGGTAGACCCGCTATTGAAACAAAGGGGATGTGGGAGGTTAAAAACTTTACCATGGCAGGGCCTTTTGTCAACTATATTGTTGAGGATGTTCCTAATGATCGCTTGTTGGTCCTTGAAGGATTTACCTTTGCACCTTCGACCAATAAAAGAGATTATATGTTTGAGCTTGAAGCCGTTTTAAAAACATTAGAATTTCAACAGAAGCCCGTTGCTCAAGTAGAATAAAGTTCCAACCTTTTAGGTATATAAAAAAAGCCTATTCACGTTTAAAGTCAATAGGCTTTTTATTATCGTATCGATAAAACAACCATAACCCAAAGGGTGTCTGGTTAGTTGCTTTCTTTAGTTTGTTCTGCTTTTGCAGCTTCATCTTCTTCTTTAGTGGCATCTTTAAATTCTTTGATACCGCTTCCAAGACCACGCATTAATTCAGGTATCTTTTTACCTCCAAAGAGTAATAGTACCAAAATTACTACAATGGCTATTTGCCATGGTCCCACAATTCCTAGTAAAACGTTCAATGATATCATTTTCAATAAATTTAGAAAACAAAGGTAATAAGAAAAGTAAAAATAAAAACATCTTTTATCTTAAATTATTACTATTTCTAATAAGTTTGATATGTTCAATTGTGTTATTTCCCAAATACCTTGCGTTAAAAAAACACAAATTTACCTAAAACCCAATCATGCTATTTCCCTAATAATTATATTTGCTCACCATGGAGAGAAGAATTAAGAAACGGAAACAAATTAAAAGGAAGCTACTTCACAAGTATCGACTGGTTATTTTAAACGAGGATACTTTTGAAGAAAAGCTCTCGTTTAAACTCAACCGACTCAATGTATTTGTGTTAGGGACATTGTTTTCTGTTTTTATCATTGCTTTTACCACACTCTTAATTGCTTTTACTCCCCTAAGGGAATACATTCCTGGGTATTCGTCAACCAAACTCAAAAGAGAAGCGGTGGATTTAACCTATAAGGTTGATTCCTTGACGGCCTTCCTTAGAGCGAATGACTTATATTTTCAAAATATTCAAAAAGTGCTCAGAGGTGAAATCACCACAGAGAAGATCGACAAAGATTCTATTTTAGAATCCTTTGCCAAAGATACCATGCAACTCAATGTAAGTCCAAGTGTACAAGATTCATTGCTTAGGGCGGAGGTTGCCACAGAGGATAAATACAATTTATTTTCTGGTGCAGCATCGGATAGTGATATGGTATTATTTCCGCCTGTTCGAGGAACGTTGTCACAGACATACAATGCGAAAGATAAGCATTATGCGGTCGATATTTTGGCTCCTGAGGATAGCCCGATTAAATCTGTGGCAGATGGAATTGTGATTTTTGCGGAATGGACCACAGAGACTGGTTATGTATGTATCATTGAGCACAACACAGGATTAATATCGGTTTACAAGCATAATTCTTCCATCAGTGTTCAACAAGGAGATTTGGTAAAATCAGGCCAAGTTATTGGAGTTATTGGTAATACTGGGGAGCTTACCACAGGTCCTCATTTACATTTTGAACTTTGGAGTGAAGGTTATCCAGTTGACCCCACTAATTATATAGATTTTCAGTAGCCTATGTCGGTAAAATCCTTTGCTGCAAAAATATTAGCACGTACCGTTTTTAACAAGAATCAAACTTGGATTAATGATCCTATACAAAGTCAAGAAACTATTTTTCAGTCGCTTATAAATACGGCTAAAGAAACAGCTTTTGGCAAAGATCACGGATTTGATCAAATAAAAAATTACGAGGACTTTAAACAACGTGTTCCTATTCGAGATTACGAGGAATTAAAACCTTATGTGGATCGGGTCGTACAAGGGGAGAAGTCTGTGTTATGGCCTGGATTGCCACGCTACTTTGCAAAGACTTCTGGAACGACTTCTGGAGCAAAGTACATTCCTATCACAAATGAATCTATGCCATATCATATCAAAGCCGCACGTGATGCGATTTTGAATTATATACACCAAACAGGGAAGGCTGACTTTGTTGATGGTAAAATGATTTTTCTTCAAGGAAGCCCATTGCTTACGGAGAAAAATGGGATTAAACTAGGCCGTCTTTCCGGGATCGTCGCACATTATGTGCCGAGGTATTTACAAAAAAATAGGATGCCTAGTTGGCAGACTAACTGTATAGAGGATTGGGAGACCAAAGTGGATGCTATTGTAGAGGAGACCCTTAAGGAAGATATGACCGTCATTAGTGGTATCCCATCATGGGTTCAAATGTATTTTGAGCGTATAAAACAAAAAACCTCCAAAGAAGTCGGGGAGGTTTTTAAGAACTTTAACCTTTTTATCTATGGAGGTGTTAATTTTGAGCCATACCGTGCTAAATTTGAGCAGCTTATTGGACGTTCTGTAGATTCTATTGAGCTATTTCCAGCAAGTGAAGGGTTTTTTGCCTACCAAGACATGCAACAACATGCTGGGATGTTATTGCTTGTAAAGGCAGGGATTTTCTATGAATTTATAGAAGCTGATCACTTCTTTGAAGATAACCCTACTCGAATTCCATTGGCGTTGGTGAAGCTTGGCGTAAATTATGTCATGATTATTTCAACCAATGCTGGTTTATGGAGCTATAATTTAGGAGATACGGTGGTTTTCACCTCTTTAAAACCGTATCGCATAACAGTATCTGGTAGAATTAAACATTTTATCTCCGCCTTTGGAGAGCACGTGATAGCGAAAGAGGTAGAGCAGGCGATGAAAACCGCGCTTGACAGCTGTATGGCCACTGTTAATGAATTTAGCGTAGCACCGCAAATTACCCCACCTGAGAATGAACTTCCCTATCACCAATGGCTGATTGAATTTGAGCGTGCGCCTGAGGATTTAAACGCCTTTGGTGCGATTTTAGATGAGTCACTTCAACAGCAGAACAGTTATTATTATGATTTAATTCAGGGCAAAGTTTTACAGCCCTTAAAGATCCATTGTCTTTCAAAAGACACCTTTAAAAACTTTATGAAGTCCAAAGGGAAACTCGGTGGTCAGCATAAAGTACAGCGCTTATCGAATGACCGTACATTGGCCGATGAACTTCTTCGTATTTCTGAGGCATAAACCCTAGCGAGGTACATTTTATTTTTTTTATGAGATGGTTTAGATGTAAAAAGTAGGCCATGTCCGTAAAAAATAGCTATTTTTAAAAAGAACTTGTAATTTTGTACGGTAAAACACCTTATGAGTAAAATTAAATCAAGAACGCGTGCTCAAGAAGCATCTGGGGCCATCGAACGAATGTATATCGCGATGCGTCATCTTTTTAATAGAGGTTTTTACAAACCGATGGGAGTCTCTGGTGAAACCCTAAGAGAGTCTTTGTTGGAACTACGTCCTGAGATCTACGGAACTGTTGCAGATTCCAAAACGGAGCTCAATGGGCTAGTTTATATTTTAGACAGACTTCCTATTGGCATTGAGCAATGTACCTATATTAACTTAACTTCTGAAGAAGGGTATAAAAATTCCAGTTTTAAGAACATCATTCCTCCGAAGAGAAGGCGGAATTGTTATCGCATTGATGAGCATCAGATGAATGTTGAGATCACCAGAGGACGCTCGGATATCTATGACATTCTCACCCACCTTACCTTCCTTTTTATAGAATCAGAAAAAATCGCGGAAAAGGTTTACATTGAAGAAAAAGGCACTACTAATCGCGATTGGAAACAGCTGGAAGAAGCAGCATTAAAAAAGAAGCTCAGTCAATCTGAGCGTGAAGTCGCTCTGAGCCATACTGCCAGTATCATCGGACGAACTTTTGAAGAATGCCTCGCTGCCCATAAGGTGTTTGCTATAAAAGAGGATCCAGAGCGATTTTTAAAAATCATATATTGGATGGGAAAGATTGCCCTGGAAGAACTCATTGAAGGGCATAAGAGATCCATTACCTTTAGTCCTGTATTAAGAGAACGTCTAGGACATCATATTCATGGAGAGATATGGGCCAATACTATTAAGAAAGAACTCATCAAAAACGATTTAATTCATCGGCCAATACACCTAATTAGTGCCAATATGCATTCGGTGATGAATACCTTGTTTGCTTCTAGTGTTTTGAAAAAAGAATTTGCAAATCAGAAGGATCCTTATGAAGTTTATGAGCTCTTGAGTCAACCAGAAAACACACATCTAAGAAGCAAGGTAAAGGATTGTGCACTTAAGAATGGAATGATCGAAATTAATGACCGTTCAGGTACAAATATTGACGTTCAAATTTTTGATACTGCAAAAATTGATTTTGAGAAAATAAATTTTACTTTTGACAAAAATAAAAATAAGGAGTATCCTGTACTATTTGTAATGGATTACGCCTTTGGGGAACAAGCCTATGAGACCATAGATGAATTCCTTAAGCCTTATAAAGAGGGAGACCAAAATATTTTCTTGAATATGGATTCGATTTCTATAATGGGAAAAGCTGGAATTTTGGAAGGTGGAAAAGGGGATTTAATGATTCCAAATGCGCATATTTTCGAGGGAACTGCGGATAATTACCCATTCCATAATGAACTTTGCGCTGAAGATTTTAAGGGTGAAGGTCTTGAGGTATTTGAAGGGACCATGATTAGTGTATTAGGTACATCTTTACAGAATAAGGATTTGTTGAAGTTTTTCCATGAGAGTACCTGGAATGTTATTGGATTGGAAATGGAGGGAGCCCATTATCAAAAAGCGATACAAGCAGCCTCTAGGATTCGTAAAAGCATTACCACAGATGTGAAAGTACGATATGCATACTACGCCTCTGATAATCCTTTAGAAACAGGAAGTACCTTGGCCTCCGGCGGATTGGGAATAACGGGTGTTAAACCAACTTATTTAATAACAAAACGAATTTTAGAACAAATCTTTAATTAATCAACTAAATTAAACATATTGATATGAATGATCAGGTTCCATCGAATCAGCGCCCAAATACTTCAAATTCTGAAGAAATTGATCTTGGACAATTGTTCAAATTGATTGGCGATGGTTTTAGAAAGCTATTCAATTTTATCGGAAGTATTTTTAATGGGATTTTCAGTGCGATCATTTCATTTTTACTTTTTATTCAAAAACATTTTATAAAATTTATCATTGCTGGCGTTGCTGGGGTGGCCATTGGAACCGCTCTTGATATGACTAGTGAGCCGATATATGTTTCTACGATGGTAGTTGAGCCAAACTTTCAAAGTGCCCAACAACTCTATAATAACATTAATTTCTACAATGAGTTAACTCGTGCAGAGGACTCCGTAGCCTTAGCTGAATCTTTAGGAATTGAAGTATCAGAGGCAGCTACAATCAAAGAATTTGCCATAGAATCATATTCAGATGAAAATCAGAAAGTGAAGTTATTCGATGAGTTTATTCGAAACCTAGATACAACCACTAGAAAGGCCATTGATATGGAAGTGTTCTTAGAGAATTTTAATTCTTTTGATGCCAAGTACCACAACATTATTGTAAAGGCCACTAACAGTATGGTAGCTAAAAAGTTGCAAGGACCTATTATTTCATCCATTTCTTTTAACCAGTACTTTTTAAAACTTAAAAATACCCAAACCGAGAATATAGAACTTCAAAGAGAAGTATTGGCTCGACAAACTGCAGAGATAGACTCCTTACAGCTGCTCTATAAGAATGTTATGATGAAAGAGGCGGATAAACCACTCCAAGGGACCAGTATCAGTCTGGGAGATCAGGGTATTGCCCAACGGTCAAGAGAATTGGAGTTGATTTCTAAGATTGATGAGATTAAATCAGAACTCGTTGAACTCAACGAGTTAGAAGCTAGTAAATCCAATATCCTTAATGTGATTTCAGATTTCCCTAGAAGAGGTGTAGAAGAGAAAGGATTATTTACAAAATACAAATTTGTGATACCTTTATTACTTATTGGGTTCTTGCTCTTTGCCCTTTCTATTTTAGAATTAAATAAATTCCTAAAACAATATACAAGCGCTCGATTGGAAGAAAAAGAATAACTAGTTAGTCTAAAGGATTAACAACCCCATATTAGATCCTACTAGAAATACGTTTACAACGATATTTTTAGTAGGATTTTTTATTAGGTATGGGCAACTGAAAGAATACGGATCTAACCCTGAGGTAGCCCTTCAAAGGGATGCAACCTAAAAGACCCTATAACGGAGCTATAGGGTCTTCAGTAGTATATATGTGAAAATGTTTTGCCGCGTATTAGATAATAGGCTGGTAATCGTCTTTCTCTTCCTGATCAAACTTTTTCATTTGTTTCATCCAATAAAAGAATGCTGCAAATCCTATTGCAATAAAGACAACATTAATAATATTTGATAACCACCAGCTGTTTGTAAAACGTAAAGCTTCTAAAGGAACGAATAAAACGTTCTCAAATAAATCCTGAATCCCGTAGAAAAAGTCTCTCATCAGTAAAAGATATATTAAATTTACAGCACAAAAATACAAAAACCTATCATGATATCAAGCATTTTTGAAAGAAGTAATCCTTTAAACTTCATAATCCTGTTTCTGTATTTGATTTTGTTCTTAGTATTACGTCAAGTGCTCGCTGCTGATTTCGTATTATATACCGG
>NZ_DATGNU010000023.1:0-11019 GCF_035306585.1 Galbibacter sp.
AACCAAACATAATACGTATGGGTTAAATAGATACTTCTTCATGATTAAGATTTGAGTTGTCTTAAATATGTGTGCAATATAGCAATTAAGTAAATTATTCCAATTTTTTTCATCGAATTTGTAAGTATAATGTTGTCAAAGGTGGTGTGCCTGTTGTCAAAACGAATAAAATTCGATTTTAGTATATACTAGTCTGTAGGGGGTAACCATTACGGGGTAGATTATTCGTTGATCTTATCATCTAAATATGGGTGATTATCGGAAATTTTTGGCCTGAGCACGCTCTCAAGGTAGTTTTATGCTGTAATAAGAAAACTATAAAATTTACGTTATCCAATTACTGGGCTATTTAAATTGCTATTTGTAAAACGTCAATTTAAAATTATATTTGTTTTAAGAAACCAAATAACCTAATGAAATATATCCTCCTACTACTCAGTCTATTACTGTTTTCAATTCCTGTTGCTGCACAAGATAATAATGAATACCGTGTGATCAGTACCGCCGTTCCTTTTCTATCAATCGCCTCAGATGCACGTGCCGGCGGAATGGGTGAGGTCGGTGTCGCAACCCCTACTGATGTGTTCTCACAGCAGTGGAACCCGGCCAAATACGCCTTTGCTACCCAAGCTATGGGTGTTGGGATGAGTTACACACCCTATTTAAGTAAATTGGTCAATGATATTGCGCTTTTAAATTTGACTTTTTACAATAAAATTGACGAGAGAAGTTCTTGGGCTGCAAGTTTGCGGTATTTTAGTCTAGGAGATATAGATAAAATTACCGAAGCGGAGTTTCACAATGGGATGGCTCCTATTATTGAGCGCCCTAATGAATTGGCATTTGATCTGTCCTATTCTCTTAAACTAAGCGAGACGTTCTCTATGGCTGTGGCAGCACGTTATTTGCGTTCTGACCTTAAAATACAAACGGAAAACATTGATGCTTCTGCTGCGAGTTCTGGTGCGGTCGATGTTGCTGGGTATTTTAGATCCAGAGACATCGCTTACGACCATTTTAATGGCCGTTGGTTAGCGGGATTTAATATATCCAACGTAGGGCCCAAGTTAAAGTATGATGAAGAGGGGCGAGAAAGTTACCTGCCTACCAATTTGAAACTCGGTGGGGGGTTTGACTTTATCTTTAGCCCCATGAGTGAATTGGGTGTCCATCTAGAGTTTAATAAGTTATTGGTGCCTTCTCCTAGTGACTCGGATCAGGATGGAGACATAGATATTGAGGATGATTTTTACACTAAGAGTTTCCTTAATGGGATGTTTTCTTCCTTTAGTGATGCGCAAGATGGTTTCAGTGAAGAATTAAAAGAAATCACCTGGGCACTCGGGGTGGAGTATCGTTATAATGATGCATTGGCTCTTCGTACTGGTTATTTTCATGAGAGTGATTTAAAAGGCTTTAGGCAATTTTTCACCTTAGGCGCTGGTTTTAATTTTAAGAGTGCTGTGATCGATTTTTCATATTTATTTTCTACCTCTGACCTTCGTAATCCTTTGGAAAATACATTGCGGTTTTCGGTGAGTTTTAATTTTGGGGATCCTTATTACAATTAACATTTAAGGGAAATATTTTGTAATTTGCTATATATACAAAATCACGCAATGAAAAAACTTGAGATAAATACTACTCTTACGGTTTATGATTCTGTAAGCGAACTTTCAAAGGAGCAGAAAGAGCTCATGATAAAAGCGGTGAATATAAGAAGTAAAGCCTATGCGCCATATTCAAAATTTAAGGTAGGGGTGGCTTTAGAACTCGAAAATGGAGAAGTAGTCCTTGGGACTAACCAGGAGAATGCAGTATTTCCTTCCGGCATGTGTGCCGAGCGGGTAGCTATAAACCAAGCGGGTACTTTATATCCAGGTGTAAAAATTTTAAATTTATTCGTTTCAGCCGCCTCGGATAATTTTGCAGTGCTAACCCCAACACCACCATGCGGAGGGTGTCGTCAAGCTATTTTTGAGTACGAAGAGAATCAAAATCAGCCAATTGCGATTTATTTTATGGGAGAGACTGGGAAGGTAGTTAAGGCTGATTCCGTAAAAGATTTACTTCCGCTGACCTTCGGGAAAGCGACTTTAAATCTTATTTAACAAAAATCTTAGATAAAAGGGTTAATTCATTTTTACTCTTTGTACTTAAAACGCTACTTTTGTAGTGCTTTTGAAAAACCTATATTATTTTTAAAAGTGATTCGTCTCCTTTATGGGGTATTCATGTTTTTGCAAAAAGAAAAATATAAATGAAAAAAGTTACAAAAGAAGTTTACTTGAAATGGTATGAGGACATGCTGTTTTGGAGAAAGTTTGAAGATAAATTAGCTGCTGTATACATCCAGCAAAAGGTTCGAGGATTTCTCCATCTATATAATGGACAAGAGGCTATTTTAGCTGGGACCTTGCATGCCATTAATCCCAAAACCGACAAATTGATCACTGCCTACAGGAATCATGTGCAGCCCATTGGGATGGGAGTTGATCCTAAAAGGGTGATGGCTGAATTATATGGAAAGGCTACTGGAACTTCCCAAGGTCTTGGAGGTTCAATGCATATCTTTTCAAAAGAACATAACTTTTATGGCGGACATGGAATTGTCGGTGGACAAATCCCACTAGGAGCAGGACTTGCATTTGCCGATAAATATTTTAAAAGAGATGGAGTAACCTTGTGCTATATGGGAGATGGAGCGGTTCGTCAAGGTTCTCTACACGAAACCTTTAACCTTGCCATGTTGTGGAACCTACCAGTTGTTTTCATTTGTGAGAATAATGGGTATGCCATGGGGACATCTGTTGCGAGAACTTCAAAAGAGCAAGAAATCTGGAAACTTGGATTAGGGTTTGATATGCCTTGTGGCCCTGTAGACGGTATGGATCCTGTTAAAGTAGCCGAGGCTGTTTACGAAGCTGTTGAAAGAGCTCGTAATGGAGGAGGTCCAACATTCTTAGAAATGAAAACCTATCGATATCGTGGGCATTCGATGAGTGATGCACAACACTATCGTACCAAAGAGGAGGTTGAAGAATACAAGAAAATTGACCCAATTACACAAGTAAAGGATATTATTCTTAAAAAGAAATACGCCAAAGAATCAGACTTAAAAGAGATTGATAAAAGTGTGAAGGCCAGAGTTAGTGAATGTGAAAAGTTTGCTGAAGAATCACCGTTCCCAGAGAAGAACGTGATGTACGACGCTGTATACGAACAAGAAGATTATCCATTTTTACCACATAAACTTTAAGAACAATGGCAGAAATTATTAATATGCCACGACTCAGCGATACCATGGAGGAAGGTGTTGTTGCTAAGTGGTTGAAAAACGTAGGAGACAAAGTAGAAGAAGGGGATATCCTAGCAGAGATAGAAACAGATAAGGCCACCATGGAGTTTGAATCTTTTTATGAGGGTACCTTATTACATATTGGTATCCAAGAAGGTGATGGTGCACCAGTGGATTCGCTCTTAGCCATAATTGGTGAAGAAGGAGAAGATATTTCAGGATTGATTTCTGGAGGTGGAGCTCCAGCAGATACCAAAGAAGAAACAAAAGATCAGGCTAAGTCGGCGACTTCTAAGGAAGAAGATTCGACGCAAGAGTCCCAAGGAGCTACGGGAGGTGCAATACCAGAAGGTGTGGAGGTTGTGACCATGCCACGGTTGAGTGATACTATGGAAGAAGGAACCGTTGCCTCATGGCTTAAAAAGGTTGGAGATGAAGTGGAAGAAGGTGAAATCCTAGCGGAAATCGAAACCGATAAGGCGACCATGGAATTTGAATCCTTCTATAACGGTACATTATTGTACATTGGAATAGACGAGGGACAATCTGCACCAGTAGATGATATTTTGGCAATAATAGGCCCTGAAGGAACTGATGTTGATGCAGTTCTAGCTTCTGTTAAAGGAGGCGGGAATGTAACTTCAGCTCCGGAGGCTGAGAAAGCAGCTGATAAACCAAAAGAGCAAGTCAAAGAGGAGCAACCAAAAACATCAGTAGATACTAGTAATACAAACGAACGAATTTTTGCTTCTCCACTCGCTAAAAAAATTGCTAAAGAAAAAGGAATCGACTTAAGCCAATTAAAAGGTAGCGGTGAGAACGGAAGAATCGTTAAAAAAGATGTAGAGAATTATACTCCTTCGGCAAAAGCCCCTGAGGCAAAAGCTGATCAGGCTAGCGATAAGGCTCCTGTAACGGCACCATTCGTGCCTGCTGGAGAAGAGCATGTGGAAGAAAAGAAAAATTCTCAAATGCGTAAGACTATTGCAAAACGTCTGGCTGAATCTAAATTTTCAGCTCCTCACTATTACCTAACCATAGAGGTAGATATGAGTACAGCAATGGCCTCAAGATCTCAGATTAATTCACTACCTGATATTAAGGTGTCATTTAATGATATGGTTGTTAAGGCTTGTGCTATGGCACTTAAAAAACATCCACAAGTAAACACCACTTGGAAAGATGATGTGACACAGTACAATCATCATGTTCATATTGGAGTTGCTGTAGCGGTAGATGAAGGGCTTTTAGTACCTGTGTTAAAATTCGCTGATCAAATGTCCTTAACTCAGATCGGGGGCAATGTTAGAGAATTGGCAGGCAAAGCTAGAAATAAGAAGATTACTCCTCAAGAAATGGAGGGAAGTACCTTTACTGTTTCTAACTTAGGAATGTTCGGTATTCAAGAATTTACCTCAATTATCAATCAACCAAACTCAGCCATTTTGTCCGTTGGTGCTATCGTTGAAAAACCAGTGGTTAAAAATGGTGAAATTGTAGTAGGTCATACCATGAAGTTAACATTGGCTTGTGATCACAGAACAGTTGATGGTGCAACAGGAGCGCAATTCCTACAAACCCTGCAAGCTTATATTGAAAATCCGGTAACGATGCTTGCTTAATTCGCAATTCGTTATTAATTCATAGATCAAAGTCCCGCTTAGTGCGGGATTTTTGGTATATTTAAATCATAAGATAACTACAGATGAATAAAATAATAATCGCAATTGCACTGCTGGTTATAGGGTGCAAAAGTACCACTAGTGTAGCGGAAAAAAACTACAAAGTAACCCCAGAACAAGTTGCTATCCATATGCATTTCCTAGCCTCTAATGAGCGGGAAGGAAGAGATACTGGAGGAGAAGGAATTGAAGCTTCTGCAGCCTATATTGAAAAGATTTTTAGTGATAATGGGGTTAAACCTTATTTTGAAACGTATCGGGATACCCTTTCCAATTATGACCAACCAGCTTATAATGTTGTCGGCTGGGTAGAGGGGAATGATAAGCATCTCAAGAATGAATTTGTGATTGTCGGAGCACATTACGATCATATTGGTCAAGGAAAACCAGTAGATGGGGATTCCATTGCTAACGGTGCCAATGATAATGCTTCTGGAACCAGTGCTGTTATTGAATTAGCCAAGTATTTTGGAAATAACCATACCAATAAACGAAGTATGTTATTTGTACTTTTTTCAGCTGAGGAAAAAGGGCTTTTAGGATCAAAACATTTGGCCAAAAAGCTAAAGGAGCAACGTATGCCCCTTTATTTTATGCTAAATTTTGAAATGATCGGAGTTCCTATGCAACGAGAAGCACTCACTTATATTACGGGTTATAATAAAACTACCATGGCTTCTGTAATGAATGCATATGCTGGCCAGGAGGCTTTTGGATTTTTGCCAAAAGCAGCAGAATACAATCTATTTAAGCGCTCCGATAATTATCCTTTTTACGAAGAATTTAAAGTAGCAGCACAAACGGTATGTACGTTTGATTTTGAAAATTATCCGTATTATCACCATGTGGATGATGAGATCAGTGAAATGGATTTCAGTCATATGGCTAAAGTAATTAACATAAGCCTACCAGTTCTTGAGCAAATGACCAATGCAAATCAGCACGAGATAAAATTTAAATAGAAAAAAGTAAATTGATTTATGGGTAAACACATTATTGTTACGGGCAGTAGTCGTGGCATTGGATTAGAACTGGTTAAAATTTTGGCCAAAAAAGGGCATAGGGTATTAGCGCTCTCTCGAAATTCTAAGCCTGTCCGTGCATTAGCTCTTGATGGAGTTGATGCAATTGATTTTGATCTTTGTAAAGAGGAGGATTTAACCTTGTTGGAGGTTTTTATTAAAAATCAGTGGGGACATGTGGATGTGCTGATTAATAATGCTGGTGCTTTAATTAATAAGCCATTTTCAGAGCTTAGCTTGGAGGATTTTAAAAGCGTGTATGATGTGAATGTCTTTGGACTTGCCAGGGTTACGCAACTGGTAATTCCCTATATGCCTAAGGATGGCCACGTGCTAAGTGTCAGTAGTATGGGTGGAGTCCAAGGCAGTGTGAAGTTTCCTGGTCTTGCTGCTTATAGCTCATCAAAAGGAGCTGTGATCACACTTACCGAACTTTTAGCCGAAGAATATAAGGATTCTGGTCCGTGTTTTAATGTATTGGCCTTAGGGGCTGTGCAAACGGAGATGTTAGCGGAAGCTTTTCCTGGCTTTCAGGTAAATACTTCAGCCGAGGATATGGCAAAGTATATTGCAGATTTTTCACTCTCCGGACATCAGTTGTACAATGGCAAAATGCTCCAAGTGAGCAACAGCACCCCTTAATAATTATTTATGAGGGATGTTTTGCTAAAATATCTTCCCGAGAGAGCGATCGATCCGTGTATTGAACTAATCAAGTCCAATCATGTGCATCTTAAGATTGTTAACGAACGGCTGACGCGTCACGGGGATTACAGAAGGTATCCCGATGGGAGTCATCAGATCACGGTAAATTCGAATTTGAACAAGTACCGCTTTCTTATCACTCTTATTCATGAAATAGCGCACCTAGCAGCTTTTCAGCACTATGGAAGGGGGATAAAGCCGCATGGGATAGAGTGGAAAAGAACTTTTCAAAAACTCATGCTTCCGTTTATAAATCCAAGTGTATTCCCGCCCTCATTATTGCCGCTACTAGCTAGGCATTTTAGGAACCCTACTGCTAGTAGTGATACCGATGCACATTTGTCTATTGCACTAAAGGAATATGATCCGACTACTGATAAAAATTATATATTTGAACTCCCTAAGGGCAGTGTTTTTAGGTTGCGGAATGGGAAGATTTTTAAGAAGGGAAATAAGCTTACTAAGCGTTATGAATGCGTTGAAATGGCCACTGGAAAAGTGTTTTTGTTTCAACCCAATGCTGAAGTTGAATTAATTAGTAATTGATTGATGAATAGTAACTACTACGCGATATTAATGGCAGGAGGTATTGGATCGAGGTTTTGGCCCTTAAGTACCTCAGCATTACCGAAACAGTTCCATGATATTTTAGGTACTGGAGAAACTCTTATTCAAACTACCTACAGACGATTGGAAAAGATGATTCCAAGTGAAAATATTTTTATACTTACCAATGAGCAGTACGGGGGGTTGGTGAAAGCGCAACTCGATGGGGTGAAGGATCATCAAATATTGTTAGAACCTTTGATGCGCAATACAGCCCCCTGTATATTATACGCTTCGATGAAAATTAAAAAAATCAACCCTAAGGCTGTGTTGGTGGTGGCTCCGAGCGATCATTGGATTGAAAATGAAACACGTTTTTTAGAGGATCTTCGTTTGTGTTTTGATCACTGTCAAGATAATGATGTACTGATGACATTAGGAATCAAACCTACCTTTCCCAATACAGGTTTTGGATATATTCAATATGAAAAATCAGATCAACCAATAAAAAAGGTAGATCAGTTTAGAGAAAAACCAGATTATAAGACAGCAAAATCATTTTTAGCACAGGGTAATTTTTTATGGAATGCGGGTATATTTATTTGGAACGTGCAGAGTGTATTGGATGCATTTATGAAGTTCCAACCTGAGATGTATCAGCAATTAGAACATGGTTACCAGCTGCTTAATACTGATAAAGAAGAAGAATTTATAGATCGCGCTTACCCTGAACTTGATAAAATATCGATCGATTATGCAGTGATGGAGCGTTCAGAGAACATCTATGTACTACCGGCAAATTTTGATTGGAATGACCTTGGTACATGGGGTTCGCTCTATGAGGAATTACAAAAGGATTCTCAACAAAATGTGGTTGTTGGAGCTCAAGCAAAATTAGAGAACAGCCATCGAAATATTATTCATACTTCAAGAGAGAAGGTTGTGGTGGTACGCGATTTAGATGATTATATTGTTATTGATCGCGATGATAAACTGTTGATTTATCCTAAGGCAAAAGAGCAAGAAGTTAAAAACGTCATTGATAAATTGGGCAATTCACAATAGAAGTTTAACTGATTTTCACACATGGAGCAGAAGAACAATAATGGATCTAATGGGCATCAAAATCAAGCTAAGGAGCACAGTGCACAGGCCAAGGTAAAAAGTGATTTAACTGGATTTTTTGGAAGTTTAAAACTTTTTATCGCAGACCTTTTAGATATAAGAAACAATACAGATCAGGTAGCTACCAAAGAAAGTATTATAGACGATATAGCTTTCAAAGGGCATACGTCGTGGATTCTAATGTGTTCTGTTTTTATTGCCTCTGTAGGTTTAAATGCCAATTCAACTGCCGTAGTAATTGGGGCCATGTTAATTTCGCCACTTATGGGGCCTATTTTAGGTATAGGCTACTCTTTAGCGGTAAATGATATCGATACCTTAAAAAGATCTTTAAAGAACTTCGCTGTGATGGTCATATTGAGTATCCTGACAGCTTTTTTGTTTTTTAAATTTTTCCCATTAAGAGACGAATCATCAGAGTTACTAGCTCGAACTGCTCCAGATATCCGAGATGTCCTTATTGCTTTCTTCGGTGGGATGGCCCTTGTGATTGCTAGAGCCAAACGTGGTACAGTGGCAAGTGTTATATTTGGTGTTGCTATTGCAACGGCTTTAATGCCGCCATTGTGTACTGCTGGATTTGGTTTGGCGAACTGGAACATGGATCATTTCTTCGGAGCCATGTATTTATTTATGATCAATACCATCTTTATTGGATTAGCAACTTTTTTGATTTTAAAGATCTTGAAATTCCCAATGGTTCGATACGCGAATTCTCAAAAACGTAAACGAACGGCACGATTGGCTTCGCTTATAGCGATATTAGTTATGATTCCAGCAGGAAAAACCTTTTATGATGTGCTACAGGAATCAAAATTTAAGAACCAGGCGGAGGCCTTTGTAAATGATCATATTAAAACCTATCAGTTTTCAGGTAGTGGTTTTGTGTTGGATAAATCCATTACTTTGGAGTATAATAAGGGCGAAGATCCGACCATTGAATTTGTGATCATTGGGGATGAATCAATTCCACAGAATGTCATAGAGACTTGGAAAGTGCAAATGCAGAAGTATCCGAAACTGGCATCTGCAAATCTTAAAATCCGAGGAGGGGAGCAGTCGCAATCAGAGGAGAAATTTCAATATGTCACAGAGTTGTATGAACAGAAGAAAAAAGAAATTGTTTCTAAAGATCAGCGGATAGAATTATTGGAAAAGGAACTCGAACGCTTGAGCAAGTTTTCCATAAAAGCAATACCCTTTGATGAGATCAGTAAAGAAGTGAAAATCAATTACGATGCAGTGGCTGAATTGGGTTTTGGAAATGAAATTAAAACGGATTTCACTAATACAGATACTGTTCCTGTTTTCTTTGTAAAATGGAAAAAAGGGACTTCGTTAAATCGGCAAGATTCTGAGTTGAAGAAATTGCAGGCCTGGCTCAGCTTAAGGATGGGAAGTAGTAAGGTTCAGGTGCGTAAATTCGATTAGCTTTCATATTGATAGTGTTTGAGATCGCTCGCTGATCTTAAGAATTTAAGCCGGGACAAAAGCAACAAAGGTAAATCCCATTAGACCGTTCTAGTCATATTGTCGGTCAGTGTATTGATAAAGTTTGTGATCGGACCTTTAATCATCATGCCCATCATGGCGTTGAATTCCCCTTCGAAAACCAAATTCACCTCAGAAGTACCCTCGGAGAGGTCATTAATATTTGCGGTCAGTGTAAAGGGAACTTTGTCGCTTGCTGAACCTAATACGAGCTTGTTGTACGGAGTCTTTTCTTTCATCTTAAGTACGATTTCAGGCATTCCCTTAAGTGAAAATAGGAATTTATCTTCTCCTAGAATTTCGAATTTGCTAATGTTTTCAGGCATCAGTTTTTCAAAATTTTTGACATCTTCTAAGAAGGTGTATAATTCTTTAGAAGATTTATGTATGTTTTTGTTTGGTGTTTCTAATTTCATGATATCTAATTTTATTTCCAAGTTTGAGGATTAGATCTCCACTGCTGTAGCGTCATCAAATCCGCATCACTAATGTATTTAGTCTCTAGCGCTTGTTGCAAGAGATGATCATAATTGCTCAAAGTGACTAAATTAGTATTTTGAGTTTTAAAATTCTCAGTGGCCACATCAAACCCATAGGAGAAGATCCCAATCATTCCCTTGACAGCGGCTCCGTGCTCCTTCAAGGCTTTTACGGCATTTAAGCTGCTCATTCCAGTGCTGATAAGATCCTCTACAACCACTACATTTTGTCCGCTATCTAAGAATCCTTCAATTTGATTTCCACGCCCGTGTTTTTTTGGCTCCGGTCGAACATAAACAAAAGGAAGACTCATGTACTCTGCAACGAGCATACCGATGCCGATCGCTCCAGTTGCTACCCCTGCTATAACGTCAGGCTTTCCATAATGCTGCTCCAACTGGTGCGCCATCTGTTCTCTAATATAATTTCGAATCGGTGGAAAGGAAAGTACAATGCGGTTATCACAATAAATAGGTGATTTCCATCCCGAGGCCCATGTAAATGGATTTTTAGGATTCAACTTTATTGCATTAATTTGCAATAGAAGTTCTGCTGTTTTCTTGGCGGTATCTTTGTCTAAAACCATGATGCAAATGTATGAAGTTTTTGTTAATGAACATCGGATTATTTTAACCAACAAAATCTCCAAAGAAGAGGGTTTTAAACTCTT
>NZ_DATGNU010000024.1:0-31212 GCF_035306585.1 Galbibacter sp.
TACCAAAAAGTGGACAATGCCTATTAGAAACTGGGGGATTATATTGAATCAATTTTTAACTATATTTGAAGACAGGGTAAGACTTTAAACGAAAGTCATACCCTCCAATTTAAAACTTACACACTTCCTGGGATAGTGTCGAGCGGGAATTAATCCCGTTCCTCCTATCCGATTACAATTTTCTTCTTTTACGTTCTTGAGATAGAAGACTCAGTTCTCTTGTGGTCTGACCCGCCACTGATGTGTTTTCTTCTGCCCTTCTAATAAGGTATGGCATAACATCTCGCACGGGTCCAAAAGGAAGATACTTGGCTACATTATAGTTACGGCTTGAAAGATTATAACTTATATGATCACTCATCCCATAGAGTTGACCAAACCATATTCTTGAGTCGTTGATCTCAAGACCTTTTTCCTCCATAAGATTCAATGCTAACATGGTGCTTTCTTCATTGTGTGATCCCAGGAACAATTCCAATTCTCCGATGTGATCTAGCATATAACGAACTGCCGTATTGTAATTGTCGTCTGTTGCTTTCTTTGAATCACAAATTGGGGTGGGATACCCATGTTCTTCTGCCCTATCATTTTCCTTCTCCATATAGGCTCCGCGTACAAGTTTCATTCCTATGATAAAACCTTCTTCTAAGGCTCTTTTGTGTAGTCCCCTTAGGTAATCCATGCGATCCCATCTATATAACTGTAAAGTGTTGAATACAATAGCTTTTTTACGATTGTATTTTTTCATCATCTGCTCAACGATTTCATCGGCGGCATCCTGCATCCAGCTCTCCTCTGCATCGATCAATAAAGCTACATCTAATTCGTAGGCCTTTTTACAAATAGTTTCATAACGCAAGTAAACTCGATCCCATTCTTCTTGTTCTGCTTTATCGAGTGGCTTGCCCTCTCCTACTTTAACATACAATTCGAAACGACCAACCGCTGTGGGTTTAAAAACAGCAAAAGGAATGGCTTCCTTCTCTTTGACCAGATCTAGGATCTTTAGGGTACGAGCAACCACCGCGTCGAATTCCTCATCAGTCTCATTTCCTTCTACGGAATAATCGAGCACCGAACTTACTCCCGCAGTGTAAATGGCATCAACAGTTTTCATACAGTCGAGTTCACTAACTCCACCACAAAAGTGATCAAATACAGTCGCCCTGATCAGCCCTTCTACTGGAAGATGTGCTTTAATAGCAAAATTGGTCACTGCGGTGCCAATTTTTACTAGTGGTTGATGAGCAATCATTTTAAATAAAAAATATGCTCTTTCAAGTTCAGAATCGCTTTTTAACTTAAAAGCTATTTCTGTATTATCAAAAAAGTTTTCCATTTAATAAACCCATTAATTTTTTGCAAATATAGGACGAGAAAATATAGATATATCTATAAAAATCTTGTTATTTTTGGGCACGTGAGAAAATATAAACCAATTCGTATGTCAGCGACCATCTTCAGTAATGATTCCCGTGTAATTTTTGATCATCAAGCCTATGTGGAACTCAATAATTTGTTAGCAAATCACCGCTATTCCAAATTATTCCTCTTAGTAGATCAAAACACCCACCAGTATTGCTTAAGGGTCTTTCTTGGTAAGCTAGACAAAGTACATGAATTTGAGATTATTGAGATTCCAGCAGGTGAAGCACATAAGCAAATAGAGACTTGCACTCAGGTATGGTCCGCGATATCCGAATTAGGAGGCGACCGAAAATCTCTTTTGATTAATCTTGGTGGAGGTGTAGTGACAGACCTCGGTGGTTTTGTTGCTGCAACCTATATGCGTGGTATTGAGTTTATAAACATCCCAACAAGTCTACTATCAATGGTAGATGCTTCAGTAGGTGGGAAAACTGGTGTGGATTTAGGTGCTCTAAAAAACCAAGTGGGTGTTTTCACAGAACCTTTAATGGTATTGATCGATATAGAATACCTTAACTCTTTGCCAGCAAATGAACTCAGAAGTGGTTTGGCCGAAATGCTCAAACATGGTTTAATTCGTGATAAAATCTACTGGGATAGGCTCAGTGAGATGGATAAACTAGAACCCTCGGCCCTTCAAGAGTTAATATATCGATCCGTTGAGATCAAAAATCAAGTAATTAAAGAGGATCCTAAAGAAAGTGGTTTAAGGAAAATTTTAAATTTTGGTCACACCCTTGGTCATGCCATAGAATCTTATTTCCTAGAGCAACCTGATAAAACAACGCTTCTTCACGGCGAGGCTATCGCTATTGGTATGGTTATGGAGTCTTATTTATCGGTAAAGTTAACAGGCTTTCCAGAGGAAACATTGGAGCAAATAAAGGCAGTTTTCGCCAACTACTACCCTTACCAGGAGATTAGTTCCAAGGAGCTCGATAGTATCATTGAATTGATGCGTTTTGACAAGAAAAACAACAGTGGTAAGGTGAATTTTGCACTTTTACAAGACATTGCAAAACCCATCTGGGATATTAATGCTGATAATGAACTGATTCACAAAGCGTTAGAATATTATAAAAAATAATCTTTTTCGTTGTGATTCTAAAAAAAATAATGATTTTTGCCTAGGTATAAATTTCATTGTACTTTTAAATGTATTTTCAATCTGGCAGTTGATAAGCAAACTGTCTTATCGTATTAATGAATGTTTTTTTGAATTCCGCGTATATGGCGACTAGGAAGTCTTCGCTATATGTATCTCAAGGTTTGAGGTCTCGGTTCTTAAATGCTACTTCCACTGATCTAATCAATAAAGCAAAGACCATTTTGGTCATGTATTCCCCTGCCTATTTGCGTATTTAATAAACGGTAATAATTAACTAAAAAGTCAAATTCTAAAAAATTTTAATTTTTAATTAATATTACACATCCCGTTATGAAAACCAAATATATCGATCTGATCGATCAATCATTCTATTTTCCTCAAGAGGAATTTACATTAGCAGAGGACAAACTACAATTCCACGGTATCGATTTAATGGATTTGGTGAAAACCTACGGTGCACCATTGAAATTTACATATCTTCCACAGATATCTAACAATATTAATCGCGCCAAATACTGGTTTCAGGAGTCCATTAAAAAGCATAATTATAAGGGCAATTACCATTATTGCTACTGCACTAAAAGTTCACACTTTAGCCATGTTTTAAACGAGGCTCTTAAGAACGATATTCATATCGAGACCTCTTCGGCAATCGATATTGATATCGTTAAAAACCTTATAAAATCAGGAAAACTAAGCAAAGATAATTATGTACTTTGCAATGGCTTTAAAAGAGATAAGTACATTGAAAACATCGCTGAATTAATAAATGGTTCACATAAGAAATGCATACCAATAATTGATAATTACGAGGAGTTGAACCTATTAACAGAGGCCATCGAAGGCCCTTTTAATGTTGGGATACGTATCGCCTCCGAAGAAGAGCCGAAATTTGAATTTTACACCAGTAGACTCGGCATTGGATATAAAAATATTGTTCCGTTTTACAATAGAGAAATTAAGGATCAAAAGAATGTACGTTTAAAAATGCTCCATTTCTTTATTAATACTGGAATTCGAGATACCTCCTATTATTGGAACGAACTTTTAAAATGTTTAAAGGTCTATATTCAATTAAAGAAAGTCTGCCCTACGCTGGATTCGCTCAATATTGGTGGTGGTTTCCCTATCAAGAATTCTCTTGCCTTCGAATATGACTATCAGTATATGGTCGATGAAATAATTCATCAAATCCAAAGAGCATGTGAGGAGGCTGGAGTCGATGTTCCAAATATCTTCACAGAATTCGGTAGCTTTACCGTAGGAGAAAGTGGTGGTGCTATCTATCAAGTCTTATATCAAAAGCAACAAAACGATAGGGAGAAATGGAATATGATCGATTCTTCTTTTATCACTACCCTCCCGGATAGTTGGGCTATAAGTAAAAAATTTATCATGTTACCCATTAACCGATGGTACGAAGATTACGAACGCGTATTATTAGGAGGATTGACCTGTGACAGTGATGATTATTACAATTCTGAACAAAATTTAAATGCCATCTATCTTCCTAAATACATTAAAGACAAACCATTATATATTGGATTTTTTAATACAGGAGCTTATCAAGAAAGTGTCGGCGGTTTTGGTGGATTACAACATTGTTTAATCCCCTCCCCTAAACACGTTTTAATTGATAGAGATGATTATGGAAATATAGTGACAAAACTTTTTTCGGAACAACAAACTGCAAATGACTTTTTAAAAATACTCGGTTACGATGAACAAAACTAATTATGCTGGGATTCCAGATAAATACGCTCGACTGGAGGATGCTAAAGTCGTCCTTATCCCTGTTCCATACGATGGAACAAGCACTTGGCAAAAAGGAGCTGATAAAGGACCTGAAGCTTTTTTACAAGCTTCAGAAAACATGGAACTCTTTGATATTGAAACAAGAAGTGAGCCATATAAAAAAGGGGTGTACCTCGCTCCTGCTGTCTTAGAGAATAGCAGCCCCGAAAAAATGGTGGATGCGGTTTACAAGACCACTAAAAACTATATTAACCAGGGTAAGTTCGTAACCCTTTTTGGAGGTGAACATTCTATTTCAATTGGTTCTATTAAAGCTTTTTCAGAGCTTTTTAAAGATTTAACTGTGTTGCAATTAGACGCACATGCCGATCTTAGAGAGGAATATAATGGAAGCAAATGCAACCATGCTTGTGCGGTATACCAAGCTAGCTTGACAACCAAGCTCATTCAGGTTGGAATCCGCAGTATGGATATTTCTGAATTAGATAATATGGTGGAGGAACAAACCTATTTTGCTGAGCAAATTATCCAGGATGAGGATTGGATGTCCGACTCCATAGACCAAATGACAGAAAATGTCTTTATAACTATTGATCTAGATGCCTTTGACCCTTCTATATTGCCATCCACTGGTACACCAGAACCTGGAGGGTTGTTGTGGTTTGAGACCTTAGAATACCTTAAAAAGGTATTTAAAAAGAAAAATGTGGTAGGATTTGACATTGTTGAATTATGTCCAAATCCGACGGAGAAGTCCTCTGACTTTTTGGCTGCAAAGTTGTATTATAAAATGTTAGCATATAAATTTAAATATTCGAATTCCAAAAATATAAGTGATGAGTAGGACAAAGGGAGAAATCAGTAAATTCATTGAGAAGTATTATTTACATTTTAATGCGGCTTCACTAGTGGATGCGGCGAAAGCATACGAAGAGCAACTTGATAATGGTGCCAAAATGATGGTTACCCTTGCTGGAGCGATGAGTACTGCGGAACTAGGTAAAATATTTGCGGAAATGATCCGACAGGATAAGGTTCATATTATCTCCTGTACAGGTGCCAACCTTGAGGAAGATATCATGAACCTTGTGGCGCACTCTCATTACAAAAGAGTTCCAAATTACAGAGACCTTACCCCACAAGAAGAATGGGATTTAATGGAAGGTGGACTCAATCGTGTTACAGATACTTGTATACCAGAGGAAGAAGCCTTTAGAAGGCTTCAAAAGCATATCTATAAAATTTGGAAAGATGCTGATGACAAAGGAGAACGTTATCTGCCGCATGAGTACATGTATAAATTGCTACTTTCTGGAGTTTTAGAACAGTATTATGAAATTGATGTGAAAGATTCGTGGATGTACGCCGCAGCCCAGAAGAATCTCCCAATTATTGTCCCCGGATGGGAAGATAGTACTATGGGAAATATCTTTGCCTCTTATGTTGTGAAAGGATCACTCAAGGCTCAAACCATGAAAAGCGGAATCGAATACATGACATACCTGACGGATTGGTATACTAATAATTCCGATAATGGCGTGGGATTCTTTCAAATTGGAGGAGGAATTGCAGGAGACTTCCCAATATGTGTAGTGCCGATGCTTTATCAGGATCTTGAAAGAACAGAGACGCCATTTTGGAGTTACTTCTGTCAAATATCAGATTCTACTACCAGTTACGGTTCTTATTCTGGTGCTGTACCTAATGAAAAAATTACTTGGGGGAAACTCGATATTAATACACCAAAATTTATTATAGAATCAGATGCAACTATTGTGGCGCCGCTGATTTTTGCATATCTGCTAGATATGTAATTTCACAAATAAAAGATAAAATATTATTAACTTTCGTTTACATTTACAGCTGTAAACTTAGATTCTTTATCAACTATGAGACGTGTAATTGTTGATTTTAAAAAACTGACAAATGAGATTCTCTCCATGTTAGTGGAAAAGTATCCCGAAGGCTATGGGGATGACGACATCATTAGATTTAAAAATGCTAATAATGAGTCCGTGGAGGCAGTAGAGGTACGAACAGATGATACCATTTACTTGGTTAAAGTGAGTACACGTTTAGCAAATACCATGGAAAAATTCGAAGATGAAGATGAAGAAGACTTTGATTCTGAAGGAATTAACGAAAATATAGACATTCCTGCGGAGGATGAAGATCAGGATGACGAGGAGTAAATAGTAAAGCTTACGCCTGAAGACTGTTTCAGGCGTAAGTATATACTTAGGCTACCCCTTATAGAGGTACTTTTTTTCCAATATATTCAAATGGTGCTTTTGGTGCCCCAAAAGGAAAAAACCTAGAGCAGCTACACTGGCTGATTGCCCCGCTAAAGAACCTACGTGTAATAATTCTTCTTTTGAAAAATTTTCAAAAAGTTTTATACTGCTATTACGAACACTTTCATACTGCTCAATCAACTGCGCCTTTGCACCGAGTGATAATTTCGCTTTTTCAGCAAAAGATTCATGATCAAATCCTAGGAGTTCTGACCCTGGGTTTCTGGCAAAATAAAATGCCCGGAATTGAAAAACACGTTCGGAATCCACTAGGTGTTGAATAACCTCTGCAATACTCCATTTACCTTTCTGATAAGCGTAACTATAATGTTCCTCTTGGATGGTTTGCAGATAATTTAAGAAGTCCCTTCTGGAGTGTTTTAAGCCCTTTATTAAGTCCACTTCTCCAAGCAGTCCAAGGTATTTATTAAAATAATCTGGGGTGTTTTTTGGTTGTAAATCTGTAGAATTCATTGGCTAATTTTTATGGAAATGCAAATTAAGATTTTTGTTGCGGAAGTCTAATTTATTTTAGTTAATATTGTAAACATCACAACCCAAAACTATAAGTGTTGGAATATACGGATCTGCCTTGACCAATTAAATCAGTGATTACGAATGAATCAAACTTTAATGTTGAAGCCTATACAGCACGTTTTTATTCTCTTCTTTTTATTTACCCACCTGGTAGTGCCTGCTCAAGACTTCAATCAAATTAAAGCGGAGCTTTTCCCACAAACTCACACTATAAATATTCAGCAAGAGTTAGTATACACCAATAGGAGTTTAGATACCCTTAATGAAATCTGGTTATACGACTGGAACAATGCTTATGTTGATAAAACCACTCCACTTGCTAAGCGTTTTGCAGAGGAGTTCAATAAGAGCATCCACCTGGCCAGACCACAACAGCGGGGTTATACAGAAATCATTAGTCTAACAGATCCAAATTATGGGTTCTTGAAATGGAAACGATTAGATGTTCAGGATATTATAAAGGTCCAATTGAACTACCCTATATATCCCGGTAAGTCCTACCGTCTAAAATTGTCTTATAAAGTGAAATTGCCTAGTGCAGAATTTACGGGTTATGGATTTAATGAATTTAATGATTATCGACTTCGTTACTGGTATATAGTACCTGGGATCTACGATGAGAAATGGATGCCCTATAGCAATAAGAATCTCAATGACTTAAATCAATTAGTCAAGGAAATATCCATTGAAATGACACTTCCTACTTCTTATGAAATTATCAGTGATCTTGATGTGGCCTCCACTACGACAAAAGGGGATAAAAGGACTATTCTATTAGAGGGAAGGAATCGAGGGCAGGTTAATCTAAACATCACCAGAACGAATGAATTCAAAACCATTCGAACAAATGATCTTGACCTTATCACAAATTTACAAAGTAACGATACCCTTGAAGTTAATGACATCCTTTCAGCGCAGCGGATCTTTGCTTTTTTAGAAGATAGACTAGGAGAATACCCTCATCAGAAAATTATGGTAAGTGAACAGGAGTACCAGCGAAGCCCAAACTATGGTATTAACCAACTACCATCCTTCTTAAGACCTTTTCCCGATAGCTTTCAATATGATTTAAAACTTTTTAAAATTGCTACCCAAACCTATCTTGACAACACTTTATTTATTGATGATCGAAAGGAACATTGGGTAAAAGAAGGGATTCAGATCTACCTAATGATGGCCTATATCAATAATTATTACCCCGATATGAAGCTATTAGGTAAATTGTCCAAAATCTGGGGAATACGCAGCTATCACTTTGCTCAAATGGACTTTAATGATCAGTATCCGTTACTCTATATGCTCACTGCTAGGAATTATACCGATCAACCACTTAGCACCCCTAGAGATTCATTAATCAAATTCAACGAGCGTATTGCCAATCGCTATAAATCTGGAGTAGGTCTCGCCTACCTTAATAGTTATTTAGGTAATCATTATATTGATCGTAAAGTGAAAGAATTTTATCATCTGTATGCGCAAAAAAACAGCTCTGCTACAGATTTTAAAAACCTACTTACAGAAGAGGCTCCAAAGGATATCAGTTGGTATTTCGATTCGTACGTAAGATCAGAGGATAAAATTGATTATAAGATCACTAATTTCCATAAGACAGAAGATTCCGTATATGTCAATATAAAAAATAAAAGAGGTACAAAAGCTCCTATTACACTCTTTGGTATGGACAGAAAAGATTCTATATTGTTTAAAACGTGGTATAGTGGGATCGATGAGCGTAAAAGAGTAAAAGTTCCTCGAGAAAATTTAAAACGTCTAGTACTAAACTATGATCGTATAATTCCAGAGATTAATGAACGTGACAATTGGAAGTCTGTAGATGGATTTCTCTCTACAGATCGTAAATTAAAATTCCAATTTTTCAAAGATTTCGAGGACCCTTATTACAATCAGATTTTTTACGTACCCGTGTTTAGCTTTAATATCTATGACGGTGTCACCGCAGGGCTTCGGTTTTACAACAAAACGTTCTTAGCAAAACCTTTTATTTACGATCTTAAGCCTTCCTTTGCCTTTGGAGAAAGTACGCTAGTGGGATCCGGAACTTTCCAATACAGGGATTACGTGGAGCACGGTAATATGTATCAGATCGATTACTATCTCTATGGTTCCTCGTTTCACTATGCCCATGGATTACGCTACAGTACCATAACGCCTTCGATTACCTTTAAATTCAGAAATAATGACCTAAGGTCAAACGAACGTGAGCTCCTTAATGTACGTTTTGTAAATGTTATAAGGGATGAATCACCAACGATCGATTCTGACCCAGATTACAGCGTGTTTAACGTAAGATATGCCTACGGAAATAACGGAATTATCGATTTTCGCTCATGGTTTGTTGATTTACAAGTAGCTAGTGAATTTTCTAAAATTGCTTTTAATTGGGAGTTTCGAAAACTATTCCCGAGTAACCGTCAGTTAAATCTTAGGTTCTTTGCGGGGAAATTTATTTATAATCAAACCAATTCAGATTTTTTCAGTTTTGCACTCGATCGACCTACCGATTACATGTTTGATTATGATTATTTAGGACGCTCTGAGGATAGTGGAATCTTTAGCCAACAACTCATTATTTCGGAAGGAGGGTTTAAATCCAAATTGTCAACACCTTTTGCCAATGATTGGATTGTCACCACTAATGCGAGTATGAATGTATGGCGATGGATCGAGCTATACGGGGATGTAGGAATGATAAAAAACAAATATCATGACGCGCGTTTTGTATATGATTCTGGTATACGGCTTAATCTTGTGACGGATTATTTTGAACTATACTTTCCTATTTATTCCAATAATGGTTGGGAAATAGCTCAACCTCAATACGATGAAAAAATCCGTTTCATCGTTACCTTAAGCCCTAAAACGCTAATTGGCCTTTTTACTAGAAAGTGGTTTTAAGAAAAAGCCAATGATAAGTTTTATTTCTTACTACACGGTTGTAGTTGTTTTTATAAAATAATGAAAATTATTCAGTAAATCGATTATTTTTTAATTATATTTTAAAGAATCGCCAATTGATTAAGATATTTGTGGATTATTGTTAATAATCGCTCATTTTTTTTAATTGCATAACCGATTCTTTTTACCTACTTTTGCGTTGGTTAGATTTAATTTTTTATGCAAGCTACATCGTTTACTAAAGAAGATATTTCATTTGAAGATTTTAAAAGTCAAATTCTCAATGACTACAAAATTGCTCTAATTAGCCGTGAGTGTAGTTTATTGGGAAGACGTGAGGTTTTAACCGGAAAGGCCAAATTCGGAATATTTGGCGATGGTAAAGAATTGCCTCAATTAGCCATGGCAAAAGCTTTTAAAAATGGTGATTTTAGAAGTGGCTACTATCGCGACCAGACTTTTATGATGGCCATCGGTGAACTTACTATAAAAAACTTTTTTGCTGGATTGTATGCTCATACGGATATTGAAAAAGAACCCATGAGTGCCGGCAGGCAGATGGGCGGACATTTTCTTACCAGAAGTAACAATGCCGACGGTAGTTGGCTGGATTTAACCAAACAAAAAAACAGTGCCGCTGACATCTCCACCACTGGTGGACAGATGCCAAGATTACTTGGACTCGCACAAGCTTCTAAAATATATAGAGAAGCAAAGGATATCGATAGCGATGGCTTTTCAATAAATGGAAATGAAATTGCCTGGGGAACCATAGGTAATGCCAGTACCAGTGAAGGAATTTTCTTTGAAACAGTCAATGCCGCTGGGGTTATGCAAGTTCCTATGGTGATAAGTATATGGGACGATGATTATGGTATTTCTGTACATGCAAAGCACCAAACTACCAAGGAAAATATTGGTGAAATTCTCAAAGGATTCCAAAGAACGGAAACAGAGAAGGGCTTTGAAATTATCGTGGTAAACGGTTGGGACTATGTTGAATTAACCAAAGCCTATTCTAAGGCAGAGACCATCGCAAGAAAAGAACATGTTCCCGTAATTATTCATGTAAAAGAACTTACACAACCGCAAGGGCATTCAACCTCAGGATCTCATGAGCGTTATAAATCCAAGCAGCGCTTGGACTGGGAAAAAGAATATGACTGTAATAGTCAATTCAGATCCTGGATCGTTGCTAATAACTTTGCTACTACCCAAGAGTTAGAAATCATTGAAAAACAGGTTAAAAAGGATGTACGTGATGGAAAAAAAGAAGCTTGGTTAGAGTTCATCACCCCTATTAGGGAACAAAAGAAGGTGGTTGTGAAATTGCTAGCAGCGTTATCCGCCTCTAGCGAGAACAAAAGTCTCATCGACAAAATAAAAAACGATCTGATTGCCTTGGACGATCCTACCAAACGTCAGATTTTAGGATCAGCGAGAAAAGCATTAAGGCATGTCCTTGGGGAGAATTCTAAAGAAAAAACAGCTTTAATCCAATGGATTGATAGCTTCTACGCCAAAACACAACCAGAATACAGTTCCCATCTTTATAGTGAGACCAAAAACAATGCTGTAAATGTGGCAGCGGTAGCACCACGTTATGGGAATAATCCTGAGCAAGTAGATGGAAGAATAGTCCTTAGAGATAATTTTGACAAGCTGTTTGCCAATTATAAGAATGCTTTAGTTTTTGGGGAAGATAGCGGAAAAATTGGAGATGTAAATCAAGGGTTAGATGGGCTGCAAGAAAAATATGGTGAACTACGCATAGCGGACACTGGAATCAGAGAAGCCTCTATCGTTGGTCAAGGAATTGGACTTGCGATGAGAGGTCTGCGACCTATAGCTGAGATTCAATATTTGGATTATATCTTATATGCACTTTATGTACTAAGTGATGATTTATCTACCTTGTTATATCGTACAGTAGGTAAGCAAAAGGCACCGGTTATTATTCGAACGCGTGGACACCGCTTGGAGGGTATTTGGCATGCGGGATCACCTATGGGTGGATTGATTCATTTATTAAGGGGAATGTATATCCTTGCCCCAAGGAACATGACTAAAGCCGCTGGGTTTTATAACACCCTAATGGAGAGCGACGAGCCTGCACTAATTATAGAAAGTCTTAATGGGTACCGTTTAAAAGAACCTCTTCCCGAAAATATCGGGGAATTCAGAGAGCCGATAGGAGTTGTCGAAACATTAAAAACGGGAAAAGATATCACCGTTGTTTCTTATGGTTCAACTCTTAGAATTGTAGAACAAGTAGCCAAAGAGCTTCTAGAGGTTGACATCGATATTGAACTCATTGATGCTCAAAGCTTACTTCCTTTTGATATTGAACATCATACGGTGCAAAGTTTAAAAAAGACGAATCGCCTGTTAATTGTGGATGAAGACGTTCCTGGTGGGTGTTCAGCCTATTTACTTCAAGAAATTATTGAAAATCAAGGAGGTTATAAATACCTGGACAGTCCACCTCAAACGCTTACTTCGAAAGCTCATAGGCCTGCATATGCAAGTGATGGAGATTACTTCTCTAAGCCCAATGCTGAGGATATATTTGAAAAGATATATGCCATTATGCATGAGTCAAATCCAAGTAAATATCCAAAATTGCGATAAATAAATAATAGTCAGGGCGGCCTTTAATAAAAATCTCAGGTTTTAGTAGGAATTAAAAATGGACAGTTGTAATTCTTTTAGTAAGTCTTCTTGAGTCATATTGGTGGCTCCTACTCCTTTACCTTTCATATCGAGTTGGCGTAATTTAGAAACTATTTGACTACACCGCTTCATAGGATAATTTCTTGCTGCAGTTTGGTATTCAGGAACAAAATAAGGGTTTACCCTAAGTGCTGAAGCTACTGCAGATCTTGATTGATCCTTTAACCCGTGGTATTGCAATAACTGCGCAAAGAAGCTATACAATAAGGAAACTGTAACCACAAATGGATTGTCTTTTGGGTTTTGAGAAAAATACTGAATAATTTTTGCCGCTTTAACCACATCCCGCTCCCCTATAGCTTTGCGTAGTTCGAAATTATTAAATTCCTTACTGATTCCTATATTTTCTTCAATATGGCTAGGTGTAATCTCAGTTCCCTTTGGGATAACTATTTGTAGCTTTTCTAATTCTTTGCTAATTCGACTAAGATCATTTCCTAGAAACTCCACGAGCATTTGAGCCGCCTTTGGAGCAATTTGATAATTTTTTCCGCTGAGAATTCGTCGAATCCATTCAGCTACTTGGTTTTCATATAGTTTTTTACTCTCAAAAATATAGCCATTCTTTGCGATGGCTTTATAGGCTTTTTTACGTTTGTCTAACTTTTTGTGTTTATAACAGAAAACCAGTACTGTGGAAGGTTGCGGATTTAGTGCATAGGATTCAATTTGATCAATGACTCTAGAGAGATGCTGGGCTTCTTTAACGATGATCACCTGCCGTTCTGCCATCATTGGATATCGCTTTGCACTTGAGGTGATGGTCTCCATGCTCACATCTTTACCATACATAACCATTTGGTTAAATCCTTTTTCCTGTTCGTTCAATATAGATTGCTCCATGAACTCCGCTATCTTGTCAATGTAGTACGGCTCCTCACCCATTAAAAAGTAAATAGGTTTTATCTCGCCAGCCTTTATCTGCGCCACTATTTTGACAACTTCATCCATTTTGTTTTGAGCCTAAATTTAATTAATCCATGAATTAATCTGATATTTGCTAATATGCAACAGTTATCATTTCCATCATATGAGTTTCGTTTCAAAAATAGCAAAAATAAAGTCTATATTTTTGATGAGATTCGGAAAAAGTTTATTCTTCTCCAACCAGAGGAGTGGGTGCGTCAACACGTGGTTAAATACCTAATCCATCAAAAGAATTACCCTTTATCCTTAATAAATGTAGAGAAGGTGCTCACTGTGAATGGTTTGAAAAAACGCTACGATATCATTGTTTATAATTCTGATGGAAGTATTGAATTAATCGTAGAGTGTAAAGCTCCAACCATCTCCATTTCCCAAGCAACTTTTGACCAAATTGCACGATATAATAGTGCGTTACATGGGAATTTTCTAATGGTGACCAACGGCCTCGAACATTATTATTGTAAAATGGATTATGAAAAAGAAAAGTATATCTTTCTAAAGGAAATCCCACCATATATGCTTTAATTTGCAGGCATGTATAAAATATGTAATTAAAAGTTACCAATGGAAGTAGCAGTAGTTATTCTGAATTGGAATGGAAAAGAGTTATTAGAGAAATTTTTGCCCTCTGTGGTGGAACATTCCAATAAGGCTTCCATTTATGTGGCAGATAATGCATCGGATGATCAGTCGGTGGAATTTTTAAAAAGCCACTATCCTGAAGTAACCATTATTGAAAACGTCACAAATGGAGGGTTTGCTAAAGGGTATAACGATGCACTTGTCCACGTAAAGGAGCCTATATATTGTCTTTTGAATTCAGATGTAGAAGTTACCTCCAATTGGATCGATCCCATTGTTGCCCTTTTTAAGAATAATCCATCGATTGCTATTGCTCAGCCTAAAATCATGGATTATAATAACAAGACTCATTTTGAGTATGCTGGTGCTGCTGGAGGATACTTAGATCGTCTTGGGTATCCCTTTTGTAGAGGACGTGTGTTTCAAACTTTAGAACAAGACAATGGACAATACAACGACACCACTGAAATATTCTGGGCAACGGGCGCGTGCATGTTCATTAGAAACGAGGTTTTTCAAAGCTTAGGAGGGTTTGATGAGGATTTCTTTGCACACCAGGAAGAAATTGACTTGTGTTGGAGGGCTCATAATCATGGATATAAAGTGTATTATACCTCTGAATCCCATGTGTATCATGTAGGCGGTGCAACCCTTGCGAACATGAATCCAAAAAAAACATTTTTAAACTTTCGAAACTCCCTTTTCTCCATTACCAAAAATCTTCCAAAACGCAAAGTATTCCCGATAATATTAGCCCGATTATTTTTAGATGGAATCGCTGGAATTCGCTTTCTTTTTCAATTTAAATTATTACATTTATGGGCAATAATAAAGGCGCACTTTAGTTATTACTATAATTTCAATAAAACCTTTAAAAAGAGAGGTTTCATTGAAAAGGATATAAAGTATTATGAGGGTAATTCTATCGTTTTAGGTTATTTTGTCAAGGGAAAACGACATTTTAGTCAATATACCAGAAAACATTCCGTATAAAATCGGTGTTATTACTGATTTAAGAGAAAATTAACTAAAAACGAAGAACAAACATGCGCTTTTTATCTATTTTTGTGTAAAATTGTTAAAACGTTAATTAAGTAAAATCATAATCATGAAACAAATTTTATTATTTGGGGCAGCAGCTGCAATTTTTCTATCTTCCTGTGTATCTTCTAAGAAGTACGCGGAACTACAAACTAAGCAGAAGCAAACCGAAGACTTATTAAACTCTGCAACTGTAAAGCTTAATACATGTTTAGAAGAGAAAGATAACTATAAATCTCAGTTGGACGTTCTTCGAAAAAGCAACCAAGATCTGATAAATAACATGGGTAACCTTACTACCCTTACTGCTAAAGGTGCCGATAACTTAGAGAAGTCATTAGAAAGCCTTAGAGAGAAAGATTTAACGATCCGCAAATTGCAGGATGCTGTAACTAGGAGAGACTCTGTTAACCTTGCTCTAGTACAAAGCTTAAAAGGAGTTTTGGGTAACCTTGATGATGAGGATATCAATATTAGCGTTGAAAAAGGAGTGGTTTATGTAAACATCTCTGATAAATTATTGTTCTCAAGTGGTAGTACCACTGTATCAGCAAGAGCTAAAGAAGTGTTAGGTAAAGTTGCAACTGTTGTGAAAAACAAACCTGACTTTGAATTTATGGTTGAAGGTCATACGGATACTGTGCCAATTCATACTGCTAGAATGAGTGATAACTGGGATTTAAGTGTTCTAAGAGCAACTTCAGTTGTTAGGATTCTTCAAAATGATTTCGGAGTATCACCAGCTAGAATGACCGCTGCAGGTAGAAGTCAGTACATCCCAGTAGCTTCTAACGACACCAAAGAAGGAAGAGCTAAAAACAGAAGAACAAGAATCGTAATTCTTCCTAAATTGGATCAGTTCTATAGCATGATCGAAGAAGGAATGAAAGACCCAGAAATTAACTAATTGTATTTCGCAATACTCTCAGTTAAGAGATAAATTATATTTTTAAAAAGCTGTCTATTTAGACAGCTTTTTTTTGCTCTTTAGAAAGAGAGTGTGAGCTGAATTCTGTGGTTGTTACTTTTACTGGTGACTATTTTAAAGTAATGTGGTACCCCCAAAAATGGAGAACAACCAGAGAGCGTTTAATTTACTAAGCCTGCCCTCCTTTTTTAGGTGGATTATTCTATTGACTTGTTTTGTTGCTCTAAAATTAATGATTTCAATAAGGCTCTTCCAGGGCCGTATCCTGTAGATAATGTAATTGTTCTTACCTCCCATTTTAATGGATATCTTTATATTTTCCCGTTTTTGAGCAGCTTTTCGGATGCTTACCTATACGACCTAAAAGGTCTCGAAGGTTCTGTTATTGTTGTAAAGTATGCTACATTCCGATGACCTTAGTGTGAGAAGCATTAGAAGGGGAAGCAGATTCATCTTTTCTCAAAAGGATGGATTTTTTCTATTTCCTTCATTTAAAAAGAGCGCATAAAAAACCTCTAAAGATTTATCTCTAGAGGTTTATAGCTATTATAATTTGTGTAATTTAATTAAGCTTTAAATAAAGGTCTATGTATCATTAAATCACGAACTTCACCTTTGATAGCCTCTAGGACAGCTTCATCAGATCTATTAGATAATGCGCGGTCTATTAAGTCAACGATTCCAACTACCTCTTCTTCATTAAGTCCGCGAGTAGTTACAGCAGAGACTCCAATTCGAATACCACTAGTAACAAATGGACTTTTATCATCAAATGGGACCATGTTTTTATTCACGGTGATATTGGCTTTTCCTAAGGCGGCTTCTGCATCTTTCCCAGAAATGTCTTTGTTTCTTAGATCAATCAGCATCATGTGATTGTCAGTGCCGTCAGAAATAATATTATATCCTTTTTCTACGAAAGCTTTAGCCATTGCAGCGGCATTTTTCTTCACCTGAACTATATAATGTAAGAAATCCTCGGAAAGCGCCTCCCCAAAAGCGATTGCTTTTGCAGCTATGATATGCTCTAGTGGGCCTCCTTGGTTTCCAGGGAAAACTGCACTATCTAACAAAGAGGACATCATTCGAAGACTTCCATTTTTAAGCCTGATACCAAATGGGTTCTCAAAGTCTTTTCCCATTAAGATCAAACCTCCTCTAGGTCCTCTAAGGGTTTTATGTGTAGTTGTTGTTACAATATGGCAATGAGGAATAGGATCACTTAAAACCCCTTTCGCGATCAATCCCGCAGGATGAGAAATGTCAGCAAATAAAATAGCTCCTACTTGGTCAGCAATTTCTCTGAATTTTTTAAAGTCTATATCTCTTGAATATGCAGAGGCACCTGCGATAATTAATTTTGGTTGTTCTTTTTTAGCTACCTCTAAGATATTGTCATAATTCAATCGTCCTGTTTCCTTCTCTACTCCATAAAAGACTGGATTGTATAGTTTCCCAGAGAAGTTTACTGGGGAACCATGCGTGAGGTGGCCACCGTGAGATAGGTCAAAACCTAAAATTTTATCACCCGGCTTTAAGCAAGCGGCAAATACAGCTGTGTTTGCTTGTGAACCACTATGAGGTTGAACATTGGCATAGGCTGCTCCGAATAATTCCTTAGCTCTGTCAATAGCAATACTCTCGACAACATCAACTACCTCACAACCTCCGTAGTATCGTTTTCCAGGATAGCCTTCGGCATATTTGTTTGTTAATACAGATCCTGCCGCTTCCATGACTTGTTCACTAACAAAGTTTTCGGATGCAATAAGTTCTATCCCCTCTAATTGGCGCTGCTTTTCAGCTTCAATAAGTTCAAAAATTTGATTGTCTCTTTTCATTTTGAGTTGTTATCGTTAAAGAAAGTTCAAAAATATAAAATACATTCGGTAAATTAATATAAATTAATACCTTTAAATCCTAATTAACAACTCATATCTAATAATTTTGTTATGTCTCAAACAGCAAACGATCCTCATAGAAAATCCTGGATACCTGTTCCCTCCGATTCCGATTTCCCAATACAAAATATCCCCTTTGGCGTTTTCTTAACCAGAGACGATGTGATAACTATAGGCACTCGAATCGGAGACACCGCTATTGATCTTGGAGCACTTCATCAATTAGGATATTTTAGAGACATTCCTTTAACTGATGATATTTTTTTACAGGATACTCTGAATGACTTTATATCCGACGGACAAAAAACTTGGAGGTTAGTTCGAAATTGTATTGCCAATCTTTTTGATCAAAAAAATAAAGAGTTACAAAACAATGCCGATCATAGAAAGATCGTTCTATTTAACCTTGATGAAATAGAGATGCAACTTCCAGTGCAAATTGGAGATTATACTGATTTCTATAGCAGTAAGGAACACGCGACCAATGTTGGAAGTATGTTTAGAGACCCGAACAATGCGTTACTTCCGAACTGGCTTCATGTGCCAGTGGGATATCATGGTAGAAGCTCAACAATTGTTCCTAGCGGAATTCCGATTCATCGCCCTATGGGACAAACGTTACCTCAGGGCGCAGAAACACCCATATTTGGTCCTTCTAAATTAGTTGATTTTGAATTGGAGATGGCCTTTATCACTACCGATGCCAATCAATTAGGAGAACCTATACCAGTAGATGAGGCAGAAGATTATATTTTTGGGATGGTATTATTTAATGATTGGAGTGCTAGAGATATTCAAAAATGGGAGTATGTACCTTTAGGGCCATTTCTGGCCAAAAACTTTGCTTCTTCAATTTCACCATGGATTGTGACCTTAGATGCTTTAGAGCCTTTTAGGGTGGAGAGTCCAAGACAGGATCCTACCCCCCTGCCTTATTTGCAATATAGTGGGAAGAAGAGCTTTGACATCCACTTGGAGGTAGATCTTAGCACTGAAAACACTCCACCACAAACCATCACAAAAAGTAACTTTAAATATCTCTATTGGAATATGTCCCAACAATTAGCCCACCATACCGTAAATGGCTGCAAGGTTAACAGTGGTGATATGATGGGCAGTGGTACAATATCTGGTCCTACGAAAGATTCCTATGGTTCTATGTTAGAACTTACCTGGAAAGGCGAAAATCCCATTGAGTTAGCCGATGGATCTAAGCGTAAATTTATAGAAGATGGGGATACTGTAACCTTTAGAGGCTACTGCAAAAATAATGACGTTCGAATTGGTTTTGGGGAGGTTTCTAATAAATTACTCCCTGCTTTTTACACCAAAAAAAGAAAATGATACGTATAAAATCTTATTCAAGGAGTTAAAATTCCTTAAATAAGATTTTGTATTTCAGCCGCATTAATACGACCATGAGAATCCGAATATATGACTTTGGAATCTTTAATCAGTATTGCTTGTGGGCTTTGATGAATTACATCAAAGCGTGTTGCGATCTCATTCGAGATGCCTCTATGATTTAAGATGTCCAAAAAGTACACGGATACTTTTGCTGGATCTGGGGTGAATTCAGATTCGAAATTCTTCAGGCTAAACCGACTTATTCCACAGCGAGTACTGTGCTTAAAAATAAGTACAAATCGTGTTTTGGATTCCTCCACCAGTTGATCTATTTGTTCGAATTGATCGAGTGAAATCCATGGGAAATTTTCTTTCGGAATTGAATCCTTAGAACCAAAGATGGTATTAAAAAAAGCCATAACTTTAAGAGTGTTTATCTACGCTATTTTTATAGCGACATTATGTCATTTGTGTAGCGCCAAACAACAGACATTTTGTCATTTGCCTGATTCGGTATATATTTTGCTTAACTCAGTTTGAAACAAATTAAACAAAAAAATGAATTTAAACAACTTTACAATAAAATCTCAAGAAACCATACAACAATCACAACAGATTGCCCAAAGTTATGGTCACCAGATTATAGAAAACGAACACATTTTCAGAGCGCTCTTTGATGTGGATGATAACGTACTCCCTTTTTTACTCAAAAAGCTCGATGTGAATGTGAGTTTGCTTAGGCAGATTTTAGAAAGCACCTTACAAAGTTATCCAAAAGTGGAAGGTGGGGATTTACAACTCTCAAGAGAGGCAGCCTCTACTCTAACTCAAGCGGGTAATATTGCTAAAAAAATGCAAGACGAATTTGTTTCAATCGAGCATTTGATTCTTGCGCTTTTTAAATCCAAAAGTAAAATCGCTCAAATTTTAAAGGATCAAGGAGTTACCGAAAAAGATTTACAAGCTAGTATAACTGAACTTCGAAAAGGAGAACGAGTTACCTCAGCTAGTGCAGAAGAAACTTATAACGCCTTAAATAAATACGCTAATAATCTAAACCAGTTAGCCAATGATGGAAAATTAGACCCAGTCATTGGCCGTGATGAAGAAATTAGGCGAGTATTACAAATTCTCTCGCGTAGAACTAAAAACAATCCCATGCTCGTGGGGGAACCTGGGGTAGGAAAAACTGCTATTGCAGAAGGATTGGCCCACCGAATTATACAGGGAGACGTTCCTGAAAACCTACAGGATAAACAGATCTTCTCTCTAGATATGGGCGCCTTGATTGCTGGGGCAAAATATAAGGGGGAGTTTGAGGAACGTCTAAAGTCAGTCATTAAAGAGGTAACCACCTCCGATGGTGATATTGTGCTATTTATCGATGAGATCCACACTCTTGTTGGCGCAGGAGGTGGTCAAGGAGCCATGGATGCTGCAAACATATTAAAACCAGCATTAGCTCGTGGAGAGTTAAGAGCCATAGGAGCTACTACCTTGGATGAATACCAGAAGTACTTCGAACAGGACAAAGCGCTGGAGCGTCGTTTCCAAAAGGTTATAGTAGATGAGCCAGATACTGAAAGTGCGATTTCGATTTTAAGAGGTATTAAAGAGAAGTATGAGACGCATCATAAGGTTCGTATTAAAGATGAGGCTATTATTGCAGCGGTCGAACTCTCTGAACGCTATATCACCAATCGATTTTTGCCAGATAAAGCGATTGATTTAATGGACGAAGCTGCCTCTAAGTTGCGAATGGAAATCAATTCCAAGCCAGAGGAATTGGATGTGTTGGATCGAAAAATCATGCAACTAGAGATTGAAATTGAAGCCATTAAAAGGGAGAATGATGAGCAAAAGCTTAAATCACTCCATGGTGAGCTTGCCAATTTAAAAGATGACCGAAAAGAAGTTTATGCCAAATGGAGAAGTGAAAAGGATGTTGTGGATGCTATTCAAACTACTAAGGAGGAGTTAGAGAATTTAAAAATAGAGGCAGAAAGAGCTGAACGAGAAGGCGACTATGGAAAGGTTGCTGAAATCCGGTATGGTAAAACACAACAGGCCCAGGATCGTTTAAATAAGCTCCAGGATCAATTAGAGAAGGAACAATCCTCGGGTACAAATCTTATAAAGGAGGAAGTCACCAATGAAGATATTGCTGAAGTAGTGGCAAAATGGACCGGAATTCCGGTGACAAAAATGCTACAAAGTGAACGCGAAAAGCTATTGAGTCTAGAGGATCAATTACACAAAAGAGTGGTTGGCCAGCACCAGGCGATAGAGTCTGTTTCTGATGCCATTAGAAGAAGTCGCTCAGGGCTACAGGACACTAATCGGCCCATTGGATCCTTCTTGTTCTTGGGAACTACCGGTGTAGGAAAGACAGAATTAGCAAAAGCTCTAGCAGAATATCTTTTTGATGATGAGTCTGCAATGACACGCATTGATATGAGTGAATACCAAGAGCGTCACGCGGTGAGTCGTTTAATCGGAGCACCTCCAGGGTATGTTGGTTATGATGAAGGGGGGCAACTCACCGAAGCGGTCCGAAGAAAACCATATTCTGTGGTTCTTTTGGATGAAATTGAAAAGGCACACCCAGATACTTTTAATATTCTGTTACAGGTGCTGGACGAAGGAAGGCTCACTGATTCTAAAGGACGTTTAGCTGACTTTAAAAACACCATTATCATCATGACGAGCAACATAGGAAGTCAAATTATCCAAGAAAAATTTGAAACCTCAGATGATATCACAAGTGCAGCAGAGGCCGCGCGAGTGGAAGTTCTTGGATTACTCAAGCAAAGTGTTAGACCAGAGTTTATAAATCGTATAGATGATATTGTGATGTTCACACCGTTAAGTATGGTGGATATCAAAGAAATTGTAGAATTACAATTTAAACGGGTGGTCAGGATGGTTGCTAAACAAAATATTACTTTAGATGCAACCCAGGAGGCTATTGAGCATCTATCAAGAGTAGGATTTGATCCACAATATGGTGCTAGACCAGTAAAACGGGTTATCCAGAAAGAAGTGCTCAATAAGCTTTCCAAGGAAATTCTAAGTGGAAGGGTCAGTGCAGAAAGCATTATTCTGTTGGATGAATTTGATGGTGAACTTGTTTTTAGGAACCAGACAGATTTAATAGAAAATTAACACTGTATTGGTGTAAGTAGCTTTAAATTTGCCGACTTATTAAATAGTTGAAAATTAAGTATATAATACAAGAAATATAAAGATAAAGTTAGGTAGTTCGTAAGGATTATTTAGTTTTAAGTTGGTTGGTTAGTTAAGGCACCCGTAGCAATTTGTTACGGGTGTTCTTAATTTAAGACCTTATTTCTTTTAGAGGCAAATCATACCTAACAGTATTTTATTATATTTGAGCTTCAACACTACTTCCATGATCACTAAAGCAGAGAAAACCACACAGTATATTATTCGAACTGTAGCTCCCATCTTTAATAAAAAAGGATACGCAGCCACAAGCCTAAATGATATAACAAAGGCCGCTGGTTTAACCAAAGGAGCTATCTACGGTAATTTTAAAAGTAAAGATGAAATTGCATTAAAAGCATTTAAGCATAATACCACAATGGTATTGAGTCGAATAAGACAGTATATGGACAAAGGAAATACCCCTTTGGAACGACTGTTACACCTGGTGGAGTTTTATAAGAATTATTACGAGTTCACCAATGATTTTGGAGGGTGTCCTATTATTAATACCGCTGTGGATGCTAAAAACACTCACCCTGCCCTACTTCAGCATGCCCAAGAAACCATTGCAACTATTGAGAACCTTATTGCCGAACAAATTGAATATGGAAAACAAATCGGTGAGATTCGAAAAACTATCCCAGGTCCTGTTTATGGAAAACGTTTCTATAGTTTAATTCAAGGAGCTATTTTCATGAGTCAGACCACAGGAAAAAAAGAGTACACTACTGACTGTCTTAATGTTATTATAGATACCATTAATCAAAGGTTTAAGTAGCACTCTTTACTTCCTTTTCTCTAGGCACTCTTAAGAGTAAGAACATACCTAAGAAAAAGATTATCGCAACCAGAACAATGGAGGTTCGCATGCTTCCGGTAACTTGAGCGATAAATGCATATAAAAACATTCCAATGACAATTCCTATTTTTTCTGCGACGTCATAAAAACTAAAATACGACGCAGTATCTTTTGTTGGTGGTAAAAATTTAGAATAAGTAGACCTGGAAAGCGCTTGTATTCCTCCCATAACAAGACCCACCACTGCAGCAGTAATATAAAACTGGTTGGGGGTTACTACAAAATACGCTACCATACACACTATTACCCAGATAAGGTTAATTCCAATTAATGTTTTAATATTTCCAAACCGAGCAGAGGCCCGTGAGGTGAGTATAGCTCCAAGGACTGCTAGAAGTTGGATCAATAAGATACTTACGATTAAACCAGTGGTACGTTGACTATCACTCTCCCATGCAAGTTCTTCTTCTGCAAAATAAGATGCCACCAGCATGACCGTTTGTACTCCCATACTATAGACAAAAAAAGCGGCTAAATAACGTTTTAAAGTTTTATTGGCTCCTAAGCCGCTCCATACTTTTTTAAGCTCTTTAAACCCACTTAAAAGAATACCTTTGGTGACCCTTCCTTTGTTTCCGTTACCCTTTGGTAGGTAATAAAAGGAATATTGACTAAACCCTGCCCACCATAAACCAACAAGTATAAAAGAAATTTTTGTCGGTTCTGTGGCACTTTCAAATCCGAACCATTCGAACTTTAAAATCATCACAAGATTAAGAATCAGTAGGATTACACTTCCAATATACCCTAAGGAATAGCCTTTTGCACTAATGGGATCTTGTTGCTCTACAAAGGCTATATCTGGTAAATAGGAATTGTAAAAAACCAGACTTCCCCAAAATCCAATAAGGCCTAGGAGATAAACTCCGAGACTTAAGTATATTGCATCGAGGCTGAACCAATATAGTCCAATACTCGCCGCAGATCCTAGGTAACAGAAGAATTTAAGAAATACTTTTTTGTTGCCAACATAATCCGCAACTCCAGAGAGTAATGGAGTTAAAAATGAAACTATTAAAAATGCAAACGAAGTAACATAAGTAATAAGTGGGCCCCTGGCAATTTCTCCTCCAAAAATCGTTATTTTATCGATGCCTTCAGCCCTGAAGAGGGCTCCGTAAAATAATGGAAATATAGCAGAGGCAATGGTTAGGCTATAAACTGAATTAGCCCAATCGTAAAAGGCCCATGCATTAAGTAGTTTTTTGCTTCCTTTCTCTAATGGTTTCATGAAGTTAAAAATAATAGAGCAAGAGGTTTTGACACACCTCCTGCTCGATTGAAAAAAGCCTTATTTAATTGATATTATTTTTCGAATGAAGTTACGCCATATTTGGCAGCTTCGCTTTTAGCAGCTGGGGCTAATGCTCTTAAGTTGGCAATTCTACGCTCATTAGAAGGGTGCGTACTCAAGATTTCAGAAGGTTGGGATCCTCCAGAATTAGCACTCATACGTTCCCACAATCTTGCGGCTTCTGTTGGATCATAACCAGCAATCGCCATAAGTCTAAGTCCAATAGCATCCGCCTCTGTTTCATGGCTTCGACTAAAGGGAAGCATCACTCCTACCTGAGACCCTATTCCATAAGCTTGGTTAAATATATTGATGGTTTGAGCACTACTTCCGCCCACTCCTAAAGCCACATTACCAGCTAATCCAATATACTGTTGCAAAGCACTAGCACTCATACGTTGTGCACCATGATTAACTAAAGCATGAGCAATTTCATGACCCATTACCACCGCGACACCCGCGTCATTCTTGCAGATGGGTAAAATTCCTGTATAAAAAACTATTTTACCCCCTGGCATACACCACGCATTAACTGCATCATCCGCAACAAGGTTGTACTCCCATTTATAGTCATCCAAATATCCTTGATAGCCATTGGCATTAAACCAAATTTCAGCAGCTCTAGTGAGTCGTTTCCCCACCTCTTGAATGGTTTGCGCCTCTTTGGTTCCTTTTATAACCTCATGGGAGTTTAGGAATTTGTCGTATTCCGCGAATGCGGTAGGGAATATCTCTGCATTAGAGTGAAAATTTAGTGTCTTTTTACCCGTAAATGGATTGGTCGAACACGACAAAACCAAGAACATAAAAATTGCCAAGGATAGATGCTTTTTCATGATTGCTGTATTATAATGGATAAGGTTTATATTAAAGTTTACAGAACTAATTTAAGGAAAAAATTGTAATCATTTTTGTAGAAAATTGCGATTTACCCCTTACGGAATGCCTAAAAACTCACCTGCTTAGGCGCAGCATTGCTGTGATCATAAAACCAAGTTTAGGTCTTAAGTTGTATTTTTGGTTCGTTTTGAGCTATTTAACAGCCATAAAATGATGCCGTAAATAATAGGGTACGTTTTTTTAAACATTAAATATGGACATTGGAAATATTATACGTTACTTTTACAAAATTGTTTCTTTTTTATGGAATTTAAAACACTCCTTCCTGCAGATCACTCCTATTTTTAAGTAAAAAATAAAAAGATGTCCAAGAATACCAACGAAAATTACCGTCAAAATCTTAGAATTCCGAAATCCATTCTTTTCTCTGCTAAAGCACTACAGTATTTATTGCCAAAACAAGCTGAAAAATTTGCGGCTAAACTATTTCAGACACCAATTAGATACCCAACTCCAAAGCGGGAAGAGCATATGGAAAAAGAAGCAGTAAAGAAATTAATGGAAGTTCCAAATATCCATAAAAAAATACAAACATTTCAATATGGAGATGGATCCAAAAAAGCGTTGTTGGTCCACGGTTGGAGCGGAAGAGGAACACAGCTAGTTAAAATTGCCGATGCGCTGGTGATTCAAGGTTATACTACATTTAGTTTTGATGGACCAGCTCATGGTCAGTCAAGTGGTAAAACCACCAATATGGTTGAATTTGTAAGGTGCATTCATGAAATGGAAGCAAAATATGGACCATTTGAAGTGGCAGTTGGTCATTCTTTAGGTAGCATGGCACTACTTCATAGTGTCAAAGAAGGTCTTGATGTAAAGAAGATAGCGCTCATTGGTTCTGGAGATAAAATTGAAGATATTATTTATGATTTTACCGATAAGCTTGGGTTGCCTAGGACTGTTGGTCAAAGCCTCAAAAGATCATTTGACAAAAAATATCAGATGGATATTAGTTCCTTATCAGCGAGTATTAGCGCCCAAGAGGTGCAAATTCCAGTCCTTTTAGTTCACGACAAGAAAGATTTAGATTCTCCAGTGGAAGCCTCTCAAAGAATCAATCATATCCTAAAGGATTCAAAACTTATTTTAACTCAAGGACTTGGCCATAGAAAAATATTAGGCGATCCTGATGTGATCCAACAATTACTTGATTTTTTTAAAGGCTAATTCGAATTAAAATGTACCTTTAAGCAAGCGCCTCAATACTAATTTGGCATAACATTTGTTTTATAACTATAAAAACTCAACAATCATGAAAAAAATAATCACTTTAGTAATTGCAAGTATTTTTATATTCACAGCCTGTGAAGGACCAGAAGGCCCTATAGGACCTCCAGGGGAACCAGGAGAAGTAATTGTTGGTGAAACCTTTGAGTACGCCAACGTTAATTTTACTTCAGCCAACGGATACACATTTACCGCAACCTTTGACCCTCCCCTTGTAGATGGGGATGCGATGTTAGTCTATAGGCTTGAAGCAGTTGATAACAATGTCGATGTTTGGGAGCCACTTCCAACGGCATTTTTCTACAATGATGCTACAGGTGATCAAATGCAATACCGATTCAACTACACTCGGGGAGATGTACAGATATTAATTGAAAGCTCAGATTTTACAGCATTTGGTCCTGACTTATTAAATAATCAAGTATTTAGAGTAGTTATTGTTCCTGCAGATCTTATGAATACTGTGGACACAGATAATATCGATGCTGTAATGAAAGCTGCTAATATTAAATCGGTTCAACGACTACAGTAGACGACGTATAATAATCCAAAAATGAATAAAAATCCCTAGCATTATATGCTAGGGATTTTTTTAAATAAGGGCTATCTTTCTCTTAGAATTAGGGTAGACTTTTAAATTCAGTGATGGCCTTATTAGGAGTTAAAATATTATATCCTTCCCAAAACATAGGGTCATATTGTGGTAGATAGGCCGGTTCAATCATACTATCTTCTCGAACCTTGGTAAAGACGTCCTCTGTAATGGATGACTTTTTAAAAACAACCAGTGTCTTCTTTTGAATATTTTGGATTTCAAAATCCAAGCCTAATCGTACCTGATTCTGCTTTCTTCTCCCCTTGACATGTTTGTTTTTTTCAATGATATTTAAAGGCCTGTCAATTCCAAAGAGTGTACTGTTATGCTCTTCTTGAAATTTTATGCTGTAAGTCCCATTATCATTTCTTTCATATAAATAGGTCCCTTCTTTAAGATGATGTCTATAGGAGATACCAAAAAGGTTAAACCGTTTTAAAGGTTTAACATTGTGGTAATCGATCCGCATAATCCCATAATCCTCTGTGTTGATATACAACTTTCCACTATAATCGCCTCTTTTAGGTTCAAAACTTATTTTGTACACTAAACTATTATCTAAAGTAGTCAATCCATCGAGGGTAAATCTATACTTGTTATATTTATGGATGACATCCAAGTCAGATTCACTGTCGAGAAAATTAAAATTTAAAAACCCTACAAGACTGCTACGTATGGATTTATTAAAATTTTCTTTGGATTTTGCTATTTGATCCATTGAATCTTTCAAGGACACCTTTGGATCAGATGTTTGTCTAAAGAAACTAGAATCTATTTCATCTGTGGTTGTACCTATAAGGCCAGATTTAATTTTAAAATACGAATTCCTTTTGATGTGCTTTTGAAGAAGACCTTGTAATTTACCCTCTAATTTGTCGCTTGAAAATTCATTGTTTTTATCATAGAGTTCACATGCCTTAATAGGCTTTAACTTTAGTTCTTCTACCCTAGTGGCTATGTTTTTAAGATATAAATCCCCTAATAATTCTCGATGATAAGGAAATGACTTCGGTAATTCATTAATGATTTGATCAGCAAAGTTTTGATTGAATTCCGCTATGGTACTTTTTTTTACCTCTACGTTGAATTGCCTAAGACCATTTATATCGGAATCTCTATAAAATATCTGTTGACTGGTATAGCTATCTTGATAGTTAACTAGCAGGCTATCGCGTACCATTTCCATAATTTGATCAGCGCTATAATTGGTATTTAATAACACCACTTCGTTCAATATGATATCTTCTGGTTGAAGTTCTATGATACTTTCGGTAAAGTTGAATGCGGAAATTACCTTTTCTTGATAACCTAAGGACCGAATATATATAGAATCCTTTTCAGCAACTTCATACGGCAGATGAAAAGTAAACTTTCCCTGTTCGGAGCTTATTACGCCAGATTTTTGATTTAATATTATCGTTGCAAACGGGATTGGATTTTTAGTTCTTTGATCAATTAAAGTAGCTTCGATGGATTGGGAAAGAACTGTAGAAGACATCAAGCTAATCAGTAGAATAGAAAATAATTTTAAATGGTTCATGGATGGCTATTGGGAATTTAATATTGTGGGAAATTAATTATTTTAAAGAAATTAGTAATATATTTTGTATAGAATTTAACTTTCTTAATTTGAATTCGTCATTTTCACTCTAATGTAATGTTTTGTGCCAATAGATGGCAAAATCCTAAAAAAATTTACCCTTTAAAAACTTATTGCTTAACTTCGTATCCACAAAATTTTAGCTCATTAAAAAATCATACGAAATGAATAAATATGACGTAATTGTTTTAGGAAGTGGACCTGGTGGATATGTAACTGCCATACGCGCTTCTCAACTAGGATTTAAAACCGCTGTTGTCGAAAAAGAAAATCTGGGAGGCGTATGTTTGAATTGGGGATGTATCCCAACTAAGGCACTGTTAAAATCAGCACAAGTATTTGAATACCTTAAGCATGCTGACGATTACGGACTTAAAGTAGAAAATGCTGACAAGGACTTTGCCGCGGTAGTAAAACGCAGTAGAAATGTCGCTGGAGATATGAGTAAGGGCGTACAGTTCTTGATGAAAAAAAATAAGATTGATGTAATTGAAGGATACGGAACCCTTAAATCTGGAAAGAAACTAGAAGTTAAGGATAAGGACAATAAAACTACAGAATACAGCGCTGATCACATTATCATTGCGACAGGTGCTCGTTCTAGAGAATTGCCTAGTCTCCCTCAGGATGGTAAAAAAGTTATTGGATATCGTGAAGCACTTACCCTTAAAGAGCAACCTAAAAAAATGGTTATTGTAGGTAGTGGTGCTATAGGTATTGAATTTGCATACTTCTACAATTCAATGGGAACTGAGGTTACCGTAGTGGAGTACTTACCAAACATCGTTCCTGTAGAAGATGAAGATGTTTCTAAACAATTAGAGCGTAGCTTCAAAAAGGCAGGGGTTAAAATCAAAACTTCCGCAGAAGTTACAAAGGTCGATACTAGTGGTAAAGGTGTTAAAGCAACGGTGAAAACCAGCAAAGGAGAAGAGGTTATCGAGGCGGATATTGTTCTTTCAGCAGTTGGAATTAAAACCAACATCGAAAACATCGGATTGGAAGAAGTAGGTATTAAAGTAGATCGCGATAAAATTTTAGTAAATGATTTTTACCAAACCAATATCCCAGGCTATTATGCTATTGGAGATGTAACACCGGGACAAGCTTTAGCTCACGTAGCGTCTGCAGAAGGGATTCTTTGTGTTGAAAAAATTGCAGGACAAAAGGTCGAAGCTCTTGATTATGGAAACATCCCAGGATGTACATACTGTTCACCTGAAGTTGCTTCTGTAGGTTTAACAGAGAAACAAGCTAAGGAGAAAGGATATGATATCAAAGTTGGTAAATTCCCGTTCTCAGCAAGTGGAAAAGCAAAAGCAAGCGGACAACCTGATGGTTTTGTAAAAGTAATATTTGACGCCAAATACGGTGAATGGTTAGGTTGCCATATGATCGGAGCTGGTGTTACTGATATGATTGCCGAGGCTGTAGTGGCTAGAAAGCTTGAAACTACAGCTCATGAGGTATTAAAAGCAGTACATCCCCACCCTACTATGAGTGAAGCGGTGATGGAAGCTGTTGCAGCTGCCTATGGAGAAGTGATTCATATTTAAATTAAGCTTAGCTTAAATAAAATACTATATGCGGAATCTTCGGGTTCCGCTTTTTTTTTGAGAATAACAGATGAGTCCTGAGGTTGCCAAAAGAATGGACAATCCTTTTAAATCATAAGTGACGCGTCTATTTTAAATGAAGGTCACAAAACCAAAAGGAAGTATCCCAGCTTTCTTCTTTCGTAGTTGTGCTTTTGGCTTGGCCATAATTTACCTGGATCTTTTCGCCAATTACAAAGTCTATAGGCTTTTTAAAAATAGGGCCATCGTATACAAAGGTGTGAAATTCTCCATTTTCGCCACAGGGGTCAACCCCCTTGGGCAACATTTTCAAAAATTCTTTATCGATGGTTCTTCCAACCATAGTCTGGTCCAGTAATTTGGCATTTACAGCAACGCTAATCGCTTTAAACCCCAAACCAATAAACTTATCCATTAATTCGGTTGTATTCA
>NZ_DATGNU010000025.1:0-5344 GCF_035306585.1 Galbibacter sp.
TAAGTGTTGTTTTTACATTTCCAAATTAATTAATAATTTTTAACAAATACAAATAAATCCTTAGACAATTAATCACCAATCTGTAGCAAAAATGCATAATACTCAATGAACATCGATCCTCACTGCGCTGTTAAAAAATTAAGAGATTGAATTTGCCAAAAAAAAGCGTAGTTTTACACCTGTTTTGTATAAATTTACCCACATGTTAAATAGTTATAGTAAAGAGGATAAAGTTTTATTAGCAGTCGATTGTATCATTTTTGGCTTTGACAAAGAAGAACTTAAAATACTTTTAATTAAAAGAGACTTCGAACCTGAAAAAGGAAAATGGTCCCTAATGGGCGGCTTTCTAAAACGTGCCGAAACCTTAGATGATGCAGCTAATAGGATCCTTAAGACCCTTACGGGAATTAATAACATTTACATGGAGCAACTATACGGCTTTAGCAAAGTTGACAGGGATCCAGTGGAACGTACCATTTCTGTTGCTTATTATGCACTAATTAATATTGAGGATCACAACGAAGGTCTTATTGAAAAATACTCAGCGCGTTGGTTTAACGTAAAAGAAGCTCCAGAATTGATTTTTGACCATAATGCTATGGTTAATCACGCCATTAGGAGACTTCGATACAGAACCTCTACTAAGCCTATTGGATTTGAGCTCCTCCCAGAAAAATTTACTATGCGTCAGCTTCAAAAGCTCTATGAGGCAATTCTAGATGAAAAATTAGATAAGAGGAATTTTATCAACAAAATCAACAATTTGGATATTCTGATCAAATTAAATGAAAAGGATATGTCCTCCTCTAGAAAGGGCTCGTTCTTATATGAATTTGATAAAGAGAAGTATGACAAAAAAGTGGAAGACGGTTTCACCTTTAAGATCTAATCTGATTTTTTAAATAAAATTTTCACATTATTTTTTATTGTGATCTGCAAAATCACGATGATCCTTTTTATACAACTCCTCTATTGGTAAGCTTTTGAAATACTCATAGGTACGTTGCATTCCAATTTCTCGATCAACTTTTGGCTCCCATTGAAGAATTTCTTTTGCTTTAGAAATATCTGGTCTACGTTGCTGAGGATCATCTTTAGGCAGTGGCTTGTACACTATTTTCTGATTTGACCCCGTTAGTTTTACAATTTCTTCTGCAAAATCTCTTATGGAAATCTCTGTTGGATTTCCAATATTTACAGGGTAGTGATAATCACTCATCAATAAACGGTAAATGCCTTCTATCTGATCATCCACATAACAAAACGATCTTGTTTGGCTACCATCGCCAAAAACTGTTAAATCTTCACCTCGCAAAGCCTGTCCAATAAATGCTGGTATGACCCGCCCATCGTTTAAACGCATGCGAGGACCGTAGGTATTAAAAATTCGTGCGATACGGGTATCTAGATTATGAAATCTATGATAAGCCATGGTAATAGACTCCATAAACCGCTTTGCCTCATCATATACGCCTCTTGGACCAACAGGGCTAACATTTCCGTAATATGATTCTGTTTGTGGGTGAACCAATGGGTCGCCATATACCTCGGAGGTAGAGGCTACTAGTATTCTGGCGTTTTTATCCTTAGACAACCCCAATAAATTATGAGTTCCTATTGCTCCTACTTTTAGGGTCTGAATTGGAATTTTCAAATAATCAATTGGACTTGCTGGTGAAGCAAAATGAAGAACATAGTCAAGAGGACCGGGAATATCCACAAAGGTGGTGACATCATGATGCCTGAATTCAAAATCCACATTGGATCTCAGGTGTTCAATATTATTTAAACTTCCAGTGATAAGGTTATCCATGCCGATAACATACATACCCTCTTTAATAAACCGATCACATAGGTGTGAGCCCAAAAATCCAGCTGCACCAGTTATTAAAATTCTCTTCTTATCCACTTCAAAATGTCTCTTTAAAGCGAAGGTAACTAAATTTGAAATAATTTCCGATTCAATAGATCGGTTCTAGAATAATTATTATTTTTTAATCTTGTAGGGCTATTTTCTCCTTGCCTACTTTTTGATTTCTAAAATACAAAATCACCAAAGCAAGAATTACACCAGATCCTGCCAAGGCAGCCCCTACTAGGCTCGCGGAAGTAAATCCATAGCCGAAGGCAATCGGTAATCCAGCTAAATAAGCCCCCGATGCATTCCCCATATTAAAGGCACTCTGATTGGCAGATGAACCTAACATTTCTGAACCTTTTGCACTGTTGATCACCGCCATCTGAATTGGAGTAGATACCGTGAAAGCTACCATTCCAATTATGAAGGTCATCACAAGAACAGCTATACCTGTGGGTGCAACTACCACGTTTAATAACAACATAAGCATCATGGTTACCAGACTGATAATCACCGCTTTTAATGGTGAAAACAGCTCCGCTAATTTTGCACCTATAAAATTACCGATAACCATTCCAGAACCTGCGATGATCATGCCATAGCTGACTAAATTTGAGCTTAATCCTGCTTCTTCGGTTATCAATGGAGCGATGTAACTATACCAAGCAAAGAACCCTCCAGTACCTATGGTTGTCAAAAGAACTATCCCCAAAAAATCCAATTTTTTAAAGACTTTAAACTCACTTTTAATATTTTGTTTTTGGTTTGTCTCAATTGCGGGCATCCAAAAGTGAATACTTAGCATGGTTAAGACACCTATTACACCAACTATTAAAAATGAAATACTCCAGTGAAAGTGATGCCCTACATAGGTTCCAAGAGGCACCCCAATTACATTGGCTAGTGTCAATCCAGTAAACATGGTAGCAATGGCCTTAGCGGACTTTCCTTCATTGGCAAGTTTCCCTGCTACCACTGCTCCAATACCAAAAAAAGCACCGTGAGGAAGACCCGATAGAAATCGAGCTATTAACAATAAGCCGTAATTATTGGCAAAAGCTGATAGGGTATTAAATATGGTAAACCAAACCATTAAGTACAGTAACATCTTGTGAGGTGCGCACCTATTTCCGATAACCGTTAACAGTGGTGCTCCGATCACAACGCCCAAAGCGTATGCTGATATAAAGTGCCCAGCCTGTGGTATACTTATATCTAATGCTCCTGCAACATCTGGAAGGATTCCCATAATAACAAACTCAGTCATCCCTATACCGAATCCTCCAATGGCTAATGCTAATAATGCTTTTTTGTTTGTAATAGACATATATTTACCCAAATTTCAATAGGCAAAAATACACTAAATTTATCTCAAACACTTGTGCTTAATTGTCAAGTTTATGTGAAATAATACCCAATAAAACCTCTCATAATAGTTTACTTAGTTATATGCAAGACAGATTATTCAGACTTCGGAACCAATTTTACGATACCTGTACCTTCAACTCCAATATACAAGTAGCCATCAGGACCTTGTCTAACATCACGGATTCTACCAAGTCCTTCCATTAGTTTTTCACGATAGGTGACTTTATTGTTTTCGAATTCAAGTCTTTCTAAATAACCAAACTTTAAGGAACCTACCATAAGATCGCCTTTCCAATCTGGATAGATGTCTGAGGTCACAAAAGTCATTCCGCTTGGAGCGATGGAGGGAACCCAATAGTACAATGGTTGCTCCATACCTTCTTTCGCTGTAAGTTCAGTAAAGGAAGTTCCATCATAATTCTCTCCATAACTAATGACAGGCCATCCGAAATTAGCTCCTTTTTTGACTACATTAATTTCATCGCCACCCTGAGGACCATGCTCATGTACCCAAATTTCTCCAGTATTGTAATGAGTCAACATTCCCTGTGGATTTCTATGTCCATAGGAATATATTGCTTTGACTGCATCAGGTGTGTCATAGAATGGATTTGATTCTGGTACACGACCATCATCATATAAACGGTAGACTTTCCCACCATCTCTTGTTATGTCCTGTGGATTTACGTCTCTTTCTCCACGCTCCCCTATTGAAAAGTAAAGGTAACCTTCATTATCAAATGTAATACGAGAACCAAAATGCTGTCCTTTGGTTGTATTAGGTGTTGCTTTGTATAGTTGTTCTACCTCGGTTAAACTATTTCCATCTAATTTAGCTCTGGCAATTGCGGTATGCCCCCCATCACCTTCGCCTTCATCGCTGGCATAAGAAAAATAAATCCATCCATTGGTGTCGTAATCAGGATGGAGAACTACATCCATAAGCCCCCCTTGTCCTCTGTTATATACTTGAAGAGTATGTGTGATTTCTGTTTTCTCTCCATGTTTTACCCTATACAACTTGCCTGACTTCTCTGTAACCAGTAGCTCTCCATTTGGTAAGAAAGCCATCCCCCAAGGAATATTAATCCCTTCTACAATAGTCTCGACATCATAGGTGATTTGATCTGGAGTATTTATTGTTTTATCATTCTGAGCACACGATACCTGAATGACAACAAATAAAGCTAAAGCAACATACTTTTTCATAATTGAATTTTTTGATAATTAAGCTTGGTAAATTAGATAAAAATTTACCACATCTTTCAGAGGGCAACTCTTAAACATATGTTAAATTAAAATTTAGCGAAAAAAGTTAAAGAATTTATTAGTGTATTCGAAAAAAGAATAATATTTTTGTGCCCGCTTAACCGCAAATTCTATTCTGAAGAATAGAAAGTACTGAAATTTTATACGGGGTGTAGCGTAGCCCGGTTATCGCGCCGCGTTTGGGACGCGGAGGTCGCAGGTTCGAATCCTGCCACCCCGACAAAACAGCCTTTAAAAAGCTATAATAAAAATGTAAACAAATGAAATTCAGTTAATTGCATTTTTATTAAAAACATTTGATTGTATTTAAAATCAATGAAAAAGTTACCTAATCGGTTACCTATCTGGTAACCGATTTTTTATTACCTTGTACTTGGGAGCGACCGCTAGCTCTTGTGATTGGACTTTCGTTTTGTTTCACTGAATCATTCATTTAAAATGAAAGTCCATCTTAATCAGAAAAAGTCAAGCAAGGAAAGTAAATAGCTGATTGAAAACAAACCAAGCGGGAAAGCCAGTTGCCAACACGGTATAAACGCAATAGCGGGAAATTGCTTAACCAAAAGGCTGTACTTTTTTTACCCGTCAAATCCTTATTCTGATTTCCTTTTTTGTAAATTAGTAAATAAATAAGGTTTTGACTAAGGCAGTTGCTAAACGGAAAGACTTGTGCTTCTCTGCTCCGCTACTGCGTTTATACTGAATCGTTGCCATTCATTGCAGAACGCACTCGAAATCAATTAAAATTAAAAATAAAATGACAAAAAAAACAGGAGCTTATATTGTTATGATTGTTGGTTTAATTCTTTTAATCATAAATATATCTGAATTGGATTTTAGCAATCT
>NZ_DATGNU010000026.1:0-12133 GCF_035306585.1 Galbibacter sp.
TTCAACGGCTCAAAAATTCCTGCTCGGTTAAATCCCAAACTATCCTATGCAAAAGATTTTACTACTCTCTGACACTCATGGATACATCGACGATACCATCCTAAAGTACGTAAAACAAGCAGACCAGGTGTGGCATGCTGGCGATATTGGCAGTCTAGAGGTAACCGATGCCATAAAGGCCATTAAACCACTAAAGGCCGTTTATGGTAATATCGACAATGCCACCATTCGAAGAGAATTCCCAGAGGAAATTCGCTTTACTTGTCAGGGTGTAGATGTGTGGATGATTCACATTGGTGGATACCCAAACCGATATAGTCCGCAGGTAAAAGAGCGGATAAAAAAGAATCCTCCTAAGTTATTTATATGCGGTCACTCGCACATTTTAAAAGTAAAATGGGATAAGGGTTTAAACCTATTACACTTAAATCCAGGAGCCGTTGGCCAGTATGGCATACATCAAGTACGCACCATGCTGCGATTTGTCCTTGAAAAGGGTGAAATCAAGAAATTGGAAATCATTGAAATAAAGAAAGGCAGTTAATCGAACCACCATCCCCCAAGCACGAGTTATTAAGCCTCCCCGGTTGGACCGAAATTAAGCGGGATTGGGGGTTGCTCATAATCCTTAATTTCCCCGTGATTATTCTCAAAACGTTGTACGTTATCATGAAGCGCCTTTAGAAATCTCTTGGCGTGTTGCGGGGTAAGAATAATGCGGCTTTTCACCTTTGCCTTGGGCCGTCCAGGCATAATACTGACAAAATCAACCACAAATTCAGAAACAGAATGATTGATGATGGCCAAGTTCGCGTAGGTCCCTTCTGCCGTTATATCATCTATTTCGATATTGATTTGATTTTTATGTTGATCTTTTTGATCGCTCATAATCCATGTTTTTGATAAAAATAAAGGTACTAAGATCTGCGCAATATTACCATAGAATTCAAAAAAAATAAACCCTGGAGAAAATCCCCAGGGTCATTTATTTAATACACATTTATTAATTTACTAGAAATTAACATGTTGTTGTTTACTTGCCATAATCTCATCATACTCCTCCTTGGACCCTACGATAATATTATCGTAATCTCTCATTCCAGTACCTGCTGGAATTCTATGACCAACAATAACATTTTCTTTAAGTCCTTCAAGACCATCAACCTTACCGCTGACCGCTGCCTCGTTTAACACCTTAGTAGTTTCCTGGAAGGAAGCTGCTGAGATAAAGGACTTGGTCTGAAGTGAAGCTCTGGTAATACCTTGAAGAATTGGCGTTGCAACCGCGGGAACAGCATCTCTCGCTACCACTAATTGCTTATCCGCTCTCTTTAGTACAGAGTTCTCATCTCTGAGCATTCTAGGTGTAATGATTTGACCAGCTTTTAAGTTCTGTGACTCTCCGGCATCCTCGACTACCTTCATACCAAAGATTCGGTCATTTTCTTCAATGAAGTCATCTTTATGTACTAATTGTTGCTCTAGGAAGGTTGTATCACCAGAATCGTCGATGCTTACCTTACGCATCATCTGACGTACCACTACCTCAAAGTGCTTGTCATTAATTTTTACCCCTTGTAAACGATATACCTCTTGTACCTCATTTACTAAGTACTGCTGAACAGCAGAAGGCCCTTTAATTCTCAAGATATCCTCTGGTGTGATAGAACCATCCGAGAGCGGCATACCTGCACGAACATAGTCATTCTCTTGAACTAGGATCTGGTTCGACAATTTAACCAAGTACTTTTTAAGTTCTCCTAATTTAGATTCCACTATAATCTCGCGATTGCCACGTTTGATCTTACCAAAGGAAACCACACCATCAATCTCACTAACCACTGCAGGATTCGAAGGGTTACGCGCCTCGAAAAGCTCGGTAACTCTTGGAAGACCTCCGGTGATATCCCCGGCCTTAGAAGAACGTCTTGGAATCTTCACCAGTACTTTACCTTCAGCCACTTTATCATTGTGATCTACCATGATATGTGCGCCAACTGGTAAGTTGTAAGAACGTAATGTTTCTCCTTTGCTGTCTTTAATTAAAAGAGCAGGGATGAGTTTCTTATTACGAGACTCAGAGATAACTTTCTCTTGGAAACCAGTTTGCTCATCGATCTCCACCTGGTAAGTAACCCCTTGTTCGATATTCTCATAGACGATCTTACCAGAGAATTCAGAGATAATTACCGCGTTATATTGATCCCACTGACAAACCACATCCCCTTTCTCTAATTTATCACCATCTTTCTTGAAGATTTGCGAACCATAAGGAATGTTATTGGTTGCCAAAGTGATGCCCGTTTTCTCATCGATAAACTTGATTTCAGCCGTTCTGGAAATTACGACATCCACAGGTTTTTGTTCAGCGTCGACACCCTTAACAACTTTTAGATCATCGATCTCAATTTTACAGTTGTATTTAGAGATGATCTTATTGTCCTCAGAGATATTTCCTGCAATACCTCCAACGTGGAAGGTACGCAAGGTCAATTGAGTTCCAGGTTCACCGATCGACTGTGCAGCAACTACACCAACAGCCTCCCCTTTTTGAACCATTTTTCCAGTAGCTAAGTTTCTACCATAACATTTAGCACAAATACCTTGTTTCGCCTCACAAGTGAGCGGAGAACGTACATCCATACGCTCAATCGGTGATGCATCTATCTTTTTAACAATGGCATCTGTAATCTCCTGACCAGCACCAACAATTAACTCTTCAGTCAACGGGTCATACACATCATCTAGAGAAACACGTCCAGCAACTCTTTCCCCCAAAGACTCAATGATTTCGTCATTTTTCTTTAAGGCCTCTACTTCAATACCTCTTAAAGTACCACAGTCAACAGCATTTACGATGACATCCTGCGATACATCCACCAAACGACGTGTCAAGTAACCTGCATCCGCAGTTTTTAGTGCGGTATCCGCCAATCCTTTACGAGCACCGTGAGTGGAGATAAAGTATTCCAAAATCGAAAGACCTTCCTTAAAGTTAGAAAGAATCGGGTTTTCGATAATTTCACCACCACCAGCGGTAGATTTCTTTGGCTTAGCCATCAATCCACGCATACCAGTAAGCTGACGAATCTGTTCCTTAGAACCCCTTGCACCAGAATCCAACATCATAAACACAGAGTTGAATCCCTGGTTATCCTCACGAATACGCTTCATAGCCATTTCGGTAAGCATCGCATTGGTAGAGGTCCAAACATCAATCACCTGATTGTAACGCTCGTTATTGGTGATAAGCCCCATGTTATAGTTCATCATAATTCCATCCACCTGTTGATTGGCATCCTGAATCATCGTGTCCTTTTCCTCTGGAATAATAATATCACCTAAACTAAAGGACAGTCCACCTTTAAAAGCGAAGTTATACCCCATACTCTTAATCTTATCCAAGAAGTCAGCCGTAGTTGGTACATCTGTTGCTTTTAAAATATTATGGATAATATCTCTTAATGATTTTTTTGTCAATACCTCATTGATATAACCTGCTTGTTCAGGAACTACTTCGTTGAATAGCACTCTACCAACAGTAGTTTCAATAATTTGAGGAACTAACACTCCTTCTTCATTAAAGTCACGCGTACGAACTTTAATAATAGCATTAAGGTCGACTTTCTTTTCATTGAATGCGATATTTACCTCATCGGCTGAGTAGAAAGTAAGTCCTTCTCCCTTAACGGTTTTCTCTGGAGTTGATTTTCTAGCTTTGGTCATATAATAAAGACCAAGAACCATATCCTGAGATGGTACCGTAATTGGAGAACCATTCGCAGGGTTTAATATATTATGAGAAGCCAACATTAACAACTGTGCCTCAAGGATTGCTTCAGGACCTAGTGGCAAGTGTACGGCCATTTGATCCCCATCAAAATCCGCGTTGAATGCGGTACACACTAATGGATGCAATTGAATCGCTTTTCCTTCGATTAGTTTAGGCTGGAAGGCCTGAATACCCAATCGGTGTAATGTAGGAGCACGGTTTAGTAATACAGGGTGTCCTTTAAGTACATTCTCAAGAATATCCCATACAACTGGCTCTCTTTTATCTATAATCTTCTTAGCAGATTTAACTGTTTTTACAATTCCTCTTTCGATCAGCTTTCGAATGATAAACGGTTTGTAAAGTTCCGCTGCCATATTTTTAGGAAGTCCACACTCATAGAGTTTCATCTCTGGACCTACCACAATAACAGAACGCGCTGAGTAATCAACACGTTTCCCTAGTAAGTTCTGACGGAAACGTCCTTGTTTCCCTTTGAGCGAATCTGAAAGCGATTTCAATGGTCTGTTGGACTCTGTCTTAACAGCAGAAGATTTTCTAGTGTTATCAAATAATGAATCAACAGACTCTTGAAGCATCCGTTTTTCGTTTCTCAAAATCACCTCAGGAGCTTTGATTTCCATCAATCGCTTCAAACGGTTATTTCTGATAATAACACGTCTATAAAGGTCATTGAGATCCGAAGTAGCGAAACGACCACCATCAAGAGGAACCAATGGACGTAATTCTGGTGGGATCACAGGAATTACTTTCATGATCATCCACTCCGGCTTGTTCTCTCTATTTCTTTGAGATTCCCGTAGCGCTTCCACAACTTGTAAACGTTTTAACGCTTCTGTTTTACGTTGCTTCGAGGTTTCATTGTTGGCCTTATGTCTTAATTCGTAAGACAGATCATCAAGATCAATTCTAGACAACAATTCAATCAAACACTCTGCACCCATCTTAGCGATGAACTTATTAGGATCATTGTCCTCTAGGTATTGATTTTCTGCTGGAATGGTTTCCAAAATGTTCAAATACTCCTCCTCGGTTAGGAAGTCCATTTTTTGAACAGGGTCACCATCGGCATTTTTAGCATCACCTGGTTGAATAACCACATAACGCTCGTAATAAATAATCATATCTAGCTTCTTGGAAGGCAACCCAAGAAGATAACCGATTTTGTTAGGTAAAGAACGGAAGTACCAGATATGAGCCACGGGAACCACCAAGTTGATGTGTCCAACGCGATCACGTCTAACCTTCTTTTCTGTTACTTCAACTCCACATCGATCACAAACGATTCCTTTATAACGTATTCTTTTATATTTACCACAAGCACATTCATAATCCTTTACAGGTCCAAAAATACGCTCACAAAATAGACCGTCACGCTCTGGCTTATGGGTTCGGTAATTAATAGTTTCCGGCTTGAGAACCTCACCTCTGGATTCTCCTAGAATAGATTCCGGAGAGGCTAAACCGATAGAGATTTTATTGAACCTCTGTACTGTATTCTTATCTTTATTTCTAGCCATAATATATGGTGATAATGAATTAAGTGTAATTTGTATTACCTTTTTAACCTCGGGCAACCCTTTGAGTAAGGCTGCCCTTTGGTTAAAATTATTAATCTTCTAATCTGATATCTAAACCAAGACCTTTTAATTCGTGCATTAACACGTTGAAAGATTCTGGCAGACCAGGTTCTGGCATCATTTCTCCTTTGACAATGGACTCATAAGTTTTCGCTCTACCGATCACATCATCCGATTTCACGGTAAGGATTTCACGAAGGGTACTAGATGCTCCATAAGCCTCCAATGCCCAAACTTCCATCTCTCCAAAACGTTGCCCACCAAATTGCGCTTTACCACCAAGAGGTTGTTGCGTAATAAGTGAGTATGGTCCAATGGAACGAGCGTGCATCTTATCATCAACCATATGCCCGAGTTTCAACATATAGATCACACCAACAGTTGCTGGTTGATCAAAACGTTCTCCAGTACCACCATCATATAGATAGGAGTGACCGAATCTAGGAATGGATGCCTGATCTGTTAATTCATTGATCTGATCCAAAGTAGCTCCGTCAAAAATTGGAGTCGCAAATTTCTTACCTAATTTTTTACCGGCCCATCCAAGAACAGTTTCATAGATTTGACCAATGTTCATACGGGAAGGTACCCCTAATGGGTTCAACACGATATCCACTGGCGTTCCATCCTCTAAGAAAGGCATGTCTTCCTGACGAACGATTCTAGCAACAATACCTTTGTTACCGTGACGTCCTGCCATTTTATCCCCTACCTTCAATTTACGTTTCTTAGCGATGTAAACCTTGGCAAGTTTCATAATCCCTGCAGGTAATTCATCCCCTACAGAGATGGTAAATTTATCACGACGTAATGCCCCTTGAAGGTCATTTAGTTTAATTTTATAATTGTGAAGTAAGTCATTGATTAGTGCATTGGCCTGATCATCAGTAGTCCAAGTTCCACTAACTAAGTGAGCAAAATCATCCACAGCATTCAACATCTTTTGCGTATACTTCTTCCCTTTAGGGAACACCTCTTCGCCTAGATCATTGAATACCCCTTGTGAGGTTTTGCCGTTTACTATTGAAAATAATTTTTCAATCAACACATCCTTCAACTGCGAGAATTTGGTTTCGTATTCCAATTCCAATTTCGCGATATCTTCCTTATCCTTGGCTCTTTTACGCTTATCTTTAATAGCACGAGAGAAAAGTTTCTTATCGATAACAACCCCATTCAATGAAGGAGAAGCTTTCAATGAAGCATCCTTCACATCTCCAGCTTTATCTCCAAAGATCGCTCTAAGTAATTTCTCCTCTGGAGTAGGATCAGATTCCCCCTTAGGTGTGATCTTACCAATCAAGATATCACCAGGCTTAACCTCTGCACCAATACGGATCATACCATATTCATCCAAGTCTTTGGTAGCCTCCTCAGATACGTTTGGAATATCATTGGTTAATTCCTCTGCCCCGAGTTTGGTATCTCTTACCTCTAAAGAATACTCATCGATGTGAATCGAGGTAAAGATATCTTCTCTTACCACCTTTTCAGAGATTACAATAGCATCTTCAAAGTTATATCCTTTCCAGGGCATAAACGCCACTTGAAGGTTTCTACCTAAAGCTAATTCCCCTTGTTGAGTAGCATAACCTTCGCACAACACCTGACCTTTAACCACTTTGTCACCACGCTTCACGTTAGGCTTCAAGTTGATTGAAGTTCCCTGGTTAGTTTTTCTAAACTTAACCAAGTTATAGGTTTTATAGTCATCATCAAAGCTTACCAAACGATCCTCATCCGTACGGTCGTACTTGATAACGATCTTTTTAGCATCAACATAATGAACAACACCACTTCCCTCAGCATTTACCAGTACTCTGGAATCGGTAGCAACTTGACGCTCTAATCCAGTTCCTACAATCGGAGATTCAGGACGTACCAGTGGTACAGCCTGACGCATCATGTTGGATCCCATCAGTGCACGGTTCGCATCATCGTGCTCCAAGAAAGGAATAAGAGAGGCTGATATAGAAGCGATCTGGTTTGGTGCAACATCCGTATAATCAATCTCAACTGGATCAACCACAGGGAAGTCACCTTCCTCACGAGCAATCACCTTATCAGTATCGATGCTACCATCTTCCTTCATTGGGATATTGGCTTGGGCAATTTTCTTCTCTTCCTCTTCCTCTGCACTTAGGTACAAAATCTGAGAAAGATCAACTTTACCTTCCGTTACTTTGCGATATGGAGTTTCGATAAATCCCATACCGTTGATCTTAGCAAACACACTCAAGGATGAAATTAATCCAATGTTTGGACCCTCAGGAGTTTCAATTGGACACAAGCGACCATAATGCGTATAGTGAACATCACGCACCTCGAATCCAGCTCTCTCACGCGAAAGACCACCAGGTCCTAATGCGGAAAGACGACGTTTGTGAGTGATTTCAGCAAGCGGATTGGTCTGATCCATAAACTGAGATAACTGATTGGTTCCAAAGAAGGAATTAATTACCGAAGACAACGTTTTAGCATTAATAAGGTCAATTGGCGTAAAGACCTCATTATCTCTAACGTTCATTCGTTCCCTAATGGTGCGGGCCATACGAGCCAAACCAACACCGAACTGAGAGGACAATTGTTCTCCCACAGTACGAACACGACGGTTAGACAAGTGATCAATATCATCGATCTCAGCTTTTGAGTTAATAAGCTCGATCAAATACTTGATAATGGTAATTATATCTTCTTTAGTTAGTACCTGCTTATCCATATCGATATTAAGGCCCAACTTTTTATTCATTCTGTAACGACCTACCTCACCAAGATTATACCGTTGATCTGAGAAGAACAACTTATCGATAATTCCTCGAGCAGTCTCCTCATCTGGCGGCTCAGCATTACGCAATTGACGGTAAATGTGCTCCACGGCCTCCTTTTCAGAGTTAGTAGGGTCTTTTTGCAGGGTATTGTAGATTATAGCATAGTCACCGGTATGGCTATCTTCTTTATGAAGAAGAACAGTCTTTACATCGGTCTCTAAGATCTCGTCCACATGCTCCTTCTCTAAAATGGTATCCCTATCTAAGATAATTTCATTACGCTCGATAGAGACCACCTCTCCTGTATCCTCATCAACGAAATCCTCATGCCATGTCTTTAAAACACGAGCAGCTAATTTTCTTCCAAGGACCTTTTTAAGGCCACTCTTAGACACCTTAACTTCCTCAGCTAAATCAAATATCCCTAAAATATCTTTATCACGCTCAAATCCTATAGCACGGAAAAGCGTAGTCACTGGTAACTTTTTCTTTCTATCAATATAGGCGTACATAACGCTATTGATATCTGTAGCAAATTCTATCCACGACCCTTTAAAAGGAATCACACGGGCAGAATATAATTTAGTTCCGTTAGCGTGGAACGATTGACCAAAGAATACACCTGGAGATCTATGTAATTGCGATACTACAACACGCTCGGCACCGTTAATAACAAAAGTACCACTTGGTGTCATATAGGGAATAGTTCCCAAATACACGTCCTGGACTATGGTTTCAAAATCTTCGTGCTCAGGATCTGTACAATAAAGTTTTAGTCTAGCCTTAAGTGGAACACTATAAGTCAACCCTCTCTCGATACATTCCTGAATAGAATAACGTGGAGGATCAATGAAGTAGTCTAAAAATTCAAGTACAAATTGATTGCGCGTATCAGTAATGGGGAAGTTCTCCATGAAGGTATTATAAAGACCTTCGTTTCCTCGTTCTTCAGATTTGGTCTCCAATTGAAAGAAGTCCTGGAATGACTTAATCTGAATGTCCAAGAAGTCCGGATATGCCGGGGTATTCTTAGCAGAGGCGAAACTAATTCTTTCAGTCTGATTTGTGAACATCAATGGACAATATTTTGATTAAAATGAAAATTGAAAATGCGTATACACTTATATACGCAAAAGGGTTTAGGTCTCAACCCGAACTATCTCAGGAAGGACCTAAACCGTGTTTTACAGCACAGGGCTGCAAGATGGAATTATTTCAATTCTACCTCAGCACCTGCTTCTTCTAGAGACGATTTAAGGCTTTCAGCCTCGTCTTTAGAAACACCTTCTTTGATAGCTTTTGGTGCGCTATCAACTATTTCTTTAGCATCTTTAAGGCCTAAACCAGTTAATTCTTTAACTAATTTTACTACAGCCAACTTAGAAGCTCCAGCAGCTTTAAGGATAACATCAAACTCAGTTTGCTCCTCAGCAGCTTCACCTCCACCAGCAGCAGCTCCACCAGCAACAGCTACAGCTGCAGCCGCAGGCTCGATACCATATTCTTCTTTTAATATATCAGCTAATTCGTTTACTTCTTTAACTGTCAAATTAACTAATTGTTCTGCAAAATCTTTTAAATCTGCCATTTTCTACCGTTTTAATAAATTTTTAAAATATAATTGTTTTAAGTGCGTACTTATTATGATTGCTTTTCTGATAAAGTCTTAAGAATACCAGCCAATTTACCACCACCTGATTTAAGACCGCTAATAACGTTCTTAGCAGGAGATTGTAGTAATCCGATGATATCTCCGATAACCTCTTCTTTAGATTTGATACTAACAAGAGCATCTAATTGGTCATCTCCAAGGAACACTGTCTCTTCGATGAAAGCACCCTTAAGAATAGGCTTATCAGATTTCTTACGAAAGTCCTTAATTAATTTTGCAGGAGCGTTTCCAGTCTCAGAAAACATCAAGGAAGTATTTCCTTTTAGTACTGATGGAAGATCCCCAAAATCTTTATCAGAAGCCTCCATTGCCTTCTCAAGCAATGTATTTTTAACAACTGCGAGTTTGATATTAGCCTTATAACAAGCTCTTCTTAAATTGGAAGTAGCTTGGGCATTCAAACCAGAAATATCAGCCAAATAAATAATGCCGTTATCCCCTAACTGCGCAGTCAAATCTTCTATTACCGTTAACTTTTCTTCTCTAGTCATGATTATAAAAATTTACACTGCCAATTAAACCGCCTTAGGATCTACCGGAATACTTGGACTCATCGTGCTGGATAAGTAGATACTCCTGATATAAACTCCTTTTGCCGCAGTTGGCTTCAGTTTTAATATTGTTTGTAATAATTCATTGGCGTTACCTGCGATTTTATCCGCAGAGAAAGATGCCTTACCAATAGCAGCGTGAACGATACCCGTTTTATCAACTCTAAAGTCAATTTTACCAGCTTTCACCTCTTCTACAGCTTTAGCTACATCCATAGTAACTGTACCTGTTTTTGGGTTTGGCATTAAACCTCTAGGTCCTAATACACGACCTAATGGACCCAATTTACCCATTACACTTGGCATGGTGATGATCACATCAACATCCGTCCAGCCGTCTTTAATCTTTTGAAGATACTCATCTAACCCAACGTAGTCCGCACCAGCAGCTTTCGCCTCTTCTTCCTTATCTGGAGTAACCAAAGCCAATACTTTAACATCCTTACCAGTTCCGTGTGGTAGGGTAACAACCCCTCTAACCATTTGGTTCGCTTTACGAGGGTCAACTCCTAAACGTACCGCAAGGTCGATCGATGCATCGAAATTTACGTTAGTGATCTCTTTTACTAATTCAGAAGCCTCATTAATAGAATACAATTTGCTTCTATCAATTTTAGTTGCAGCCTCTTTTTGCTTTTTTGTCAATTTTGCCATTTCTAGATTCTTTAAGATTTAAAAGGGCCTTTCTCCTGAAACCGTTAATCCCATAGATCTTGCAGTACCTGCAACCATGCTCATAGCTGATTCCACAGTAAATGCGTTAAGATCTTGCATTTTGTCCTCTGCGATAGCTCTTACTTGATCCCAAGTAATGCTTGCAACTTTTTTACGGTTTGGCTCTCCAGATCCTTTTTTAACCTTAGCCGCTTCCATTAGCTGAACTGCCGCTGGCGGTGTCTTAATTACAAAGTCAAATGATTTGTCCTTGTAAACGGTGATAACAACAGGTAATACCTTACCCTGTTTGTCCTGTGTACGCGAATTAAATTGCTTACAGAACTCCATGATGTTAACGCCGGCAGCACCTAGAGCGGGTCCAACCGGTGGCGATGGATTCGCTGCACCTCCCCTGACTTGTAGCTTAACTACTTTACTTACTTCTTTTGCCATTGTTTATGTTCAATTTAAAATTTGAATCGTCCAAATTTTGGAAGCTTAGACGAATCTATATAATGTGTAACAATTATATCTTTTCTACTTGCATATAGCTCAATTCCAATGGTGTCTTTCTTCCAAAGATTTTCACCATCACTTCAAGCTTACGCTTTTCTTCGTTCACCTTCTCAACTGTTCCATTGAACCCATTGAAAGGACCATCGATAACTTTTACTGTCTCTCCAAGATTATAAGGAATAGCAACATTATCCGTTTTCACAGATAATTCATCCACTTTTCCTAGCATACGGTTAACCTCAGATTTACGAAGCGGCACAGGATCTCCTCCTTTTACTTCTCCGAGAAAACCGATAACACCGGTGATAGATTTAATAATGTGAGTCACCTCTCCACCTAAGTTGGCTTTCACCATTACATAGCCTGGGAAGTATACACGATCTTTGCTTATTTTCTTTCCATTACGAATCTGGACCACCTTTTCAGTTGGAACCAAAACCTCATCTACATAATCACCAAATCCAAGACGTGCGATATCCTGCTCTATGTAACCTTTAACCTTATTCTCCTGGCCACTTACAGCTCTTACTACATACCATTGTTTTGCCAACGTATCTGCCATTGCAATACCCGTCTTTTAAGATTAACTAATTACT
>NZ_DATGNU010000027.1:0-9417 GCF_035306585.1 Galbibacter sp.
AAGGAGAGATTGTAATGGATGGAGTTCGCTTTGGTTATGTGAAGGATGAAGAAGTGCTGCACGGGATTTCTTTAAAGGTCAATCCAGGGCAGACTATTGCTATTGTTGGGGCGACGGGGGCTGGTAAGTCAACGATCATAAACTTATTAAATCGATTTTATGATATTAACCAAGGGAGCATTACTATTGATGGGGTAGATATCAAAGATTATACGGTAGAATCCTTGCGATCTCAGATTGCGGTGGTCCTTCAGGATGTGTTCTTATTTGCCGATACTATTCTTAATAATATCACCCTGATGGATCCAGAAATTAAGGAGGCTGATGTCATTCAAGCGGCTAAGGATATTGGGGTTCATAAGTTTATCGATAGCCTTCCTGGTGGATATCATTATAATGTAAAGGAGCGCGGTAGTATGTTATCCAGTGGACAACGTCAGTTAATTGCCTTTTTAAGAGCCTATGTGAGTAATCCTAGTATTTTGGTTCTTGATGAGGCTACCTCTTCTGTAGATGGATATTCGGAGCGTTTAATTCAAACAGCCACAGATAAAATAACCAAAGGAAGAACCTCCATTGTGATCGCGCATCGACTAACTACAGTTAAAAAGGCGGATAAGATCATCGTTATGGATGGTGGGAAAATCGTAGAATCTGGGACCCACAAAGAGCTACTTAAAAAACAAGACGGTTATTATAAGAACTTGTACGAGGTACAATTTTTAGCTGAAGAGGCTGTTTAAAAAATAATAGAAAAGCAGTTTATTTCACAGTATCACAATGAACTCTTACTCATCCATCTTTTTAGGAAAGGTCTTCGAGGATTTGATTTTTTAAATTCTCCAAGGTCTCAAATAAGACGAACTCTCCATTTTTCATATATGAAATCTGGCCATTTTCTTCACTAACCACAATGGAAACAGCATCTGTTTTTTCTGTAACACCGATGGCAGCACGATGTCGTAGTCCAAAGCGCAATGGAATATTTCGTTCGTTAGAAACGGGTAAAATGGCTCGAGTGGCTACAATTCTATTGCCTTCGATTATTATAGCGCCATCGTGAAGCGTACTGTTTTTATAAAAGATACTTTCTAAAATGGGTTGATTGACCTCTATATCCATATAGTCACCAGTATGTTTTACGAATTCAAGGGAGTTGTTTCTTTCAATAACTATAAGTGCCCCGGTGCGGCTCATGCTCATTTTTTCACAAGCAGAAATAATCGCATCTACATTGGTCTCCACCGTTGTGGTATCTTGTCGCATAAAACTAAAGTGTTTTAGCAAACCATTTTTCCCTCTGAAATTGGTGGAACCAACCATAAGTAGAAATTTGCGTATTTCTTGTTGGAAGACCACTAATAAAGCGAAAAACCCTGCGCCGATAAAATTGCCGAGAATGTTACTTAAGATGCGCATGTTTAAGGCCTCGGTTAACCAATAAATAATGTAGATCACCACAATTCCCATAAGGATGTTGATGGCGACCGTACCTTTTACTAATTTATAGACGTAATAAAATAGAAATGCGACTAAGAAAATGTCGATGATGTCTACCACCTTTATTTCCACAAAATCAAATAGTTCCAAATTGCTCGGTTTTTAGGTAAATTTAAAAAAAATATTAATGGTAATGCGCCATCAATGGATGGGAGGGATCTTTTTTGATATTTTGGTGGCTTAAACCCCGGTGTTGTTCTTGTTGATCATTTGATGGATTTTGACACACTCTACGGCTTGTTTCACATCATGTACTCTGAGAATATGAGCACCTTTACCTAAGGCTATGGTGTTTAGACTGGTGGTACCGTTTAAGGCTTCCTCTGGGTGTGTTTCAAGTAAGTTATAGATCATGGATTTTCTGCTCACCCCAACAAATAATGGAAGTTTTAAAATATGAAGAAGTTCTAGCTTGGCCATTAATTCATAGTTCTGATCCAAGGACTTTGCAAATCCAAATCCTGGGTCTATTATAATGTCGTTTATTTTATGGATGCGTGCTTGCTGGATACGCTGTGAAAAATAATATAAAAGATCTTTGATTAAATGATCGTACTGGGTGTGCTGTTGCATGGTCTTTGGATCCCCCTTCATATGCATTAAGATATAGGGTACTTGCAGTTTTCCAACCACTGGAATCATCTGTGAATCTAGCAAGCCTCCTGAAATATCGTTAATTAAACTGGCACCACTTTCGATGTTTTGCCGAGCGACTTCCGCTCTAAAGGTATCCACTGAAATTAACGCCTCTGGGAAATGTTTTAAAATCAATTTTGTAATCGGTACGCTTCTTTGAATCTCTTCTTGCTCACTTACCTGCTCAGCTCCTGGGCGAGTGCTATAGGCTCCCAGGTCAATAAAGGTAGCTCCTTGGTCTAAGATGGTTTCTACGCGTTTTAAAATAGCGGTCTCTTTGGTGTACTTTCCGCCATCGAAAAACGAGTCTGGAGTTACGTTCAAAATACCCATTACTCGGGGAATGGATAGGTCGATTAGACTGCCCTTACAGTTGATAGTCATCTATATATGGTATTTAATTTTATGCTATGTGACTCTTTTACAACGATCCACTTATGAAAGATTAGCGCTTCGGCTTTGACCATTGAAAATTTTAAGCGAAATTTACGCAAAATAGGAGTAAACTTATGCAAAATACATCAAAACAATATGATGGGGTCATTGAACTTTGTCGGGATTTGTTTGAGAAAAAAATGAAAGACTATGGGAGTGCGTGGCGAATACTGCGATTACCGTCTTTTACGGATCAAATATTTATAAAAGCGCAGCGGATTCGTTCCATTCAGGATAATCAAGTGCAGAAAGTAGAAGAAGGAGAAGTTTCTGAATTCATTGGTATTGTAAATTACGCCATTATGGCTTTGATTCAACTAGAGAAAGGTGTAGGTAGTGATGCGGATATGGATCTGGGTCAGGCTCTTGCGCTCTATGATCAAAAGGTTGGTCAGACCAAAGAATTGATGGAAAATAAGAATCATGATTATGGCGAGGCGTGGAGAGATATGCGCGTGAGCTCCTTGACTGATTTGATTCTTCAAAAGATATTGCGCGTAAAGCAAATGGAGGACAATAAAGGGAAAACGCTAGTGAGTGAAGGTTTTGATGCCAATTATCAAGACATGATAAATTATGCTGTTTTTGCGCTAATCCATTTAAAAGCCGATAAGAAAATCACCTAAGTCATGGATGATTGGGTGATTTATTTAAAAATCTAGATAAAGCATTGTTATGAGAGTAGTTGTTTCAGCAGCAAGAATAATTGTGGGATTATTATTTGTAATCAGTGGACTCATTAAATTGAACGATCCCGTTGGATTTTCATTTAAGTTGGAAGAATATTTCAGTCCTGAGGTCTTAGACTTGGCATTTTTGATGCCTTTTGCACTACATATCGCCGTGCTTCTTGTGATTTTTGAAACCTTACTCGGGGTAATGCTTCTTTGGGGGTATAAACCAAAGTTTACCGTTTGGTCCCTACTGCTAATGATTGTTTTCTTTACCTTCTTAACCTTTTATTCTGCTTATTTCAATAAAGTTACCGATTGTGGTTGCTTTGGCGATGCCATTAAATTAACTCCTTGGGAATCTTTTACTAAGGATGTGATATTGCTGGTTTTGATTGTAGTTTTATTTCTTGGTAAGAAATATATAAATACCTTGAAACTTGCGCCTACTGTGAGCTTGATAACTTTGGTGTTGTGCTGCTGGTATGCCTATTATGTGTACAACCATTTACCTGTGATTGATTTCCGTCCTTATAAAATCGGAAATAACATAACACAGGGCATGGAGATTCCAGCGGATGCACCCGTTGCCATCTATGATTATGCGTGGAAGTTTATGGTCAACGGCCAAGAAGAGATCATCGTCACCAAAGGGGATTATCCTACTGTTGAAGGCGAATTTATGGATGTTGAGACAACCCTAGTACAAGAAGGGTATGTGCCTCCGATTCACGATTTTACTATGGAGCGAGAGGGAGTGGATTACGCAGAGGAGCTTTTAAATGAGCCCTTAGTTTTGCTTATTGTAAGTCGGGTAATTGAACAGGCTGATAAAGAAGCCTTAGGAGAACTTCAACAGCTGGCTACCAAGGCAAAGGAAAAGGGATACCGCGTTGTGGGGCTGAGTGCTTCTAGTCCAACACAACTTGCTCTTTATAAAAATGAATACGGTTTGGATTTTGATTTCTATTTTTGTGACCTCACGACCGTGAAAACTATTGTAAGGTCCAACCCTGGGGTATTAGAGCTCAAAGAAGGAACAATCACCCAAAAATTGCATTTTAACGATTTGGAAGATTTTGAGTTCGAGAACCAAGGAAAATAAGTCAAGGGTAAGAGGCTAACGAAATACACGAACAAAATATTAATTATAGAACTAAATATAACAATAGCATGAGAGAAAAAATAGTTGCTGGAAACTGGAAAATGAACAATGATTTGGCTGAAACTCAGACCCTGATCAGCGACCTAAGAAAAGTGTTAACCAATACGGATGTAAAGGTAAAGATCGCACCGACATTTGTGAATCTATACCCCGCTTATGAAACCCTAAAAGAGACCTCAATAGAGGTGATCGCTCAAAATATGCACCAAGCTAAAAGTGGCGCTTATACAGGTGAGGTGTCGGCCGATATGCTTAAGAGTATTGGGATTCAGACGGTTATTTTAGGACATTCTGAAAGACGTGCTTATTTTGGTGAAGATGATGCTATATTAGCTCAAAAAGTCACTGCTGCAGTGGATGCTGGATTAAATGTCATTTTCTGTTTTGGGGAAGAATTGGAGGATCGAAAAAACAATACACATTTTGATTTGGTGGCAAGTCAACTAAAGAACGGATTATTTCACCTTCCAGCTAGTGCGTGGAAACAAATTGTTTTGGCTTATGAACCCGTTTGGGCTATCGGAACGGGAGAAACTGCATCGCCAGAGCAAGCTCAAGAAATGCATGAGTTTATTAGAAAGACTGTCGCTCAACAGTATGATGACTCGTTGGCTGATGGTGTTTCCATTTTATACGGTGGGAGTGTAAAACCAGCAAATGCCGCTGAGATCTTTTCTAAGCCTGATGTAGATGGTGGACTAATCGGTGGAGCTTCTTTAAAAGCCGAAGATTTTGTAGCCATTGTTAATGCTTTCTAGTTAACGAAAAATAATGGATGAAATTTATCTAGAATATACTTTCAAAGTATCCCCTGCAATTCCTGGAACCGAGATTCTAATCGCGGAACTGGGATATGCAGGCTTTGAAAGCTTTGTAGAGCAGGACAATGGTGTGGTTGCTTATATACAAAAGCAAGATTGGACCCCGGAGATTTTACAGGACATCGTCATTTTAAAAAACCCAGATTTTACCATATCATATTCCTTTATTGAAATAAAACAACAAAACTGGAACCAGGAGTGGGAACGTAACTTTCGCCCTATTGTAGTGGATGAGGTTTGTACGGTTCGTGCACCCTTCCACCAGGTACCCAATACCAAATACGATATCATTATCGAGCCAAAAATGAGTTTTGGGACGGGTCATCATGAGACGACTCATATGATGATTCAATTTATTCTTAAAAATGATTTCCAGGGTAAAACGGTTTTAGACATGGGCTGCGGAACTGGTGTATTGGCCATTTTAGCAGAGAAGCAAGGTGCTGTGGCAGTAGACGCTATTGATGTGGATAACTGGTGTTATTTAAATGCCATAGAGAATGTCGATCGTAATGAGTGTCATCATATCAATGTTTATCAGGGGGATGCTTCTTTATTATCTGGTAAGCGTTATGATGTGATCATTGCTAATATTAATCGAAATATTTTATTAGAAGATATTCCCGTTTATGCCAATTGCTTAAACGATCAGGGGATGTTATTTCTAAGTGGCTTTTACAATGATGATATTCCAAAAATACAGGAACGCTGCGAGGAATTTTCGTTAAAGTTTACTGAAAACCTGGAAAAGAATCTTTGGGTTGCAGTAAAATTCATAAATTAGTATAAAATATTGAAGATGAGTACTAAAGAAAAAATATTAGAAGATGTTCTTGTAGAAGAGCAAGTGGTTAAGGAGCATGAAATTGTCTTATATAACGATGATGTAAATACCTTTGACTACGTTATCGACACACTAGTGAATGTATGTGATCACACCCTGGAGCAGGCTGAACAGTGTTCTATTATAGTGCACTATAAGGGTAAATGTACAGTTAAAACAGGGGAGTACGATTACCTAAAGTCACGTTGTGCTAAATTATTACAAGCAGGACTTAGTGCAGAGATAGTGTAACTAAGACGTTGGTTTATTAGTGGAAATACCACAGACTTTATACAGTGGACAGACTCGGAAAAAACACGTAAGTAACATGGCTATGGCGAGTAGCATAAACACTACGCCTAAGAGTCCTTTTAATATTTGAAAATAAAACAACATTGCAATAACAAAGGCTATTACTACACGAATTAGCTTATCCTTCTTACTCATATTCATTTTAATCTTCATAGGCAGACTTTCACTTTTAAAAGATCATTTACTTCGAACAACTTTGGTTAGAAACTGGTAGATTCGTTTGTTTTAACGCCTCAAACCCTCCTTTTATATCGGTGAGCTTGGCGAAACCTCTAGCCCTTAAAATGGACGCTGCAATGGCGGAACGATACCCACCGGCGCAGTGGATGTAATAAGGTTTTTGTTTGTCTAATTCCGTCATGTTCTCATTGATGAAGTCCAATGGAAAACTCCTTGCGAAGAGTAAATGTTGATTGTTAAATTCATCTGGTTTGCGTACATCTAAAATGGTCATTTGATCACTTTGATGCTGAAAATTTCCGTAAAATGTTTCTGCATCGATAGATTTTATGGACTGGGTTTCTTTCCCTGCCTCTTTCCAAGCCGTTATTCCACCTTCTAGATAACCAAGGGTATTGTCATAGCCCACTCTTGATAAGCGGGTGACAGCTTCTTCTGCTCTACCCTCAGGGACCACCAATAGAAGCGGTTGTTTAAGGTCTGTGATTAAAGCGCCTACCCAAGGAGCAAAAGACCCGTCTAAGCCTATAAAAATGGAATTTGGGACGTGTTGATCTAGGTACTCCTCTGTTGATCTAACATCCAGGACGACGGCTGCGTGCTGGTTTGCTATGGCCTCAAAAGACGCGGGATCTAATGGAATACTTCCCTTTTCTAATACCTGATCAAAAGACTCGTACCCTTGTTTGTTAAGTAGCGCGTTTTTGGAGAAATATTGTGGTGGAGGTAGAATGCCGTCTAAAAGTTCTTCTATAAAGGCTTCTTTTGTGGTATTTTCATTAAGTGCATAATTGGTCTTCTTCTGATTTCCCAGAGTATCTACCGTGTTCTTGCTCATGTTTTTTCCACAAGCAGATCCTGCGCCATGAGCTGGGTATATAAGAAGATCATCTTCCAATGGCATGATCTTCTCTCGTAAGGAATCATAGAGCATTCCAGCCAAATCTTCCTTAGTTAAATCCTGTTTAATCGCGAGGTCTGGACGACCAACATCGCCTATAAAAAGGGTGTCCCCGGTGAAGAGGGCGTAGTTCTTATCCTGCTCATCGATTAGAAGATAACAGCATGATTCTAGGGTGTGTCCTGGAGTATGTAGCACTTTGATTCGTACATCGCCTAGGTTGAACTCTTCTTGATCTTTTGCCTGATATATGTCATAGTTAGTAGTAGCGTTTGGTCCATAGACGATGGTGGCTCCTGTCTTTTTTGCCAGATCTATATGCCCGGATACAAAGTCCGCATGGAAGTGCGTTTCAAATATATATTTAATTGTTCCTCCTGATTTTTCTGCCTTAACAATGTATGGTGCGGTTTCTCTAAGTGGATCAATTATGGCAACTTCCCCTTGGGATTCTATGTAATAGGCGCCTTGAGCTAGACAGCCTGTATAAATTTGTTCAACTTTCATTTTTTTACACTTTTTTGCATTGCTCCTTAATACGATTTTTAAGCAGCAGTCCAAAGGTACAAAATCATGGGACTTTTCGATGTTTTAAAGGCTACCAATATGCTATTTTGACCCTCTAAGAGTGGATCTTATTAATGGGGCAGTTTGGTTTTTAACAGGCCATAGGCAAAGGTTCCTGCTACAGCGGCTAAAAGAACAATAATCATCGAAAGCAGGCCAGTGCCAATAAGCGTAAATATAGGACCTGGACATGCGCCAGTTAAGGCCCAGCCTAGGCCAAAAATACTTCCTCCAATAAGATAGCGGTATTTGGATTTTTCTTTTGGTTCAAGGATTATTGGATCGCCTTTGTCGTTTTTGATCTTAAATTTTTTCGATAGCTGAATTAATGGAATACCTGTTAGGATGGCACTACCAATAATTCCGTACATATGAAAAGATTCAAAATGGAACATTTCAAAGATACGATACCAGGATACGGCTTCTGATTTTACTAAGACAATTCCAAGAAGCATTCCCGTTAGGATAAATTTGATATTTTTCATACGCGCTGTTTTAAAATAAAAGTGGTAGGATGAAATGTGTCATTACAAGGCCACCTATAAAGAAGCCTATTACTGCAAATAGCGATGGTAGTTGTAGGTTACTTAACCCGGTGATGGCATGTCCTGAGGTGCAACCGCCTGCATAACGTGTTCCAAAACCAACTAAAAACCCTCCTACAACTAGTATTAATAAGCCATTTAGACTAAATGCGGATTCTAAGGAGAACATTTCCATTGGGACTAAAGATTCTCCAATATTATCAAAACCAAACTCTTGTAATCTAATTACCGTATCGTTGTTTAATTGAATAAGGGAATGATCGCTTAGGTAGAAATAAGCTATGAACCCTCCTAAAATGGCGCCGAGAACGACCATAAGGTTCCATAGTTGAGACTTCCAGTCGTAGTGGAAGAAGTCCGTATATTTTCCTGCACCTCCAATAGCACATAGGGTTCGTAAATTGGAGGATACCCCAAAAGTCTTACCAAAATAAACTAGTAGGTACATGACCAGAGCCAGTAATGGGCCAGACACGTACCATGGCCATGGTTGAAGTATTAATTCCATAAAACAATGTTATTAGATGTTTACCAAATATACGGAGTTATATATAAGAATTATGCGAAAGTGGATTTAGATTTGGATGGTGTGTAATCTGAGAGTTGTTCTTTAGTTTTAATATAGTAAACTCCAGTGTTTCTGGGTTAATTTCGTGGAAAGTTTAAAGGTATAATAGGTAATGTAAGCTATAATTCTTATTTTTTTTAAATAAAGTTTGGTGCATATGTCATAAAAAATATTATATTTGCACCCGCATTTAGATAATGTCTGATTGCTTACAAAAAGGCCTCGTGGCGCAACTGAATAGCGCATCTGATTACGGCTCAGAAGGTTGCAGGTTTGAATCCTGCCGAGGTCAC
>NZ_DATGNU010000028.1:0-70410 GCF_035306585.1 Galbibacter sp.
ACAGGATCGATCTAAAAGGAGAATCGATGAGAAAAGGGAGTTTAAAAGTAGATTAACAATAATTTTTTATATCATTGTACGATCTTTCAAAGTGGCACGGTTTGCTCCGATATCACTGGCATGGTCACTCCGAAATAGCCATTTTGCCCCGAGAAACAAATAAGACGTTTTTAGAAGAGGATTACCTTATTGCTTATTTAGATCAAAAGCGGAGTGGTAAATCGGATGTGGCGAAGGATTCCACGAAGCCTAACATGGTGCAGTTCGTAGCGGATTTCGATGTGGTGGTAGGTACCTTAATGAAACGATTTAATGGAAAACCTATTAATTTACTTGGTTCTTCCTGAGGTGGAACTTTAGGGCTGTTATATATGATAGAAAACCAAGAAAAGATAACTTCCTTTACGTGTGTTAGTGGAAAAGCGGATGGGATGTATCCTATTTTAGCCCTTATAGATAAGGAAAGAACGTTGGCTGGCTGCTTAGTAAAGCGAAGGATTTTGCAGGAAAAGAGCGTTATAAAGAGATTTTGAATAAATTGATTGAAATTGAACAAAGTGGGTTTAGTGAATTTTTTAATGATATGAATCTCATCAAACACCCCTTTACTAAAGAATTAAGCTTCAATGCTTACTGGGCCAATAAAGAGGCGCAGAAAACAGCCTTAGCATTAGGAAAAGACACCGCCTATTACAACAGGGCTAGGTATACTATGAAATCTTTTGATTCAACTATGGTCAAATTCGAATACGCCAATAGGATTTTTCGAAACACCTACGCCTATAACCATCTAAATATGCTAGATGAGATTTCTGTGATCCAAAAGCCTGTTGTAGTATTGTAAGGCGAGAATGATTATGCAATTGGAGTTCATCAAGCCCAGATGATTTATAATGCGCTAACAGGTGCATCAGTCAAGAGCAACGTATTTAAGATTATTCCAAATGCGGCTCATAATTTAAATCTAGAAGCGCCTAAGGCCTATGCTGAGAGTATTAAATAGTTTTTTTATAATCACAACAATTAGGCATTTAAAGCCATCTTTGAAATCATGTACCCGTAATATAAGCTGAAGATAATTGGATTGGCCAACTTGGAGGTGTTTACCAGCTACCGCCAGCACCACCCCCGCTGAATCCACCGCCACCGAAACCTCCGCCGAATCCACCTCCGCCGAATCCACCTCCTGAGCCGCCAAAACCTCCTGTGCCACCTCTTCCAAGGTTGCTAAGAATGATGATGTCCAAAAGGTCAATGCCGCTTCGACCACCGTTTCTTCCTCCACGATTGTTTCGGTTATTCGATAGGATAATAATGATAATTACAAAGACAATAAAAATAAACAAGAAACCTACCCCTGAAGAGCCAGATGGTCTGTTTGAAGGTTGTGGGGTGCCTTGATAGCTTCCGCTAAATAGATCCATAAGGGCGTTTGTACCTTTATTTAGTCCAGCGTAATAATCCCCTTTTTTAAATTCAGGAATGATTATATTTCTAACAATTTCACCATTGATGCCAGCCGTTAGTAAATGTTCTAAACCATAACCTGGAGAAATCCAGATGGATCGTTCTTTTTCTGCCAGTAAGATAAATACACCGTTATCTTCTTTGGATTGGCCAACACCCCATTCTTGTGCCCATCGTGGGGTTAAAAGACCAATGTTTTCACCATTGATTGACTCCACAGTTGCAATAACAATCTGAGTGCTAGTGGTATCGGCATAATTAATTAACTTTTGTTCAAGGGCAGACTTTTCTGATTCTGATAAAATGTTCGCATAATCATACACGCTGGTTTGCGTGGCAGGTTTTGGTGGAACATCAAACTGTGCAAATAGGGATGGAAGCTGAAAACTTCCAATAAATAATATTATGAATAACAGCTGTTGCTTTGCTTTCAAGATGCTAATTTTTTGAAATTTGGTCAGGGAGTTCATTGACATCATCATGTTGCCAAGGGAAGTGTGCTTTAAGTTCTTCTCCTGCTTTTAGAATGCCTTCAGTGAGTCCGAGTTTAAAATTGTTATTTCTAAAATGGTATTGGATTTTATCCTTGGTGGTTTCCCAAAAGTCCTTTGGAACCACCTTATTAATCCCTTTGTCTCCATATATGGCAAAGGTTTTATCCTTGGCAGCCACATAAATTAGAACGCCATTGCGATCTGCTGTGTTGTCCATTTTTAAATAATGAAATACCTCTGATGCTCTTTTTAAAGGGCTTAATTCTCCAGATGATGGTTCGATATGGACTCGTATTTCTCCAGAAGTTTCTTTCTCCGCCCGTCTGATGGCCTCAATAACTTCTTGTTCTTCTTCTTGGGTTAACAATTGCTCTACATTGGAAGACTTCATCTTTTTGATGTTTAATTCTGCAAAGTATTCACTTGAAAAAATGAAAAAGCTGCTCGGTATAAAAGAGCAGCTGTATGATTTAACTTTCTTTATCGTCGAAATTGAAGTCTACCTCAACGGGTTGGTCTGCTCCAGTTTCTGCATCGAAATAAGGCTTGCCTTCAAAATCAAAGATTCCAGCTAAAATGGAATTCGGGAATCTCTTGACATGATTGTTATAAGGATTAATCGCCTCGTTGTAACGAATTCTCGCTGTTTGAATGGTATTTTCTGTTGAAGTCAGTTCATCCTGAAGCTTTAGAAAATTTTGATTGGCTTTGAGTTCAGGGTACCGCTCCACACTTACAAGTAAACGGCTTAAAGCGCTGCTTAGTCCACCTTGGGCCTGATTAAATTCCTGTAACTGCTCTGCAGAAATGTTTTCAGGGTTGATGTTTACTGAAGTTGCTTTGGCACGAGCTTCGATTACATCAGTAAGGGTGTTTCTCTCGAAATCTGCTGCACCTTTAACGGTGTTCACTAGATTTCCGATGAGGTCATTTCTGCGTTGATACGCTGTTTGAACATTTCCCCAACTCTGTGCCACGTTTTCATTTAGGCTGATCGCAGTGTTGTTAAATCCTACGGCCCAGTTGTATAGTCCAAATCCAATGACTACCAGTACAATAAGGGCGATAATCCACTTTTTCATATTGTTGATGTATTAGTGTTATTTTAAGTAATAAGTATGTGAAATATAGATGATGTTACAATAATTAAGGACAAAAATACTATAATTGTTCTTTTATTTTAGAAAGCTCAGCCTTGATTCCTTCTAATTTACGAATTATCTCAAAATTAGAAAGTGTTTTTTTCTTCTGTTCTTTCAGATGCGTTTTAGCCCCTTCAAGTGTAAAACCACGCTCCTTTACCAAATGATAGATAAGTTCTAGGTTTTTCACGTCTTCTTGTGTGAACCTCCTGTTCCCCTTGGCATTCTTTTTTGGTTTTAGAATGTCGAATTCTTTATCCCAAAAGCGGATCAAGGAAGTGTTCACATCAAAAGCTTTAGCCACCTCTCCAATGCTGTAATACAATTTATCAGGAAGATCGATATGCATTATTAGTCAAGTGATTGATTTTCTTGTGATGCAGCATGCAATAAGGCTTCGTATTCGCTGGCAGATAAAGAGCCGTAATAGAAGTTAATAGGGTCGATTCGTTGTCCGTCTTTCCAGACTTCGTAGTGACAGTGTGGGGCTTGGGATCTTCCAGTACTTCCAACAAATCCAATAAGATCACCGCGTTTTACACGTTGACCTTTACGGACATTGTACTTGCTTAAATGGCCATAAAGACTAAGATATCCAAAACCGTGGTCAATTCTAATATGTTCTCCATAACCAGAGGAGTTGTTGTCAGCACGAACTACTATTCCGTTTCCGGTGGCATATACAGGAGTTCCTTTCGGTGCTGTGAAATCCATCCCGTAATGCATTTTTCTAACCTTGGTAAATGGATCAGAACGCCAACCATAACCAGAGGCCATCCGTGTTAGGTTTTCATTGCTAATGGGTTGAATGGCAGGAATGGCCGCTAGTAATTCTTCTTTTGCTTTAGCAAGCTCCGTGATCTCATCGAGGGATTTAGATTGGATCACAAGACGCTTTTGAAGTTTTTCTAATTTTTGAGTCGCTCTAATAATTAGGTCAGATTGGTTAAAGCCTTCTAGGTGTTTGTAGCGATTTATTCCCCCAAATCCAGCGGTTCGCTGTTCATTTGGGATTGGATTGGCTTCAAAATACACGCGGTAGATATTGTTATCCCTGTCTTCAATATTTTCGAGTACTTGTTCTATTTGCGCCATTTTTTTATTCAATAGCTCAAATTGAAACTCGTAGTTTTTTAATTCTCGCGCTTGGGAAAGTTCTTTTGGTGTGCTAACAAGGCTGGTGTTCAATAAGATCAATAAACAAATTCCTCCAAAGAGAAAGGCTGCCAGAAAAAACAAACTGATGTTAAGGGCTTTTTTTCCTTTCTTAGGTTCTATCCTTCTGTAAGATAATGTTTCGGAATCGTAATAATATTTAACCTTCGACATTAGTTTAAAAGTTCTATTTTTGCCATATGAAATGGTCGTGCGCTTTGTTGAGTAACGAACAAATATATAAATTGTTTTTAAGCCGAGTATAATTTTTAGTAAAAGTTAAGATTTAATGATAAAATCGAGAGATATCCGGAGAAAATTTTTAGATTTTTTTAATGAAAAAGGGCATGCCATAGTCCCATCGGCACCTATGGTTATCAAGGATGATCCAACCCTGATGTTTACCAATGCGGGGATGAATCAATTCAAAGAATACTTCCTTGGGAATAAAACCCCGAAAACCCAGCGAGTAACGGATACTCAAAAGTGTTTAAGAGTTAGTGGAAAGCATAATGATTTGGAGGAAGTAGGAAAGGATACCTACCATCATACCATGTTCGAGATGCTAGGGAACTGGAGTTTTGGCGATTACTTTAAAAAAGAGGCTATTGAATGGGCCTGGGAGCTATTGACTGAAGTTTACGGAATTGATAAGGATATCATATATGTGACGGTATTTGAAGGGTCTGAAGCAGACGGGTTGCCATTGGATCAAGAAGCTTATGACTTTTGGAAGGCTATCGTCCCGGAGGATCGCATTATTCTTGGGAATAAAAAAGATAACTTTTGGGAAATGGGGGATCAAGGGCCTTGCGGTCCTTCATCAGAGATTCATGTGGATATAAGACCAGCGGAGCAGCGCGCTGAAATATCGGGCGCATCTCTTGTAAATAAGGATCACCCTCAGGTGGTAGAAATCTGGAATTTGGTATTTATCGAATTCAACCGAAGGGCTGATGGAAGTCTTCAAAAGCTTGCCCAGCAACACGTGGATACTGGAATGGGCTTTGAGCGTCTTTCGATGGTCTTGCAAGGAAAAACGAGTAATTACGATACGGATGTCTTTACACCACTTATCAGAGAAATTGAAACCATCACTTCGATGCAGTATGGGACAAGTGAAGAAACCGATATTGCTATTCGAGTAATTGCGGACCACGTTAGAGCCGTTGCCTTTGCCATTGCTGATGGACAGCTTCCTAGTAATACAGGTGCAGGATATGTGATTCGAAGAATCCTCAGAAGAGCCATACGTTATGGATTCACCTTTTTAAATCAAAAAGAAGCTTTTATCTACAAGTTAGTGGAGACACTAAGTAAGCAAATGTCAGAATTCTTCCCAGAGCTTAAAAAACAAAAGAACATTATATACAATGTGATCAAAGAGGAAGAGAATTCCTTTTTGCGCACATTAGCTCAGGGCCTATTGCTCTTGGATACCGTTATTAAGGAAAATAAAGGTTCTGAAATCCCTGGTGATAAAGCTTTTGAACTTTATGATACTTTTGGGTTTCCAATAGATTTGACAGCACTTATTCTACAAGAGAAAGGCTATACCCTAGATCAAGAAGGGTTTAAAACCGCCCTTGATAAGCAAAAAAACAGATCCAGAGCCGCCACCAAGGTAGAGACAGGTGACTGGGAAATTCTCATCGATGATCCTGTAGAAGAGTTCGTGGGATATGATCTTTTAGAGACTCCTGTAAAGCTTACGCGTTACCGAAAAGTGGATAGCAAGAAAGAGGGCACCATGTATCAGTTGGTTTTTAATATAACCCCGTTTTATGCAGAGGGTGGAGGACAAGTTGGCGACAAGGGATACCTACAATCATCCAATGGAGATATCGTTTATATTTTGGATACTAAAAAGGAGAATAATTTGATTATTCACCTGGCAAAACACCTTCCAAAAAACCTTCACGAAACGTTCACTGCGGTAGTGGATGCCAAACAAAGAGAGCGTACAGCGGCAAACCATTCCGCTACACATTTGTTACACCAAGCCCTTAGAAGTGTTCTTGGGGATCATGTGGAACAAAAGGGGAGTATGGTTCGAAGTGGATATTTGAGATTTGATTTTTCACATTTTAGTAAATTGACAAGCGAAGAGCTCGCGGCGGTGGCTGATTTTGTCAATGCTCGTATTAAGGAGCATTTACCGTTGGAGGAAAATAGGCAAACGCCTTATAATCTAGCCATTGAAAATGGTGCTATGGCACTCTTTGGAGAGAAGTACGGAGATGTGGTAAGGACCATTAAGTTTGGCGATAGTATAGAACTTTGTGGTGGAACGCATGTGAAAAACACCAGAGATATCTGGCATTTTATTATCACCTCTGAAGGGGCGGTAGCTGCAGGCGTGCGTAGAATTGAGGCCATAACCTATGATACAGCACAAGAATACTTTACCACACAGACAGCGGAATTCCAACAGGTCAAAGATGCCTTGAAGGGTAATTCATCGGATCCATTAAAAGCAGTTACTGCTTTACAAGAGGAGAATTCGGCCTTGAAAAAACAAATTGAGCAGCTTTTAAAAGAGAAGGCAAAATCGGTCAAATCAACCTTAAAAGCATCCCTGGAAACCATTGATGGAGTGCAGTTCTTAGCTCAGGAGGTAGATTTAGATCAAGGAAGTATAAAAGACTTGGCTTTTGAATTAGGTTCCGAATTTGACAATCTTTTCTTAATGTTCGGTTCAAGTTATAATGGCAAAGCCATGTTGAGTTGTTATATTTCTAAGAAGCTGGTTAAAGACAGAGATTTAAATGCGGGAACCATAGTAAGGGAACTTGGAAGACTCATCCAAGGAGGTGGGGGAGGACAACCATTCTTTGCAACAGCTGGCGGTAAAAATCCTGCAGGAATTCCAGAGGCACTTCAAAAAGCAAAATCCTATATCGAGGCTTAAGTGTACAAAGGCGTATGAAATTACAAACGCAAATCCCTTTAAAACAGCATAACCCTTTGATTGACTACCAATCAAAGGTATTGCTGATAGGGTCTTGCTTTGTGGATAATATAGGGCAGAAGCTGGACTATTTTAAGTTTCAGAGTCAGTCCAACCCTTTTGGAGTTTTATTTCATCCAAAGGCTTTGGAGCGCGTGATTACTCGGATCATCCGAGGGACAGGTTTTACTGATAAGGATTTATTTTGGCATAAGGAGCGCTGGCAATCTTTAGAGGTCCATTCTAGCTATTCTGATACCGATAAAGATCGATTACGTGCGAAGTTAAACCAGAAAATCGCTTTACAACATAACAATGTCAAGGAGGTATCACACATCGTAATTACCCTTGGAACAGCATGGGGGTACATGCATTTGAAATCACAAGCCATCGTTGGCAATTGTCATAAACTTCCTCAGAATCATTTTCAAAAGCACTTAAGTACCGTAGCAGAGATTCAAAATAATCTACAACATATAATAAAGGGTATAAGGGATGTAAATCCTGATGCCACCATCATCTTTACCATCTCACCCATTAGACATCTAAAGGATGGTTTTGTGGAGAACCAGCGAAGCAAAGCTCACTTGATCGCGGCGGTTCACCAGTGTGTAGCGACCTTCAAGGATGCCAAGATCACCTATTTTCCTTCCTACGAAATTGTCATGGATGAATTAAGGGATTATCGTTTCTATGGGGAAGATATGATCCACTTAACACCGATGGCCATCGGTTATATTTGGGAACGATTTTCATTCTCTTGGCTTGATCCAAAGACCAAAGAGATTATGGAAAAGGTAGATACGATTCAAAGGGGGTTGTCGCACAGGCCATTTGATCCAAATGGTGCGTCTTACCTGGCATTTAAAGAAGAGCTTCAACAAAAAATTGCGTATATTTCTGAAAAATACCCCCATATGCAATTTTAATAGAATAGTTATGCGAAAAATCTTATTTGGCGTCTGCATCACCCTGTTTTTGCTTTGGATGTTTCAGTGGTATAGAAACTACCAGCAGCGTTCTGAGCAATTAAAACAAGGCACAGAACTTATTCAAAAGCAGATCAATAACGTCAGTAAACTTGTCGTAACCGAGGGGCATTTTTCCCAGGTATTTAACTATGAGCAATCCGAAAAAATATTTGCCAATTTACTCACTACTAAAAAACGCGCCCTGGTGGTGGTCAATGCAGAGGTAAGTGTTGCCTATGACTTAAGTAAAGTTACCTTCAAGTTGGACCAGGAAAATAGAACGCTCTACATAACCAAGATTCCAGAAGCAGAGGTCAAAATAACTCCTGATATTGAATACTATAATACCTCAGGTGATTACCTGAACCCTTTTGATGCCCAAGATATTAATAAAATTAAAAGAGAAGTTATTGCTGAAATTGCAAAGAAAGTAGAAGCCTCTGGCCTTGAGAAGAATGCCCAAAACAGATTATTGACAGAGATGTCAAAGTTTTATGTGCTCACCAACTCCTTAGGTTGGTCCTTGGTCTATAACAAGGTGCCGGTAACTACCGATCAATATTTGGATCACCTTGAATTTAAGAATTGATCGACTGCTGTATTAAGCTGGTTATAACAGATTAATTTTTCTATTTGCCCAATAAAATATCTTCCTACTAGTAAAAATCCGATAAATAAAAGCGGCAGTAGGAATTTTATAATTAAGTAGGTATAATTCATTTTTTTTAGTTCTTCCATGGTACTCTCCAAAGGTGTTATATCCTTAAAAATAGGCTTAAGATGTTTTTTGGCAATATGGCTATAGGCAAGTAAAAACAGTAGTGTGATGGGGACCGCGAACAGACTACCATCTAAAGCTCTACTGGTATTGAAAAAACAAGGTCCTAATAGCACTATAGCACTATAGAAAAATAGCAGTAAGAGTAGACTGCCAATGCTGTTTCTAACAGCAATATAGGCAAGCTCTTGTGCTGTTTCGATACTGATTGTTTTGGTTAAAGAGAACCCGTTATAGTCATAGGATTTGTAATATATGACCGTTAAAAACTATTGATAACTATATTTTAAAATGATTTTCATCTAAAAAGGGATCTTATTCTTTTGGGCAAGGGTGTATACCTGTTTTGGTTTAAGACATTAACCTGTTATTTACCCTTTCCAATTTGATTGCTTACCCAACTTAAGAATTGATTTTTAAAATCAGTGGTGCTCCATTGTTGGTCTTTCGCCACATCACTGGCTTGTTCAACCACTGCATTGGAAACGGTCTTTTGATAGTTTACACTGATTTTATTGTTTTCATGGGTAGTCCAATAGGTTTCTCTATAGGCTATTCCTCCGCCATCTGGAAGCATGCTCACAATACGGACACTGTAATCATCAGCTCCAATCTTAGCAGTGTAGATGGCAAGTTTATGGTCTTTGTCTATTAAAATATACGGCGCTAGGGATGGTCCTGTGAGCGCATCATTTTTAAGATATGTTTTTAATTGTGGGTCATAGATATAAGCAGAATGTGTAGCATTTCTGTTAAGGTCATAACCTTCTGGGAAACTCAAATCATTATAGCCATCGAAATTAATGTCAAAGTCCCTTGGATTGAATTCATGTTGCGAAAGTTGTGTTATCGCGGTTGGTTTTTTAATCGGAGCCAAAGGAGCTTGAAAAACGACACTACTATCAGCAAAGCGGATCAGCTCTCTATCGGAGATCGATACCGCTATTGGATTTGGGTTGGTATTGGTCGCTCTGGTATATCGTACTGAATAACGCCATAGTAGTTTTTCATTGTTCATCACAAAATCTTTGCTATAGGTATAGAAGGTGCTATCTATAAGACTTCGGTAATACTGTGGGTAATTCTCGTATCGCTGGAAGGAGTCAATGCTCTTGAGCGTAAATTCAAAGGCTTTATTATATTGGTAAGTTTTGATTACAGAATCAATGGTATAGCTTACCAGGTGTTTCGAGTTTTTGGTTAATCGCTCCGCGAGCTCAGTTTGCTGAAAACTTTGATCATCTTTAAAGATACTGCTAATGGTTACATTTTTTTCGGGATGATTGATTTGGCCACTTAGGGTAATTTGATCGCCCAAACCTTTCGTGTTTTGAACGATTAATTTTTCTAGGACACTTTCATTAAAAACATAATAATAGGTGTCTATGTTGAGGTTTTGACCAATTCGAAGTAATTCTTGGCCTTTATATACCAGGGCCCCACCGCTGAGTGAATCCAATAAGGGATTATCTGTGATTCGTTGATCCTTTATCGTATTAAAATACTTTTGCAGGTGATCGATCTCAAATGTAAATTCCTTCTTTGGTAACAAATCATAATAGTAATTACCCGTTTGAAGACTTCGTTTAATACGAACGGGTTGTTTGTCAAAATCGATATCATAGGCAACAAACCGGTCTTGGTCAGATTCGTAGGTGTAGATCTTATAAACTTCATTTTTCACCTTATCTATTCTAAATACGCTCCCTTGTATATCAGAAGTCACTGTTTTTTGATCTCTTAGGATGGCGGTCTGTTTAAACTCTTTTAGTTTGTTTTCCTGTTTGGTTTTCCCGTAAAGATTAAGGGCGGTAAAACTGGAATCCGATGGTCTTTTAATGACTCCTCTATAATACACGCTATCAGGACCTTTGAGGCTGTTATTTTTTATTCGCAGTAGTTTGGAAATTAGTTCTTCATCACTCAGGCGTATAGGTTCTTTTTGTTGTAAAGCTAAGGAGTCCGTAGTGCTTTGACTATCGGCTTTTTTCGTGTCATTATCACATGCAAAGATACTCAAGGCGATACTGATGATAAATACTATTTTTTTCAAAATGGTTTGTATATAGATTTGGGGATAAATTTAAAAAACTTTTGGAGATTTGGATTATTTGATTGCAAGGGTCTTCTCAACTAAAGAGATTCCGTCATCGATTAGCTGTCCTACCTCAGGTTGACGCTGTTTTATGCCTTCTAGGTGTTGGGATATTTCTAGCGCGAATTCCTGATCATTGGAGGTTTTAGCGAGCTCATACAACTCAACTGTTAGTAGCCATTGATCGGGAAAATCGTTTTGAATTTGCTCCAATACCTTATGTCTGGAAATGGTTTTATTTTTTCCTTCTCTAAAGTCACGCACTTGTTGGTACAAGGTTTCTAATTGTTTTTGATCTTCACTTTTAGGTTGTGGGGTTTGGTCAGGGGTACTTTGATGGGTTATTAAATCAAATCCCTTGACATCTGCAACGCCATTATAAGCTGAAATGGCTTCTTTGCCAATGGCCAGGTGATATACGCCTTGGTCAGGAGAAAATAATATACGATCTCGGTGTTTTACGGTACAATTATTTAGACTGATAAGGATGATTTTACCTAGGAGGTTTCGGGTTCCTGTAATGATTTCACCTTCCATATAAATGTCTCCTTCAAATTCAAGCTGAACCTTGTGTCCTTCATAAATGTTATAGGCCTTTAAATCACGTGGACTCATATCTTCTATGGCAAGATTGATTCCTTTGAGTTTGCCAATTGGACTCCCAAACCCATGGCGGTAACGACTGCTTCCATGCCCTACGAGCTCCTTATCTCTATAGGCTAAAGCTGTTTTTCCTGTGGTGGCAACGTATATGGCTTTTCCTTGATATTCAATTACCTCTTTGAAAACGCCTGAGATTTGTATTCCAGTACTGAGTTCAAGGGTTCCTAATGCGTTGGAGTCAATAAGCTTTTTAATTCCTGATAAACCACCGCGCCTAATTGCCATGGTATTTGCAAACTCCTCCAAGACTTGGCTTAAGTGAGCAAAGTCAGGTGTGACATATAGTTGCGGTTGGGGTTTGGTGATATCAAACCCTTGATCGGCCGCTTCTATGGTATAAGGAATCTTTTGAACTGCATCTGTCATACACCATTTGCTTTCACCAATGGAGGATAGTAGTCCAGCTCCATAGATTTTTGGGGTAGTTACCTTACCTATAAGGCCGTATTCAACGGTCCACCAATGTAAATTCCGAATACGTGCCATCTCACTGAGTTCCGTATTTTGTTCTTGTAGCTCATTAAGCTTTGCTTCAGCTTCTTCGATGGCTTTTAAATCGGTATTTTCCGATTCTTTTAAAATTGATAGCCTGCGTACAGCTTGATATATTTGGTGATCCTTCTCATTAGAAATGGCCTTGGCACCAATTTCTCCAAACCTTCTTAAGTACTCTGCGTACTCTGGATTGGCTATAATCGGAGCATGTCCGGCTCCTTCATGAATGATATCTGGAGCTGGGGTGTATTGGATATGTTCGAGTTGTCTTATTTCACTGGCGATAACAAGCACGTTATGGGCCTGAAATTCCATAAAGGCATTCGGGGGTATAAAACCATCGACCGCTACTGCTGCCCACCCTATGTCCTTTAGGATACGATTCATACCATACATGCTTGGGATATGGTCAATGGCAATCCCTGTTTTTTTTAATCCTTCTGTATAAGAATCGTGTGCAACCCTTTTTAAGTAATCCACGTTTTTTCGCATCACATACCTCCAAGTCGCTTGGTTTATGGCGGAATAGTGCTTATAATTTTGTGGTTTAATGTATTGCTTAAGATGCGCTGGTAAGCGATCAATTAACGGATTGCTTTGATAGTTTGATTCCATTTCCACTTTTTTGTTCCTCTAAAGTTACAAAAGCATATGTTAATCTGCTAAAATTCAGTTGAAATGCTGTTTTTAGCATGCTTATAGTACAACAAAGTGTTTTGGCCTTGGTTGGTGTAATCTGAAGGATGAATTTTTGTTGCTTTTTACTTGAAAGTCACATTTAAAATAACATGAAATTTTAAACCTTGCTAATTAATTAGGGTGTTGATGTGCGATCAAACCTAAAGCAGCTCCCTACTATGAGATAAAAAAACCACGCGACTAAGGCGTGGTTCGTATCTGAATTTATCCTATCAACTACCATTACTCTGAAACTCCTGCAACGCGGGTAGCTGGTTGTACCGGAGGAAACTGTTCTAAAATTTCTTTTACAAATTCTCTAATGCGCTCCTCCTTCTTGGCAAGATCACCATTTGTAATCAATGCTCCTGTTCCTTTACCCTGCCATACGAGTTCTTTTCTATCGGCATCAATTAGATCGATGTATAAAGAACCTTCGGTTTCTCTGGAAATAGTATTGTAGCCCATTCCTGCATAGGGATAGCCATACCAACCCCATCCCCAACCAACGTTGTTGTACACATTTACACGGTCTACTTCTTTGGTAAAGATACTTACCAAAATGTCAGGGTTCTCCGATAACTGATATCCTCTGGATTGTAGTTCGTATTGGATGGATCTTAAAATTCGCTTAATATCTAAATCCGATATTTCTGCTTTATCAATCCCAGGCTTGTAAAAGGCAAAGGTTTTGTATTTGTTAAAATCGACTTGCCGGTCGTAGTCTGTAGCTACCTGAATTGTACTACACGCTCCCATTAGGAGGACAATTACTAGTATTCCAGAAAATAGTTTAATGGCTTTCATGGGTAATGTTTTATTTGTTGTTTTTATAATATCGTATCCAGTAAATCTTCATCTACGTGGTTTGGAAGGTGAACCTTTAAATTAGATTCTTCTTCCATAGCTCGTTTAATTGCAAACTCGGCTCCTTTATTTCGAGCCCAGCTTCTTCTAGCAATGCCGTTGTTTACATCCCAAAATAACATGGATTGTAAGCGATTACTAGCCTCTTTAGAACCATCAAGAACCATGCCGAAGCCTCCATTTATCACCTCTCCCCAACCAACGCCACCACCGTTGTGAATGCTCACCCAAGTGGCTCCTCTAAAGCTGTCCCCTATGACGTTTTGTATGGCCATATCCGCTGTAAAGCGTGAGCCATCATAAATGTTTGAGGTTTCTCGATATGGAGAATCCGTTCCGCTGACATCGTGATGATCTCTACCTAAAATTACAAAACCTATTTCATTTTTGGAAATAGCTTGGTTGAAAGCTTCTGCTATTTTTATCCTTCCAAGAGCATCTGCATACAATATTCGAGCTTGAGAGCCTACCACTAGCTGGTTTTGTTCTGCTGACTTGATCCAATGGATATTGTCCTGTAGCTGTTGCTGAATCTCTGGAGGAGCATCTTGTTTAAGATTTTCAAGGACCTTTATAGCCAGCGCGTCAGTTTTACGTAAATCCTCTTCTTTTCCACTGGCGCACACCCATCGAAATGGACCAAATCCATAATCAAAGCACATTGGTCCCATAATGTCCTGTACATAACTAGGATATCGGAAATGTTGTCCATCTTCGGTCATAATATCAGCACCTGCCCTAGAGGCTTCAAGTAAAAAAGCATTCCCATAATCAAAAAAGTAAGTGCCTTTTGCGGTGTGTTTGTTAATGGCTGCTGTTTGCCTTCGTAAGCTTTGTTGCACCAAGGCTTTGAATTGTTCGCCCTCTTGTGCCATAAGTTCTTGCGCCTTCTCAAATGATATCCCTGCCGGATAATACCCACCTGCCCATGGGTTGTGAAGTGAGGTTTGATCTGAGCCTAGATCAATTTTTATTTGCTGGGTATCAAATTCTTCCCAAACATCTACTACATTTCCCTGGTAGGCTATGGAGATTACTTCCTTTTCTTGAACGGCTTTTTTAACCCTACGGACTAAATCATCTAAATCTTTTATAATGATATCGACCCAACCTTGACAATGGCGTGTTTCGATGACTTTTGGATTTACCTCTGCACATACGGTAATACATCCTGCGATGTTTCCAGCCTTTGGTTGAGCCCCGCTCATACCTCCTAGGCCCGAGGTTACAAAAAGTCCTCCTTTTGGACTCCGACCGATTTTTCTAAATCCATTCAATACCGTGATGGTTGTTCCGTGTACAATACCCTGAGGCCCAATGTACATATAACTTCCAGCGGTCATTTGGCCATATTGGGTCACCCCTAGGGCATTAAATTTTTCCCAGTCATCGGAACTGGAGTAATTGGGAATCATCATACCATTGGTTACTACCACTCTAGGGGCATTTCTATGCGATGGGAAAAGCCCCATAGGATGTCCACTGTACATCACCAGTGTTTGTTCATCGGTCATCTCCGCTAAGAATTGCATCGTAAGTCTGTATTGTGCCCAGTTTTGAAATACAGCACCGTTCCCTCCATAGGTGATCAGTTCATCTGGATGTTGGGCTACTTTGGGATCTAAATTATTCATTATCATTAGCATAATAGCCGCTGCTTGTTTTGATTTGGCAGGATACTGATCAATATCGCGCGCATAGATTGGATAGCTGGGTTTAAAACGATACATGTAAATGCGGCCAAAACGATCGAGTTCTTCCTTGAATTCCGGGAGCAGTTGTGGGTGCACTTGTTTATCGAAATAGCGTAGGGCGTTTTTGAGTGCCAGTTTCTTCTCCTGTGCGCTTAAAATGTCTTTGCGTTTGGGGGCATGGTTGACTTTATGGTCGTATGCTTTTAGCTCGGGTAGTTGTTTCGGTATACCTTGAAGTAGTTCTTCTTGAAATGTCATTGTTACTTGATTTAATACATTATTAACTAGCTTTTGCCCTTGGAGGAAATGTTAATCCTTACTTTTGTCATACCCATACGGGCAATGCCTACAGCCACTTTTACAACAATACCCTCTCCTTAGATGGTATTGTTCTGTGAAGACCCTGTACCCCTCGGCGGACAGGTAAAAATCTCCCTCTTGGATTGGAATAATTTTTTTCATAAAAAAGGCCTAAATTAGATTATGCTATCTTTACCCAGATAACGCAAGTGGAAAAATACAAATAAGCAGGTACTTATACCAAATTTTAATTTGATTCTAGTCTTTAAATACATATTGCCAAAACGTTATGATGGCCTTACATTATGGCCGTTGATCATACTCAAGGAAAATAAGCTGAAACTTGATACTGTTTTAATTAACCACGAGCGCATTCATCTTCGACAACAACTAGAACTTTTGATCGTCTTCTTCTACCTTTGGTATTTAATAGAATGGTTTGTTGGAATAATACGCTTTAGAAACGCTGTTAAAGCTTATAGAAATATAAGTTTTGAAAAAGAAGCCTATGCTCATGAGACTGACTTAGATTATTTGGATCATCGGCCAGTTTACAGTTTTTTAAAGTATCTTTTTTAAGCCTAATGTCATTTTTCTTTGGTAGGGGTTTGTCGTATCTTGGTCAACTTAAAAAAGGAAGGTTTGTACAATCAGCAAGTCAATTTACCGATACTCAAAAACAATGGCATAAGGTTGTATATAAAAAGGGAGGATCAGATACATCCGTTTGTTTCAGGGAATAAATTTCGTAAACTGAAATACAATCTCGCTATGGCCAAAACCAAGGGCTATGACTGCCTGCTTACCTTTGGCGGCGCTTTTTCGAATCATATTGCTGCCACGGCCTATGCGGGGTATGAGCAAGGCTTTAAGACCATTGGCCTTATAAGAGGAGAAGAGCTTTGCGGTAAGGATGATAATCCGACAATGAACTTTGCAAAATCCCATGGCATGGAGCTTGCCTTTGTCGATAGAGTACAATACCGCGATAAGGATTCTGAAAGTTTTTTAAAGGAGCTGGAGGAAAAATTTGGAAAATTTTATGTAATACCAGAAGGAGGAACCAATGGTCATGCAGTTCGAGGATGTGAAGAGATTTTACAAGACCAGGATGCCGATTTTCATTACATCTGTGTAGCGGTAGGTACTGGGGGTACCATCAGTGGATTAATCAATAGCCTGCAAGATGATCAACAAGTTTTGGGATTTCCAGCCTTAAGAGGGGATTTTTTAAAATCAGAAATCCGTAAGTTTGCCACAAACAATAGGTGGAAATTGATTGATAAATATCATTTTGGAGGTTATGCTAAAATAAATCGTCAACTTGTGGAGTTTATCAATGCGTTTAAGTGTGATACCGGCATACCACTTGATCCTGTATATACAGGGAAGATGATCTATGGCATTATGGATCTTGTGGAAAACGGGTATTTTAAAGGCCCCTGTAAAATTTTAGCGATACACACTGGGGGGCTACAGGGCATAGAAGGTATGAATCAAGTTTTAAAACGAAAAAAATTACCATTATTAACATGATGATAAAAAAGATTTTTGTGGTTTTCGTATTGGTTTTATTAGCCAGTTGCGGTAGTAAAAAGAAGGCAACTAAGTCCAAGAGACCTACTGAAAGAGAAGTGGTTAGCGAAAAAAATGATCGCAGCAGGGAAAAAGAGCGAGAGACGCAGACCTTGGAATCGACCTCAAGAACAACGGTGTATACCGAAACTGTAGAAGATTATATTCGTGTCTATAGCCCAATTGCAGTGCGTCAAATGCGTGAATTTGGAGTTCCTGCAAGTATCATACTCTCCCAAGGAATTTTAGAGAGCGGAGCAGGTAAAGGAGAATTGGTTCGTAAGGCCAACAACCACTTTGGTATAAAATGTCACACCGGATGGCAGGGTGAAAGAGCCTATCATGATGATGATGCTAAGGGCGAATGTTTTCGAAAATACGACTATGCAGAATTATCTTTTGCGGACCATTCGAGGTTTTTAACCACCAGAAGTAGATACGATTTTTTATTTGATTTAAAACCCGATGATTACAAAGGTTGGGCTCGAGGTCTGCGAAAAGCAGGGTATGCCACAGATAGACGCTATCCGGAAAAACTAATTTCGCTTATTGAACGGTATCGTCTCTATGAGTACGATGACCAGGCAATGGGGAAAAAGTCGCGTAAAGGTCAGCGCACCGCTGAGAGACAACATGTGGTGTCTAAAGGAGATACGTTGTATTCTATATCCAGACGCCATAACATGTCGGTAGATGAATTGAAAAGAAAAAACGACTTGAGGGATAATACCATTCATGTCGGACAGATATTATATTTAAATTAAAAAAAGTTGACAATGCTTTATAAAAGAAGTAGTGCCCTTTTTGCTGAGGCCAAAAAATATATTCCAGGGGGGGTAAATTCTCCTGTTAGAGCTTTTAATGCGGTAGGTGGTGAGCCTATATTTATTAAAAAAGCCAAAGGTGCTTATCTATATGATGAAGACGATCGCATTTATATTGATTATATCGCTTCATGGGGACCTATGATTCTAGGACATGCTTTTGAGCCCGTTGTGGATAGTGTGATTGAAAAGGCAGCTCTTGGAACTTCCTTTGGGATTCCGACCAAGATAGAGACTGATATCGCCAAATTAGCAGTTTCCATGGTTCCGAATATCGATAAAATTAGATTTGTAAACAGTGGGACGGAAGCGTGTATGAGTGCAGTTAGACTAGCCAGAGGTTATACCGCCAAGGATAAGATTATCAAATTCGCAGGTTGCTACCATGGTCACTCTGATTCGTTTTTAATTCAAGCGGGTAGTGGAGCGGTTACTTTCGGTAGCCCAAATAGTCCAGGCGTTACACAAGGAACGGCTAAAGATACCCTACTGGCTCATTATAATGATCTTGAAAGTGTCAAGCAACTCATCGATGCTAACCCAGGGGAGATCGCAGCAATTATATTAGAACCTGTCGCTGGAAATATGGGTTGTGTCATTCCTCAAGAGGGGTTCTTAAATGGCTTGCGCGGGCTTTGTGATCAGCATGAAATTCTGCTGATTTTCGATGAGGTCATGACAGGCTTTCGATTAGCAAAGGGTGGTGCTCAGGAGTTTTTAGGAATCGATGCGGATATTGTGACCTTTGGAAAGGTAATTGGAGGGGGACTTCCGGTGGGAGCTTTTGCTGCCAGCGATGAAATTATGAGTTTTCTAGCGCCAGTGGGCCCTGTTTACCAAGCTGGTACTCTTAGTGGAAATCCATTAGCGATGGCTGGTGGTTTAGCAATGTTGAATCATTTATCGCAGAACCCTGATGTATTTCAAAGCTTAGCGGATAAGACGGCCTATCTACACAAAGGATTGAAGGCGGTCCTTTCTAAGATACAGGTGCCAAATACGATCAATACCATTGGTTCCATGATATCAGTTCATTTTACGGACAAAGTTGTTGATTTTGAAACAGCCGTTAACGGGAATAATGAATACTTTAAGAAGTTTTTCCACGGAATGCTTCGAGAAGGGATTTATCTTCCTCCAAGTGCATTTGAAAGCTGGTTCCTTAATGACGCACTGAGTTACCAGGATTTAGATCGTACTATTGAGGCTGCCTCGAAGGTGTTAAATAGCCTATAAAGAGATTGCTTTTATAATAGGGAGTGAATTTTATTTTCACTCCCTTGGGTTACTTTTTAATGGTAAGACTAAAGCGTATTGGTGGTTTAGTTTTGAGAAGCGATCGGATGGTATTTTCAAAGATAGCTGCTATTAATTGTCCGCTCTCAAAGAACGTTACTATCTTTCAAATTAAGCATTGGGAGCTGGATTTGCCTTATTTTTTCTTAAAAGATGCTTTTTGACAAGGTTTTTTTTACGTTGAACGATTGTGTCATAGGAAAAATACCCTTTTAAAATCAAGAATTTACCTCTGTTTTCCCCCTTAATGATTCTATAGATTTGTTGTACAATAAACCAACTTAATACTTAGAATCATGACTGCATTAAATTTCAAAATTGAACGAACTACTATCGATACGGAACCCAAAGATATTCTTTGGAATGGAAGAAAGATTCCAATTAAAGGAACGATGATTAGTAGCGGTATGTCCTACCGATTTATGGTCTATTTTGTCGATCGTCAATACTGTAATATTCAATCGACCTATATGGAGCATCAAAGACTTGTAGTGAAATTTGTTCCAGTAGATGAAATTTACAACTATTTTACTGTTGCAGAATGTAAGAATAAAGCAGTTTATGGATATTTTAATGTGGAATGTCCTGAGTTGAATTGCATTACGGTAAACCAACCAGTTCGCGAACTATGTTACTAATGTACTGGGGAACTAGTAGGTTGTTTACCCTTAGGCAACACCTGGAGTTTTGAGATGTTAACTAGCGATCCTGTTGCACTGATTTTAATACAGGATCGCGCTATAAATGCTCTTTTATTTTTTAAGATAAACCTCTCGGACTTTCTTAAATAAGTCAGACGAATAAACAAAGTCGGTAACGGTTTTATTATCTGTTCGGAAGATTTCTTCGTTTGTACCTTCCCAAGCCTTGAGACCATCTTTAAGAAATAGGATTTTTTCCCCTATCTCCATTACGGAATTCATATCGTGGGTATTAATTACGGTGGTGATATCGTATTCTTTAGTGATCTCTTGGATGAGGTTGTCGATTACAATAGCTGTTTTTGGATCCAATCCTGAATTCGGCTCATCACAGAAGAGATACTTTGGTTGGTTGACAATGGCTCGAGCGATGGCCACGCGTTTTTGCATTCCTCCCGATATCTCTGATGGTAATTTATAATCGGCATCAACTAAGTTGACACGTTCTAAAACGGTTGCTGCCCGATCCTTCATTTCCTCTCTTGTAAGTGTTGTAAACATACGAAGAGGAAACATGACATTCTCAATAACGGTCATAGAATCAAAAAGAGCACTCCCTTGGAAAACCATTCCCATTTCTTGCCTTAATTGGGTTTGCTGATCCTCGTTCATCTGGGAATAATCCAGATTGTTGTATATGATTTTACCTTCATCTGGTTGGAAAAGACCCAATAGGCATTTTAAAAATACGGTTTTTCCCGATCCACTTTGACCGATAATCAAATTGGTTTTACCCTTGTCGAAACAACTCGTGATCCCTTTGAGAATCTTGGTGCTTCCAAATGATTTATGTAAGTTTTCAACTTTGATCATTATCCTAAGAGTAATTGAGTGAGTAAATAGTTGGCTATAATAATTGCGACACTAGTCCAAACAAAAGAAGAAGTACTTGCTTTTCCTACCTCTAGTGCGCCACCTTTCATATAATATCCATAAAATGATGGTATGGTGGCCAGTAAAAATGCAAAGACCATGGTTTTAAGGAAAGCGTAAATGACATGGAAGGTATCAAAATCAATCTGCAAACCTTGGATGAATTCGGCGCTAGAGCTATATCCACCAAATACAGCAGCCATCCAACCACCCAGTATTCCCATGTACATGGCAATGGCAATCACAAAAGGATAAAGCATCAGGGCCACAATTTTTGGCAGTACAAGGTAATTTAATGAGTTAATTCCCATAACTTCTAAGGCGTCAATTTGCTCCGTTACCCGCATGGTTCCAATACTCGATGTGATATAAGATCCCACCTTACCAGCCATGATAATTGAGGTGAAGGTCGGAGCGAACTCTAGAATCACCGATTGCCTTGTGGTAAATCCAACAAGATATTTCGGAATTAACGGATTGTTGATATTTAGTGCTGTCTGAATAGAAACCACACCGCCGATAAAAAAGGAAATAAAGATAATGATGCCCAAGGAGCCATAAATGAGATCATCGATATCCTTTAAAATAAGTTTTTTTAGCATTGGCCATTTGGTAGTTCTGCTAAATACTTCTCCTAGCATCATAAAATACCGACCAATATTTTCCAAATATACCATAAAACAAAAATAGGATAGTTAATGCGAATATTATACTAATAAGTGGGGTTTTAATCTAAATTTTAACTTTGCTGCTGATTTTAAAATAGTAGCTTTGTAACATTCAACATTAAAAAACATGAAAAAATATCTTTTACTCAGCCTTTTTATCGCTGGGTTTATTAATGCAACCGCGCAAAGTAAAGAAGATGTAAAACCTTTTACTAAACCTAAACTTGTAGTTGGAATCGTAGTTGATCAAATGCGCTATGATTATTTAGTCCGTTTTTGGGATCGCTATCAGGATGGTGGATTTAAACGAATGGTCAATGAAGGATTTAATTGTAAAAACAATCATTTTAATTACATCCCCACCTATACCGCTGTTGGTCACACCTCTGTCTATACTGGAACAACACCCAATGTACATGGAGTCATCGGTAATAATTGGTATGATAAAGTAGCCGATAGAATGGTCTATTGTACCGAAGATAACAATGCTAATTCTGTAGGAACAACATCCGATGCTGGAAAAATGTCACCCTGGAGAATGGAATCTTCTACCATAACCGATCAGTTGAAGTTAGCGACTGTTTCTAAAGGAAAGGTCATCGGGGTATCTGTAAAAGATAGAGGTTCAATATTACCTGCTGGGCATGCTGCTGACGCTGCATACTGGTTCCATGGGAGTGATGAAGGGGTATGGATAACCAGTGATTACTATATGAAAGAACTGCCTAAATGGGTGAAAAAATTTAATAAGTCAAACCAGGCGGAAAAATATAAAAAAGTATGGAATACCCTGTATGATATTGATACTTACCATCAGAGCCTTGCAGATAAAAACGCTTATGAAGGTCCTTTCAAAACGCAAGGAGCCGCGGTATTTCCTTATGATATTCCTGCTTTATGGGAAAAAAATGGAGCCTTTGACTTAATTAAAGGAGTGCCTTTTGGAAATTCTTTAACGACTGATTTTGCGATGGCTGCCATTGAAGGTGAGGACTTGGGACAAGATGATATTACGGATTTTATTGCTATTAGTTTTTCTTCTTCTGATTATGTAGGGCATCGCTTTGGGGTAAGTGCTGTTGAAACCCAGGACATGTACCTTCGATTGGATCTTGATATCGAACGCTTGTTAAACTATTTAGATGACAAAGTTGGTCAGGGTGAGTACACGGTGTTTTTAACCTCGGATCATGCTGCAGTGGAAGTTCCTGCTTATTTGGAAGATTTGAAAATTCCTGGGGGGTACGCTGATAGTAAGGGATTCCGCAGTAATTTAGATACGTTTTTAAAAGAGACTTATAATAGTGAAGACCTGGTTAAAAATATCTCCAACGGGCAAATATTCTTAAATCAAGAACGGCTGAAAGAAATAGGCATCACCTCAAAGGAAATTGAGGATGCAATTGTAAATGAAATTAAAAATTACAAGCATGTCGCTCAGGCCTACACAGGGTATGCTATGCGTAATCAAACTTTTACTAGAGGGATTGCATCAAAGCTACAATTAGGCTACAACTTTAATCGTTCAGGTGATGTGCTATTTGTATGGGAGCCAGGGTATTTAGCTACGAGTTCTCGAACTGGTACCTCACATGGGACTGGATATGCATACGATACACATGCGCCACTGCTATTTTTTGGTAAAGGAATTAACCATGGATCGACGGTAAAAAGAACCGAAATACCAGATATTGCAAATACTATAGCTGCACTTTTAGGTATTGCATTTCCTAGTGGAAGCAATGGGGAGCCTATTAGTGAAGCCCTTCAACTAGACTAGAATATCATAAAAGATATATGAAAACACCTCTTTTGGGTTAACCAAGGGGTGTTTTTTTATCCTTTATAGGCTGGTTTAAATTATTAAAGTCCTATTTTAGATTTTATTTTCTTAAAGCGATAGGCGCGGATAAACTTGGCCTCTTTGTCATTTACAATTAGAGGAGTTCGCGAGTTTTTGGCCTTAAAGTATCCCCTGAGGTTGTCTATTACAACCCTAGGTCTTTTATTCATAAGAGCCATTTTAAAGGAGGAAATCACTGTTAAAATTAGCCCGTACCCCATCGTAAACATTGCTTTTCCCTGCAGTAGACGTGCTTTTTTATTATATGATTTTCCAGTGGGCCGGAGGTGTTTTACTTTTAAAGATTCGATACTTTGAATCTGGTATCCATGGTATCTGGCTAATAACTCATCTAAGGTGTCCCAACCCATGGCACATCGCAACCCACCGATAGCTTTAAAAGTTTCCTTTCTATAGGCCTTAAAGGCACCTCTTATATGATCCTTTCCCATGGGGTGGTTAAGTAGCCACGCTCCGTTTTTATCTTGTTCATAGGCAAAACCACCAGCGATACCAATTTCTGGATGCTCACTAAATACCGTTGCAATCTTTTCAAAATACGTTTTGGGAAGAATGATGTCAGCATCTAATTTGACGATAAAATCATAATGATCATCCAAGAGCGCGAGTCCTTTGTTGAACGCATTAATAACCTTACTTCCTGGCATGTGGGTCTCTGACGATTCGGTGTTTAACTTGGTTACAAAAGCATATTTCTCGCTGTAGTGATCAATGAGTTGTTCTGTATTATCAGTGGAATGGTCATTAACCACAATTACTTTTTGTGGGGGTAAACTTTGATCCACCAAACTCTCAAGTGCTTGAACAATAAAATCCGCCTCATTATGCGCTGGGATAACCACGTAATATCTCATAAGCTCAAAGGGAATTATGGCTGGTTGACCCGTTGGGCGTAAATCAAATAATACCGAGGGGTAAAACTTCGTAATAAAGGACGAAAACCAAGCTTTTTAACGGGGTTGGTGAATTTCGCTGATTTTTTAATCTGCCATCCTGTTTTCTCTAAAAGCCAATCGAATTGCCAATCTTCAAATTCATGGTAGTGTCTGTCCCATGGATCTGTCTTACTTCTGTAGGCCTCTGAAAACCATAGTCGGAGTGGGACCGAGGCTACTAATTTCTCCGCCTTAATGGCCTTTAACAAATTATAGGGCGCTAGTAAGTGTTCAAATATTTCAAAAGCTGTCACCGCTTCAATTTGAGGGTTTTCAACTACTTTGTAGTCCACATCGAGGTCTTCTCCTGTGGTGTTGATCACCTGATAGCCTCTTTGTTGCATAAGCTCACTAAAGGGGTTTTTTACGCCTAAATCTAGGATATTAGACGGTGCGGGAAGTGAACTTTCTAGAAACTCAATAGTTTTTTTATAACGTCTACTTGGAAAGCTATTTTCGTACATATCAATATTTATAAACCAGCGCATTAATGTTCATTCCTGCGCCTACGCTTGCAAATATAATAACATCTCCTTTATGTAATTCTTGATGGTTCATGTTTCCTTTACGAACCATATCAAAAAGGGTGGGTATGGTGGCCACAGAGCTGTTTCCTAAGGTATGAATATTCATGGGCATGATGTGCTCAGGTACGGATGAATTATATTGGCGGTAAAATCGTTTCAAGATGGCATCGTCCATTTTTTCATTGGCCTGATGTAAGAATATTTTTTTAACATCTTCTATAGCTACCCCGCTGTTGTCCAGGCATTCTTTCATCGCTTTTGGGACATGAGTGACTGCAAATTCATAAATTTTTCTTCCAAACATTTTAATGTATTTTCGGTTGTCCGAAATCTCTTTATTATAGGATGCTCCAAAGAAAAGGTAGTAGGCTTGCTCTTGAGTGTAGGATGCGGAGAGTTGCGATAGAATTCCCTCTTCTGGGGAAGCTGAAAGTACAGCTGCTCCAGCACCATCTGCGTAGATCATCGAATCACGATCGTGCTTGTCGACAATTCTGGAAAGGGTTTCGGTGCCGACCACGAGACAGTTTTTAGCCATATTGGCCTTTATGAATGCTGAGGCGTGATTACATCCTTCGATCCAACCTGGACATCCAAAGAGTAAATCGTACGCCACACATTTAGGATTTTTAATACCTAGAGCGTGTTTGACACGTGTGGCAATGCTAGGCACAGTATCCGTTTGGGAGCTTCCGCTAGCAATATCACCGAAATTATGAGCTACGATAATATAATCTAAGATTTCTTTGTCGATTCTTGCGTCCTCTATAGCTTTCGCTGCGGCTAAAAAAGCAATATCCGAACTGTTTTGATCCTCGCTGACATAACGTCTTTGTCGGATCCCAGTAATAGACTCAAATTTCTCAATTATTTCAGCAGTATCACTACCAAAAGCACTGCCATCTGTATTGAGAAAATCATGATTGATAAAATCTTCATTTTTTGTAATCACTGATGGAATGTAAGATCCTGTTCCAATAATTCTTGTATGCATAGAGTCTATATTTTTCTAAAGGTAAGTTATGTATTGGAGAAATTAATACCAATAGCCATTTAATTACGATGTTCAATACCAATTTTGCGATAAAAAAATAGCCCTCTGAATATCAGAAGGCTATAAAAGGTTTTATGGTGTATGGAAAATTAGGCTTCCATATAAGCATCTATTGGAGGACAGGTACACATTAAATTACGATCGCCATAAGCCTCATCTACCCTGCGTACAGTAGGCCAGAATTTGTTTTCTGCCACATAGGGCAGTGGATATGCAGCCTCTGTTCTACTGTATGGGAATTCCCATGAATCCGCAGTAACCATTCGCAAGGTATGCGGTGCATTTTTTAATATATTCTCCTGATCGATATCGGTGATTTGATCAATTTCATTTTTAATAGAAATTAAAGCATCACAGAAACGATCTAATTCGGCCACACTTTCACTCTCTGTAGGTTCGATCATGATCGTTCCAGCCACAGGGAAAGAAACAGTAGGTGCGTGGAATCCATAATCGATAAGACGTTTAGCGATATCCGTTACTTCGATTCCTTTTACTTTAAAGGGTCTACAGTCGATAATCATCTCGTGCGCCGCTCTTCCTTTCTCACCAGTGTACAATACTTCGAAAGTACCCGTGAGCTTAGCTTTGATATAGTTGGCGTTCAAAATAGCTGCACGAGTTACTTTCATTAGTCCTTTTCGTCCGAGCATTTTGATATAGCCATAAGATATTAAGCAAACAAGTGCACTTCCAAATGGAGCAGAAGAGATCGCCTCGATAGGGTTTTTTCCGCCAGTTGTAACCACTGGATTGGATGGTAAGAACTCCACTAAATGTGGCGCCACGCATATGGGACCTACGCCAGGACCACCACCACCGTGTGGGATAGCAAAGGTTTTGTGCAAATTCAAGTGACAAACATCAGCACCAATGGTTGCTGGGTTGGTAAGTCCTACTTGAGCATTCATATTAGCACCATCCATATAGACCTGTCCACCATTGCTGTGAATGATTTCCGTGATTTCTTTGATGGAAGATTCAAATACCCCATGGGTAGAAGGATAGGTCACCATTAATGCGGCTAACTCATCCTTGTGTTTTTCGGCCTTTTGAGCTAAATCTTGAACATCGATATTGCCTTTTTCATCTGTTTTAGTGACCACTACTTTAAAGCCTGCTAGCGCAGCCGAAGCTGGATTTGTCCCGTGTGCCGAAGCGGGTATAAGGCATATATTTCTATGGCCCTCTCCATTGGATTCGTGGTAAGCTCTAATGACCATAAGTCCACTGAACTCTCCTTGAGCACCTGAATTAGGCTGAAGTGAGGTTGCTGCAAACCCAGTAATGACATTGAGTTGATGCTCTAACTCCTTTAGGACTTCCAAATACCCTTCTGCTTGGTTTAATGGAACAAACGGGTGAATGTTACCCCATTCATCCCAGCTAATAGGGAGCATTTCAGAAGCAGCATTTAACTTCATAGTACAGGAACCAAGAGAGATCATAGAATGATTAAGCGCTAAATCTTTTCGTTCTAACTTTTTGATATAACGCATAAGTTCTGTCTCGGAGTGATAGTTGTTAAACACCTCATTTTCCAAGAAAGTACTTCGTCTTAGATTCGCATTAAGGATATTGGATTGTTGGGTAAGTTCTGATATGTCTTGGGCAGTTCTTCCAGCGGCCTGAGCAAATACCTGAACAATGGTATTTAAATCCCTAAGGCTTACTGTTTCATTTAAAGAAATAGCAACCTTATCCTCTTGAGGATATAAAAAGTTGATTTGTTGTGCCTCTGCTAGGGGTCTAATTTTGGCTGCATCTGCATCGATCAATAGGGTGTCAAAATAAGAAGTGTTGTGCTGCTGATATCCTAAAGATTCTAGTGCCTCACAAAGGGTTACGGTGGAACGGTGTACTTTGTCAGCAATATATTTCAAGCCTTTTGGCCCGTGGTAAACCGCATACATTCCAGCCATCACCGCTAGCAGTACCTGAGCTGTACAAATATTGGAGGTTGCTTTGTCTCTTTTAATATGTTGTTCACGGGTTTGTAAGGCCATACGCAATCCCATGCGTCCGTCCATATCTTTCGTAACCCCAATAATTCTTCCTGGAATATTTCTTTTATACGCTTCTTTGGTGGCGAAAAATGCGGCATGTGGTCCGCCATACCCTAATGGGATACCAAATCGCTGGGTGGTACCCACCACTACTTCAGCGCCAAATTCACCAGGAGGTATTAGACTAACCAAACTTAATATATCTGCAGCAACGGCCACTTTGATATTATTGGAATTGGCTTTGGCTACAAATTCTTGATAATTGTAAACGGCACCAAACTTTCCTGGATATTGCAGTAACGCACCAAAATAATCGCTGGAGAAATCAAAGTTTTCGTAAGCCGCTATATGTAGTTCGATTCCAAGGGGAACTGCATGGGATTTAAGGATTGAAATGGTTTGCGGTAATACCAGATCAGAGACAAAAAATTTATTCGATCCATTTTTCTTCTGATCACGGCTTCGAACACTAAAAAGCATGGACATGGCCTCTGCAGCAGCAGTACCTTCATCGAGTAAAGAAGCATTGGCAATTTCCATTCCTGTGAGATCACAGACCATGGTTTGGAAATTTAATAAGGCTTCTAAACGTCCTTGCGCAATCTCTGCTTGATAGGGGGTGTAGGCTGTATACCATCCTGGGTTTTCAAGGATATTTCTTTTAATTACCGACGGGGTAATAGATTCATTATATCCTAATCCTATATATGTTCTGAAAACTTTGTTCTTTTTTGCTAGGTTTTTTAAGTGACCTAAATACTCATATTCCGACATGGCCGGGGGCAAGTCTAATTCCTCCTTCAGCCGTATTCCAGCTGGGACAGTCTGTGCTATAAGTTCGTCAATAGTATCCACGCCTATGACGTTAAGCATACTATTTAAATCATCTTCTTGAGGTCCAACATGGCGAGTAACAAAAGAATCTGTTTTCATACTAATCGACTAATAATGTTATATTTTTCGCAAAAATACATATTATATTTCTTTAAAAAAGTACTTTTGAAATGCCTTTAATGAAAGTTTTAAACAACTTTTCGGAAGTTATAAACTTTGTGGGACCTCTCGAAAATGGAATGGTTAAAGAAGCTTTTTAACTTTTATCTTGATGCGAATATACACGTGGCTTTGGGCGTATATGCACTGGTACAGGTGACCTTGATGGAGTATGGCCTTGATTATGATCAGCCAATAAGTTTAGCCTTGTTTTTTGGTACCATAGTAGAGTACGGCTTTATCAAATATGCTTCCCTTGCGAAACATTATCTTTTTGTAAAGCAGAAATACCTTAAGTTGATCCAACTTTTTAATTTCTCATGTGCACTTATTGCAATGTACTATGTGAGCCAGTTGAACTTAAAAACAGTGTTCGTTGCGGCAGCACTAATTCTGGTAGCTTTTTTATATGTAGTGCCTTCTATGACGACAAAAAAAAATCTAAGAAATTTAAAAGGGATCAAGGCTTTTGTGGTGAGTTTGACCTGGTCTGTCTCCACTGTATTGCTACCGCTTTTAAATAACCAGGTACCTATTACCGATGAAGTGTTAATTGATTTGGTACAGCGCTTTTTATTTATTCTTGCCCTAATGGTTCCCTTTGAAATCAGAGATCTTAAGTTTGACGAACCCGATTTAAGAACCATACCTCAGGTTCTCGGTATTAATGGTTCCCTTTTTTTAGGGGTAATTTTGTTGGTGTTTTTTGTAGTATTTGGCCTGTTGAGGCCTGAATTAAATACCAATAGTCTTTATGTAGAGTGGGGCATTGCCCTATTGTTGCTTCTCGCCCTTGGTTTTACCAAAGAGAACCAGTCCAGATATTATGCGAGTTTTTTTGTTGAGGGCATCCCAATAGTGTGGTGGATAGGGTTGCTGTTGGTTTACGAGAAATCATCAATTTTTCGCTTCATCGCTACTTTCTTTTCCTGATCCAAGGTCTTAATTTTTGCTTTTTTACAGAGCTGCGTTAAATCAGAATTCTTTTTAGAGTAAGACTTGGTAGCTCTACACCACATGATTCGAAACCTTAATTTCAATCGTTCGAGAAGAGTCGCTTCTCCATACTGCATCTTGTCACAAATATGTTTCGCCTCCTCACAGGAGACCAAAAGCGTGTTCTTTTTTTTACTCATTTTTATACCAATTATTTTCCAAGCATTCCATTAAGTTTGTTCTTGCTCTATGGATGATAACCCATAGGTTAGACGCTGTGATATTCAATTCTTTACAAATATCTTCAGTATCCATTCCTTGAATGGTTTTCTTGATAAAGACTTCCGCTTGCTTTTTAGGAAGTTTTGTTAAACAATCTTGAATGGCTAATCCTAGTTCTTTGTTTTGTAAAGCATCCTCTGCGTTTAGGTCATAATTGTCAGCTACTTTTTGCTCGAGCCAAGAACCTTCCTGTTCACTATCAAAGTTTAAATCCATCTTGACCTCTGCCTTCCCTTTATTGGAGTTGATTTTTCGGTAGTGGTCGATGATTTTTCTTTTTAAAATGGAAATAAGCCAGGTGCGTTCGGCGGCTTCCCCCTTGAAGTTTTCTGCGGATTTTAAACCGGCCAAAAAAGTATCTTGTACCAAATCTTCCGCGATGATGGTATCATTTACTCTGGAAATTGTGTAATTGTATAGGTAGTCTGCGTAGAGATCAACCCATTTAGAAGGATTTAACTTGTGTTTTGGCACGGTTGTAATAGTTTCCTTCAAATGTAAAATAAAAAGTTTAAATAGTACCTTTGCAAGGTGTAAATTTAAATTTGGCGAAAATGAAATATCATGTTCTTTTGGCTTTTTTAGTATCATCTTACCTGATGAGTGCGCAGTTTAAGTCTGTCGCTATCGCAACATGGGATGGTGATGCTCATAAGGAGGTCGTTTTAGTGGATGTAAGAACTCCAGAGGAATTTGATCAGGGACACCTTTGTGATGCGTTGAATATTGATTTTAAAGCAGAAGATTTTAAGGATAAGATTCAGGAGCTTTCTAAAACCACGCCAATTTACCTTTACTGTCGAACTGGAAAGCGGAGTAAAAATGCGGCGAGCTTGCTTGAGGAACTTGGTTTTGAAAATATTACCAATCTTGAAGGGGGGTATGTAGCCTATACTGAAGAAGGTGGCAAGCCGTGCCCTGAAAATTAGGGATGGTGATTGAGAGGTCTGAATTGTTGTACCATAATGCGTATTCTTAACTATCTGACGCTGGTAAGTTGTTTTGATACCCTAGTGGTAACATGACTTTGCAGAAAAATGAAAAGATTCCAATCAATATAATGGCAGCGCCTAAAATGATAAAGGTGATATTGATTCCAACGGTGTCCGCCAAAAAGCCAGTACCCAATAGGCCGACTAATGAAGGGAGTAGAGAAATACTAAAAAACATAGCGAAAACTCTTCCAAGGAGTAAAGGGTCAATGTTTTCTTGTATGATGGCAGTAAAGCACGCATTGTAGACCGATCCTGCTACACCAGATAGAGTGGTCAGTAAAACAAAGATCCAAAAAGCCCAGGATGGTAATAGGCCAGAAATAGCAAAAGCAAATCCCATCAATACATAGGTGTAATTGATTAAGGTGACTTTGTTTGTTTTTAATTTTAGGATCCCAAGAATACCACCGCCAATGAGCATACCCACACCCCAACTAGCCTCTACAACACTCATGTGGAAGGGCTCCCCGTTATAATGTTCTAAAGTCATCAGCGGAAATAATACAGCGATCGGCATAATACAAATGGTGGCTAGGATGGAAAACAAAAACAAGAGTGAAATTCCTTTATCAGAGGTAATCGCCCGTAAGCCCATTAACATATCAACCACGAGCTGTCTTGTCTCTATAGTTGTTGAGTCTGTTTGTTTTGGATGTGGTACTTGAACCAATAGTAAGGAAACTATGGCAAATACAGCTCCTATTATATCGATATACATCACAAATGCGATGTCCATAAGTCCGATTGCTAAGGCTCCTAATGCTGGGCCAGCTATATTAGAAACCGATTGGATTATTTGATTGATGCCCGCAACTCTCAGTAATTCAGATTTGGGAGCAAGCATTGGAATGGCAGCTTGCATTGCAGGCATGTGGAATGCTGAACCCGCAGATCTAAATGCTAAAAGGGTATAGACCAGCCACAAAGCAGCGTTCCCGTAATGAAATAAAAGTGCAATGATTAAGGTACAGCATGCTATGAAGGCATCAGAAAGAATCATTGTTTTTCTACGATCCCAACGGTCCACAAAAACACCTGAAAACAGCCCTATAATGGACTGTGGTAGTAAAGCGGCAATAGCGGCGTAGGCTAACACCTCGGCAGAACCAGTTTCAACGCTTAACCAGATAATGATTGCAAAATTTACAAGGGAACTACTGATTAGGGACATAAACTGCCCTGCCCAAATAATCCCGAAATTGCGTTTCCATGTATTTTTGACCGCTGACATAACTTTTTTAAAACAAGTTTTTATAGGATGCAGATGGCGTGTTAAGGTTGCTTTGGAAGAACCATTATAAATACCGAAGTAAAAAAAGGGTAATGATAAGAATGTGATCGCTATAACTTTGGCAAAAAATTAATCTGTTTGCCAAAGATATTTCATAAAAAGGTGTTGCTTACTTTAAACGATGCAGATACATTTGAATGACATTTTCCAATCCCAGATATAGGGATTCTGCTATAAGGGCATGGCCTATAGAGACCTCTAATAGGTTTGGAATATTTTGTTTAAAAAAAGCGGTGTTATCCAAATTCAAATCATGACCAGCGTTTAGTCCTAAGCCTATTTCTTCTGCCATTTGAGCCGCTTCTATGTAGGGATTGATCGCTGATTTATCGCCTTTTTCAAATGCCTTTGCATAACCCTCCGTATATAGTTCGATGCGATCCGTCCCTGTTTGAGCTGCCCCTTGAACCATGGCAACATCAGGGTCTACAAAGATAGAGGTACGAATGTTGTTGTGCTTAAATTCTTGAATGATTTCGGTTAAAAAATTCTTATGTTTTAGCGTGTCCCATCCTGCATTGGAAGTAATAGCATCTTCTGCATCTGGGACCAAGGTGACCTGCGCAGGTTTCACTTCCAAAACCAACTGAATAAAATCATCAATAGGATTTCCTTCGATGTTGAATTCCGTAGTAATCACCCCAGGAAGATCTCTGGCGTCTTGGTATCGGATATGACGTTCATCTGGTCTTGGGTGAACTGTGATGCCTTGTGCTCCAAATAACTCAATGTCTCGGGCTACTTTTAAAAGATCAGGTACATTCCCACCTCGTGAATTACGAAGGGTTGCTATTTTATTGATGTTAACGCTTAACTTTGTCATAAGGATAATCTTAATAAGGTCACTGGTAAAAAGTGTTTTTGGTACCTAGAATATGGAATGCGAAGATACTTAAAAATATGATTTTTCACCTTATTTCTAACAGGCTATAAAATCAGGGTATATATCCAAGGGGAGCTTTTACCTGAAAACTTTAAAATACAAACTAAAGCCTGCAATATTTCAACAGAAAATCATTAATTTGCATTTCAATATCATTGTGATGAATTTACATTCCTATATAAATAATGACGTTTTGCCATTACTGCCGAATTATCCGGTAAAAATGGTACTTGGAATGTTTTCCGTTTGTACCAATACGCATATTCCACTTGTGGAAGATCACAAATTGCTTGGGCTTATTTCAGAGGATGATGTGCAAGGTTTTGATCCCGATAAGCGGATGAGTGATTATTTATACGTTTTGGATCTTTTTTTTGTGCGTAAAACCACCAACTGGATTGATGTGTTAGAGGCATTTGCTAAATTTAACGCCAATGTCATGCCTGTACTAGATGAGCACAATAACTATGTTGGTTATTATGAACTCATCGATATTATGAGTTTGTTTAAAGAAACCCCTTTTTTAAATGAACCAGGGGCGGTTTTGATTGTGGAAAAAGGGCATAAAGATTACTCCTTTAGTGAAGTCTCTCAAATCGTAGAAAGTAACAATGCAAAACTATTAGGTGCCTTTATTTCAGAGGATAAAGATGATATTGCTCAAATCACCATGAAAATAGGAGGAAGCGGCCTTTCTGAAATTCTACAGACCTTTAGAAGGTACAGTTATAAGATCGTAGTGGGTATTGAGGAGGACACCTATGTGGAAGGATTGAAGGAACGCTCGGATTATTTGAATAAATTTCTTGAAATATGATTATAATAACGCTTGTGTTAACAACATTGGATAAATGAAAATAGGTATTTACGGGCAATATTATAAAGAGGACTCCAAAGACTGTGTCACCAACCTGCTCAACTTTCTTCAAAAAAATAATATAGAGGTTCATATCGAGTCTAACTATTTAAAACAGCTCAGAACGTTTCTAAAAGTGGAACAAGCCTATGAGACTTTTTCTGGTTTTGAGGATCTCGATGATTCATTTGATGTGTTCTTAAGTGTCGGAGGGGATGGTACCATGTTAAGTACTGTTCTTTTTGTCCGAGATCTAAATATACCAATCCTTGGGATTAATACAGGTCGGTTAGGTTTCTTAGCCACTGTGCAAAAGGATGACGTGGAAAAAGCCATGAAGGAATTGCTCGAGGGTAAATACGAGGTAGAAGAACGTGCCTTATTACAGGTAAGTACCAGTAATGGAAGTATTGCAGATCAAACCGTGGTGAACTTTGCGCTGAACGAGGTTACCGTGGTTCGAAAAAACACGACTTCCATGATTACCATTGCCACCTGGCTTGATGACGAATATTTAACCTCTTATTGGGCTGACGGGCTTATTCTTGCAACCCCAACAGGATCAACAGGATATTCATTGAGTTGTAACGGGCCAGTGATTGCGCCTAGCACGGATGCTTTTGTGTTAACACCCATCGCACCACATAATTTAAATGCGCGTCCATTAGTTATCCCTGATAAAACTAAAGTGCAATTAAGGGTCTCAGGAAGAGAAGATCAATATTTGATATCTTTGGATTCTCGCATAGCGACCTTAAATAACGATACTGATGTTTATATTCAGCAAGCGCCCTTTAATATTAAATTGATACAATTAAGGGACGAGAGTTTTTTAAAGACCCTCAGACAAAAATTACTCTGGGGTGAAGATAGACGTAATTAAGAGCGCTTCATGAACACTATTAACCAGACCATGATAATTTTATAGCATATAAATAGCCACTTACTGCATATAAAATATCAGAATGTATATATTTGCAAACTTTGAAAGGTATGAACTTTAGAAACTTAGCCATACTATTTATACTGTCCACAAGCTTGTCGAATGCGCAGATGTTTGAGATTGGTGGATTTGTGGGAGGAAGTAACTACATCGGTGATGTCGGTTCTTCTAGGTATATAAACCCCAATAGTTTAGCCGTTGGGGGTGTGTTTAAATGGAATGTCAGTGAACGTTATGCTTATAGAGCTTCACTCACTGCCTCACAATTAAAAGCCTCGGATAAGGATGCCGATACGCAGGGAAGATTTAATAGAAATTTAGATTTTTCGAATCAAATTTATGAAGGAGCCTTGGGAATGGAGTATAATTTTTGGGAGTTTGATCTAGGGCCGTTTTCAAGGTCTGTGACACCATATATATATGGAGGAGGGGCTATATTGTGGTATCAAGATATATATTATACAAGTATCAGTGATGACACTGCGGTTAGAGACGGTAAAAAAATTACTTTTGCCATCCCGATGGCACTGGGTGTGAAAGCTAAAATTAACACACGATTTGTAATAGGAGCCGAGGTAGGGGTGCGATATACCTTTACAGATAATTTGGATGGGAGTTACCCGAGCGATGCGAATAAGATAAGGCTAGGGAATGTTTTAAGTGATGACTGGTATGTTTTTTCTGGAATCACGCTCACCTATACCTTTGGAAAAGAGTCGTGTTATAGCTGTTTTTGATTGATTAATAATGAATGAAGATATAATTAATAAAGATAATTTACCAAAGCATATTGCTATTATCATGGATGGCAATGGACGATGGGCCAAACAAAAAGGGAAGCTCCGAGTTTTCGGTCATGAACATGGTGCTAAGACGGTAAAGAAAATCGTTGAAGCATGCGGATCTTTGGGGATCGAAAATTTAACCTTGTACACTTTTTCAACCGAAAATTGGAGTCGACCTAAACGTGAGGTCGAAACATTGATGCGCTTATTAGTGTCTTCTTTAAGAAAGGAATTAAGTACCTTGGTTAAAAATAATATTAAACTTAAGGCTATTGGCAGTCTTGATAGTTTACCTTCACTAGCTCAAAAGGAATTGATGGAAGTGATTGAGAAAACCGAGAAAAATTCAAAAATGACACTCACCTTAGCGCTAAGTTACGGATCGAGGGAAGAGCTTAAAAATGCCATAGTTCAGATAAGTAACAAAGTTAAAAATAATATAATTTCTCCTGATTCTATTGATGAATCGATTATAAATAATCATCTTTACACGCATGATTTGCCAGATGTGGACTTGTTGATCAGAACAAGCGGAGAGTGCAGGATAAGCAATTTTTTACTTTGGCAAATAGCTTATGCGGAATTGTACTTCACCGATACACTTTGGCCAGATTTCACCAAAGAGCACTTGTGTGAGGCGATTGTAAATTATCAAAACAGAGAACGTAGATTTGGAAAGACAAGCGAACAACTTAACTAAGAATATCATGTGGAAGCGATATTTGGGTATCCTTTTATTACTACTAACTTTTACGAAATACGCAAGTGCACAGGATACGACCTTTGATAAGGGGGAGGAATACATTCTCGGAGGTATTGAAGTTACTGGAGTAAAGACGTATAATGACCAAAGTGTTATAAGTTACACCGGATGGAGAATCGGACAAAAAATTACTGTGCCGGGAGAGCAAATCAGTGATGTGATTAGTAAGCTTTGGGGACTTAATTTATTTAGTGACATTAATATCTACAAGACTAAAATTGAAGGTGATAAGATATTTCTAGAGATCAATGTTGTTGAGCTTCCTGTCCTAGCAGATGTAAAGATTACTGGTATTAAAGAAAGAAAGGTAGAGGATCTTATTGAGGAGGCCGATCTTAAAAAAGGTAAGAAAGTAACCGAAGGTTTCCTTGCCAATACCAAGACGTATCTTACTAATAAATACAAAAAAGAAGGGTTCCTAAATACCAAAGTTAATATTAATACCATTGAGGCCGATACACTTGAGACCAGTAATGCCCTTAAAATGGTTGTTTCTATTGATAGAGGTGAAAAAGTTAAAGTTGGAAAAATCGAGTTTCACGGAAATGAAAAGCTCAGTGATAGGAAGCTTAGAAAGTCTATGAAGAATACCAAGCAGAAGGTGTTTGGACGATTTTGGAAAAAATCGAAATTTATTCCAGAAGATTTTGAGACGGATCTAACTTCGGTGATTGATACTTATAAAGAGAACGGTTACCGTGATGCGCGCATCATAGCAGATACCGTTATTCGTCAAAATGAAAAAACGATCGATATAGATGTAACCTTAGAGGAAGGTGATAAATATTACTTTGGAGATATCGACTTTGTAGGTAATACAGCTTATTCAGATCAGCAACTAAGTAGAATCCTAGGACTTAAAAAGGGAGATGTCTACAACGGTGTTTTATTTGACAAGCGAATTGAAGATAACACCAAGCCTGACGGGAATACTATTGCGAACTTGTATCAGAACAATGGATATTTGTTCTCACAAGTGAACCCAGTAGAGGTTTCTGCAAAGAATGATACCATCGATTTTGAAGTGCGTATTGTGGAAGGGAAATTGGCTTATTTCCAAGAAGTAAGTGTTTCTGGAAACGAGCGAACTAATGACCATGTGATTTACAGAGAGCTTAGAACGCGTCCTGGACAATTATACTCTAAAGAGAATGTTGTTCGAACCATTAGAGAGTTAGGACAATTAGGGTTTTTCGATCCTGAAACCATTAGCCCTGAAATTAAAGATGCCAATCCAGAGGCTGGTACTGTTGGAATCAACTATGCCTTGACTGAAAAAGGATCTAGCCAGATTGAACTTCAGGGAGGATACGGTGGTGGTGGATTCATCGGAACGATAGGGCTTTCTTTTAATAATTTCTCCATTAGAAATATTTTCAATGGCGAAGAATACAAGCCAGTTCCAATGGGGGATGGTCAAAGATTATCGTTGCGTTTACAGGCAAGTAGATTTTTTCAGACCTATAGTTTCTCTTTTGTAGAACCTTGGCTAGGAGGGAAGAAACCAGTGCAGTTCTCCACTTCCATTTCCAGAACTTTACAATTTAGATACAACCCAAGAACGGGAGATGCTGATAAGGATCAACGTTTTGTAATCACTGGTGCTACCGTTGGTCTTGCGAAAAGATTGCGTTGGCCTGATGATCACTTCCAGTTATCGCATGCTTTGAGTTACCAGCACTATGATCTTCAAAACTACAACACCTCGTTGTTTACTTTTGGAAACGGATATTCGCACAACTTTGCATATACCATTCAGCTAAGTCGAAATAATACATATGTGAACCCAATCTTCCCATTGGGAGGGTCGGAGTGGAATATTAGTTTAAAGCTCAGTCCACCTTATTCACTGTTTAACAATATTGATTATGGAAATTTAGCGAATGATCCAGAATATCAAATGATCAACTCACAGAATCAGGTGGTGCCAGATCAACCTAAAATTGATCAGGAAAAATATAAATGGCAAGAATTCTATAAAGTTAAGTTTTCCGGAAACTGGTATACCAACATTGTCGCGAAGCTCGTCTTGAAAACAGGAATCGAATTTGGCTTTTTAGGAGCTTATAATGATCAACGAGGAGTGATTCCATTTGAGCGCTTCTTCTTAGGAGGAGATGGTTTAGGGAATTATACATTGGACGGAAGGGATAATATCTCTTTAAGAGGGTATCCAAATCAATCGTTATCAGGTATTGACGGTTCTACAGTGTATAATAAGTTCTCGTTGGAACTTCGATACCCAATTACCTTAAAGCCGACAGCATCTATTTATGGATTGACATTTGTAGAAGGCGGTTCTGCTTATGATACCTTTAGTCAATACAATCCGTTTAATCTAAAAAGATCTGCAGGTCTTGGTGTACGTATTTTTATGCCTGCCTTTGGACTCCTGGGGATTGACTTTGGATATGGATTTGATCCAGTTCCTGGAGAGGTTGAACCCAGTGGATGGCAAACGCACTTTATTATTGGTCAGCAGTTTTAAATTTTGGCACGATATTTTCTATATATAAGTCGTTGCTGTTTTTCGGTCGAAGAATACAAGGAATACTTGATATATAAAATATTTTTAGTTTCTTCGTATTCTGTATGTAATTAAACCTAAGACCATGAAACCAACTACCGTTCTTTTAGTATTGTTATTATTTGTTGGGAGCTTTAGTGTAAATGCACAAAGAGGTGTTCGTATTGGATATGTAGATATGGATTATATCCTAGAGCAAGTTCCAGAGTACCAAATGGCTAACGAGCAATTAGCTAAAAGGGTTCAGAAGTGGAAGATGGAGGTAGAGCAGCAGCAGGCAAGTATTGCACAAATGCGTAGCGATCTTGCTGCAGAGAAGGTGTTGCTCACCAAAGAACTCGTACAGGAACGTGAAGATGAAATTAATGCTTTAGAGCTTCAGATGAAGGACTATCAACAAGATAGGTTTGGGCCTCAAGGGGATTTAGTGCGTCAGCGTAGTCAATTGGTTAAACCAATACAGGATCAAGTATTTAATGCAGTCCAGGAAATTGCAGCAAACAAAAAATTTGATTTTGTTTTTGATAATTCTGCTGATGTTGTTATGTTGTACTCCGATAAACGTTTTGATATTAGTGATCAGGTATTACGAAGTATCAATGCCACTAGAAAAAGAGGTGGCGTAAGTAACAACAGTGCTTTAGAGCAGTACGAGGAGGCAGCACTAGATCCGGAGCTACGAGAGCGCCAACAAGCTTATGAGCAAAAGAAAGAGGATAGGGCAGCGGAGATTGAACAAAGACGGGCTGAAAAGCTAAAGGAGATTGAAGCGCGTAAAAAAGCATATGAAGAACGAAGAAAGAAGATGTTAGAAGAACGAGAGGCTAAAAGACAAGAGAAATTGGAAGAACGAGCCAGGCTCATAGAAGAGCGGAAAAATTCAAATTAGAAAGGAAACGACCACGACGTTGTCAATTAATTAATAAGTAAAAACAATTTAGAAATTTTTAAAAACCATGAAACAGTTTAAATCATTAGTAATTGCGGTTGTATTGGCCATATGTTCAGTAGGTTTTGCTAGCGCACAGAGTAAGGTAGCTCATATTGATGTACAGCAATTGGTGCAGGATATGCCAGAGATGAAGGCTGCACAAGCAGAATTACAAAAACTACAGGGTACATATAAAACTGATATTGACGCAAGTTATCAGGCACTTCAAAGTAAAATGAAGACCTATCAGGCCGAGGCTGCTACCCAAACTCAAGAAGAGAACCAAAAACGTGCACAGGAAGTTGAAGGAATGCAACAAAACATTATGCAAGCGCAACAGCAAGCACAACAGGAGCTTAGTCAAAAAGAAATGGAGCTGTTAAAACCAATTCTAGAAAAAGCAAATGCAGCTATCTTAAAAGTAGGTAGAGCTCAAGGTTTTGATTATGTATTAGATTCCTCTAGTGGCTCTGGAGTTATTTTGGCTGATGGTAAAGATCTTTTAGCTGATGTTAAAAAAGAACTTGGATTTTAAGACTTAAATTTTAGTATAATATGTAAGGAACTGTCTATATTTACATAGGCAGTTTTTTTATTTTATAAACAAGTGAGCGCTAACCCCATTGGTATATTTGATTCAGGACTTGGTGGACTTTCCATTTGGGAAGCCCTCTATGATCTGATGCCCGAGGAGTCCATGCTATACTTGGCCGATAGTAAATACGCGCCATATGGACAACGTCCTCAAAGTGAAATTATTCAGCTCTGTAAAAAGAATATGGATTATCTGCTACGGCAAGGATGTAAAATAGTGGTCGTAGCTTGTAATACTGCCACTACCAACGCCATCGAGGTTCTGCGCCAATCTTACAGTGTTCCAATAATCGGTATAGAGCCGGCTATAAAACCAGCGGCACTAAATTCTAAAACAGGCGTAGTTGGCGTGCTAGCCACAAGAGGAACTTTGGCTAGTAGTTTATTTGCCAAAACAGCTGCCTTGTATGCTAAGGACCGTAAAGTGATCGAGCAATTCGGCGATGGACTTGTTAACTTAATTGAAGCTGGAGAAATGGAATCCGATCAGATGCGGGAATTACTGCGGAAGTATTTGAACCCGATGATCCGTGCTGGAATCGATTATCTAGTGCTTGGTTGTACGCATTATTCTTTTTTACGCCCTCAATTGGAAGAAATTCTTCCCAAAGAGGTCAAGATCATTGATGCCGCCAATGCAGTAGCGAAACACACTAAAAGTATTCTAGAGAAGCATCAGCTTCTCAACCTGGGAGAGGAAAAGCCAACGCTTACCTTTTACACCAATAAAGACTCTAGTATTATGCGGCGCTTTTTAAGCGCGCATCCTGCCAATAAAATCATTGAACAAATTGATTTTTAAATCACCTTATTTCCTTTTTAAGTACGTAAGGTAGCTAAAGGAGTATTTATGCCTATCATCTGCCCTGTGATGTTCTTTTGCTATAAGTTCCCATTTCTTTGGATCAATTTCTGGAAAAAAGGTATCCGCTTCAACAGTGGTATGCACACGAGTGAGTTCGATTTTATCGGCGACTCCTATGGCTAGTCTGTAGATTTCTCCACCACCAATAATAAAGGGTTGTGGGTCACTCTGAGCTGCTTTTAAGGCAGTCTCTAAGCTGTGTACCACGATGCAATTACCTACGGCCTTGTAGTCTTCTCTGCGGGTGATGATAATATGGGTGCGATCGGGGAGAACTTTGGGTAAACTTTCAAAAGTTTTACGTCCCATGATAATATGGTGATCACTGGTAAGTTCCTTAAATCTTTTAAAATCATCCGGTAGGTGCCAAACCAGATCATTGTCCTTTCCAAGGGCGTTATTCTCGGCTGCAGCGGCTATAATAGTAATCATTAAGGTAATGGATTTTTAGGTTTAGTACTGGCTTGTTTCGCCGCTTCTCGTTCGATCTCTTCTTGAATGCTGGCTAGTTTATTTTTTTGAAGATTGACGAGTTTTTCACGCTGTGCACGTTCCCATGCTTTACCCAAGAATCTATTGGTGACAAAGACATTGATCAAATGTAAAAGAAAAATAAAAGCCCAAATACAAATCCCCCATACAAACCAATTGTATTCCACATAATAGTTTAAAAACTTATTGGCTACGATCATAAATATACTTCCTAATAGAAAGAGTACAAAATGATAATACAAGCGCTTTTTTTGTCGAATCCTACTTTGTGCAGTTTCGATCAGTTCGTGCTGGTCTATATCGATCTCTAGAAGCTTCTTTGGGTCTTTTTTAGAAAACATAGTGCTGATATTTTTACTAAAGTTACAAAATACAACCTATTCTCGATAAAATTAATTTAAGTTCCCTTAAGAGTGTTAAAGAATTCTTCTGGCATGATCAAATGCATAATTCCAGTAACCTTCACTTAAGGAAGACACCAGAACGCCTCTCGAGGTGGTAGAATGAATAAATTCAATATCGCCGCCACGAGTACTGACAACGAGTCCTACATGGTTAATTCTCCTTCTATTTTTACTGGTGGTAAAAAATAAAAGGTCCCCTTTTTGCACTTCTTTCAGCTTTATTTTTTTGCCTTGTTTGGCCATCTTGGCCGATACACGTTGTAACGGAATCCCATGCTCTTTAAAAGAGATATAAACGAGTCCTGAACAATCCATTCCTTTTTTTGTGGTTCCGCCGTATCGGTAAGGGGTTCCATTATAGGCCATGGCAGTTTTTATAATGGCATTGGATTTTTTGGATTCTTTTCCAGGTTTTATCCTGTCATTTTTAGGATCACTTGTAGGTGCAGTTTCTTGCTGTGAAGTGGTTCCGGAAACGGATATCGACCGTTGTTTGGATTTACATCCGATAAGGGTAATAAGTAGTATGGCAATAAATAAATATCTCATGTTATTATTTTGGGCTTGGTGGGCAAATTAAGAAATTTTATCATAAATCAGTTGCGCTGTCTTTAAACTTGCGCCATTTCCACCTAATTTTTGTTCGAGCTCAAAATAATCTAAAAACATCTTCTTGCGAACTTCTTCACTGAGAATTTTTTCCAATTCTATTTTGAGGTTTTTGGAATTAAAATCTAATTGGATAAGTTCCTTAACCACCTCTCTGTCCATAATTAAATTGACAAGGGAAATGTATTTTAAGGTAATAATGCGTTTGGCAATTTGATAGCTGATCCAATTTCCTTTATAACAAACCACCTCTGGTACTTTGAACAGGGCAGTTTCTAGGGTGGCTGTTCCGCTGGTAACAAGTGCAGCTTTGGAGACACTCAGTAATTCATAAGTTTTGCCACTTAAAAACTGGACATTGCTTTTTTTGATAAAGTGTGCATAAAACTGGAAATCCTGACTCGGTGCTCCCGCGATTACAAATTGATATTGTTTAAAATCATCTACAATACTAAGCATAACACTGAGCATATTTGAAATCTCTTGTTGCCTACTCCCTGGTAATAAGGCGATAATTTCCCGTTGGTCCAAATTGTTTTCCAATCGGAACTGATCAGGGGTGATCTGGGGGATGTTATTAATAGCATCGAGTAATGGATGGCCGACGAAGTGAACTGGGAAGTTATGTTTTTCTTCATAAAATTTCTTTTCAAAGGGAAGAATAACAAACATTTCATCGATATCTCTTTTGATGGACTCAATTCTTGATTCTCTGGAGGCCCATATTTGAGGTGATACGTAATAAAAAGTTTTGAAGCCCGCTGGTTTTGCCCATTTGGCAATACGTAAATTAAACCCAGAATAGTCGATAAAGATTAGTGCATCTGGCTGAAACTTCTCAATATCCTGCTTGCAATATTTGATATTAGAGAAGATCTTTCTCAAATTCAGTAGCACCTCGAAAAAACCCATAAAGGCTTGTTCTTTATAGTGGCGAACGAGTGTTACCCCTTGATCTTTCATCAGATCACCTCCCCATCCTCTAAAGACAGCATTAGCATCAATAGTTTTAAGTGCTTTAACTAAATTGGAGGCATGCAAGTCGCCTGATGCTTCTCCAGCAATGATATAGTATTTCACGATCTTCTAATTTAAATTCAAAACAACTTTAGCAGCAAGATTATTATTGCAGTTAAAAAGGTAGCAATTAATACGCCTTTTGCCCTGTGATCCCGTTTTAGTTTAATAAAGCCAAAAAATGCCGCTAGATTTAACAAGGCACCTAAGGCTAGGATACTACCTATGTGACCTTCTTCTCTAGCGAGTTGTAGGCTGGTAGCAACAGAAAGATCTGAAAAAATTAAGATATAACCTAGTGTTCCAACAATGTTGGCTATAATACCTACGATAAAGCCGGTGATAATTTCTTTTCTAATGATCAAATTCCCAAGTGTTTAAATCTTGTATGGTGTGATGTGCTGTCAAGTCAAATTGTACAGGAACAACAGAGACATAACCATTCTCTAATGCCCATTCATCGGTGTCCTCCCCTTTGTCTTGGTTGACAAATTCTCCAGAAAGCCAGTAATAATCTCTTCCCATAGGATTGGTTCTTTTGTCTACAGACTCTATCCATCGTGCTTTAGCTTGGCGGCATATTTTAATCCCTTTAATGTCATTTTTCTTTAGTTTAGGAAAGTTAACATTTAAAACCACTCCTTTTGGGATACCGTTTTTAAGCGCATTTTCAGTAATGGTTTTAACGTAGTCTTTGACGGCGTCAAAATCAGCTTCCCAAGAATAGTCACATAGTGAAAACCCAATAGCTGGAATCCCTTCAATTCCTGCTTCAACGGCAGCACTCATAGTTCCTGAGTAAATGACGTTAATGGAGGAGTTGGATCCATGATTAATACCGCTTACGCAAATATCGGGTGGACGATTAAGTATTTCATTCACAGCGAGCTTGACACAATCTGCAGGGGTGCCACTACAACTGTATTCCAAATGTATATCTTTCTCATCTATGGTGATAGGACTGCAATATAGTGTTGAATTTAAAGTAATAGCATGCCCCATTGCACTTTGTGGGCTATCAGGTGCTACTACAATCACATCGCCAAGTTGATTCATTACCGCTATAAGCGCTCGTAGTCCTGGCGCAGTAATACCATCATCATTGGTCACTAGTATTAAGGGTTTATTTTTCATTTTAGTACATAATTAATGTCGCTAAAATAATCAAATTAAAGTACATTGGAGGAACTTAGATGTTTAACAAAATATTAGTTGATATTTAGGTATTTGGCACAATATTTTCTTTAATTTAGTCGTCCTTTTGCCATGATATTGCCAAAAAGCAAATCTTATGAAGGTAAGAATTACTTTAACACAGAAGTTTTTTCTTATATTGGAGGCATCACAGGGATAATGGTTAAGAGTGTAGGCCATTGAAAAAATGAAGAAATAAGAATCTCTGTAAAAAAAAAATAATAAATGAAAAGGAATTTAGTGTATCTATTGGCCGTATTACTTATCTCGGCTGCATCGTGTAGTTTTACTAATAAGTCGTTTGATAATCCTGATAAGGACAAACTTCTTATAGATCTTATTACGTATGTATTGGAAAACGGTCATTTTGACCCAAAGACTTTTAATGACGAATTTTCACGGCAGGTCTATGATAATTATATAGAGAGTTTAGATCCTTTAAAGCGTTATTTTCTACAATCCGATATTGATGAATTTAGCGCCTATCGTGAGGCTATTGACGATCAGATTAAAACCTCAGATATCAGCTTTTTCAACTTGACCTATGAGCGATTGATGCAACGCATGGATGAGGCCTCGGTAATGTATAAGGATGTCTTGGAGACTCCATTTGATTATTCCAAGGATGACACTATAAATGTTGATTATGACAATTTGGGGTATGCTAAAAGCAAAGAAGAGCGATGGGAGCGTTGGAGAAAACAACTAAAGTTCTCTACTCTTGAGCGTTATGCTTCTGCATTGGAAAGTGCAGAAGATTCCTTAGGTAGTGAAACCTATGACGATAAAGTTGCCTTAGATCAGGCGGTGGAATTTGAAGAAGGGATCGATAGTAGCGAAATGCCAACTGATGATCCAGTGGCATTGGAGAAAAAAACAAGGGAGGCCACGCTTAAAACCCTTGGGGAGTATTTTGAGTTTATGGAAGATCTGGACCGTGAAGATTGGTTTTCGGCTTATCTGAATGCCATTGTCAGTGGCTTTGATCCGCATACGGTGTATTTTGCCCCAGAGGAAAAGGAGCGTTTTGATACCAGTATGTCTGGGAAATTCGAAGGTATTGGTGCAAGGCTTCAGAAGAAAAGTGACCATATTAAAATCGTTGAAATTATCTCAGGGGGTCCCGCGTGGCGTGGAGATGACCTTGAGGTAGGGGATGAAATTGTTAAAGTGGGTCAGGAAGGTGAAATACCCGTAAGCATTGTTGGAATGCGATTGGAGGATGCTGTAAAACTCATCAAAGGTCCTAAAGGGACCAAAGTGTTGCTCACCGTGAAACGAGTGGATGGTTCCATTGTTGAGATTCCGATCATAAGGGATGTGGTGGAATTGGAAGAGTCCTATGCAAAGTCTTCCATCGTTGAGAAGAATGGTCGCATCTTTGGAGTGATTAACTTGCCTAAGTTCTATATTGATTTTGAAGATTATGATGGAAGAAATGCCTATTCTGATGTTGCCAAAGAAATAGAAAGAATGAAGGAAGCTGGTGTGGAAGGTCTTGTGCTTGATTTGAGAAACAATGGCGGTGGATCCCTTAAAACGGTTGTTGACATGGCAGGACTTTTTATCAAAGAAGGACCTATTGTTCAAGTCAAATCAACTGGTAAGAAAAAAGAAGTATTATCGGATAAAGATAAACGGATACAATGGGAAGGTCCTCTTGTGATATTAGTGAACGAATTGTCGGCATCTGCGTCCGAAATCCTGGCTGCTGCCATGCAAGACTATAAAAGGGCTATTGTACTAGGGAGTAAACAAACCTATGGTAAAGGTACGGTTCAAAACATCATCAATCTGAACCAGTTCTTAAGGGGAAGCAATGAATTTGGTGATGTTGGGGCGCTTAAAGTGACCACTCAGAAGTTTTACCGTATCAGTGGTGGATCAACACAGCTAGAGGGCGTTAAAAGTGATGTGGTTGTGCCAGATAAATACAGCTATACGGATATAGGTGAAAAGGATCAAGACAATCCACTTCCGTGGGATAAGATAGAGCCTGCGCCGTATGAAAAATGGAGTGGGTATATTGATTATGATCTTACTATTGAGAAAAGTAAAGAGCGTATGGCTCAAAACCCGCAACTTCAGTTGATCGATGAAAATGCACAATGGATCAAAGAACAACAAGAGGAAAAAGTATATCCTTTAAATATAGAGGCCTATAAGCTAGAAGCTCAGAAGGATAAAGAGGTAATGAAACGATTTAGAGAGATTTCTGAGTATCAGACCGATCTGAGTTTTACTTCACTTGCCTACGAGAAGGAATTAATGGCACAAGACACTACTTTAAAGGCCAAGAGAGAGCGTTGGCATAAAAATTTGTCAAAAGATGTGTATATTGAAGAAGCGATACATGTACTTGAGGATTTAAAATTAAGTACCATGAAAAGTGGAAAGGTCGCTCGAATAAGGGATTAAAAATTCTAGACTTTTATTGATGGGAAGGCCGCATAGTTTATATGAATTATGCGGTTTTTTCTTGGTTTAAAGTAATAATCTTGCTTATTATATGGTCTACAAAGGAAAATATTGGTCTATCAAATCCTGGGTAGGAAAGCGCATATGAATCTACCCAAGAAAGTGAAAGGGCAAGAAAAGGGGATCTCCTCAATTTAAAAAGTAATTTTCTACGGGGGGCAAATATGCACGGTAAATACTTTGGTCTGTTAAATTCGATCGCTAAACGATCCCTTACCATTCATTGATGCGGTTGGCATCGAGTTTTAAAAATATAAACAAGAGCATGGTGAATCCTAAAAGACCTGAACCGCCATAACTAAAGAAGGGCAGCGGTATGCCAATAGTAGGCAATAGACCAATGACCATTCCAATATTAATGGCAAAATGAAAGAATAGGATCGATGCCACGGAGTAACCATAAATCCTGCTAAAGGACGACTTCTGTCGCTCTGCCAAAAAGATCACCCGTAGAACTAAAGCGGCGAATAGGAGTACCACCAGCGTGCTACCTAAAAAGCCCCATTCTTCTCCTACGGTACTAAAAATATAATCAGTGTGCTGTTCTGGTACGAAATTTCCTTTGGTCCTTGTTCCTTCTAAGAAACCTTTTCCGCTAAATCCACCAGAGCCAATGGCAGATTCCGACTGATAGGTGTTATAACCAATGGTTTTTCTAATATGATCCAATTCTGAAGGGTCATGTTCCAATCGTAACCATAGGCTGAATCGATCACGATGGCGTTGTTCAAACACATGGTCATATACAAAGGATACCGAATAAGAAACCGCTATGGTAACTATAGTGATAATGACAAGCCTAAAGATCGAAATCTTCCGTTTTCTTTTCTTATAAATCAAATACCAAATGGTGAGTATGGCGATCGTGATTAAACTTACCCATAGGGTGCCAAATAAGAGAGTGGATATAAAAATAATGGCTCCCAAGACCCCGATAAGCAAATAGTTGGCCGATAAACCTTCTCTGTAGAGGACAAAGAAAAAAGCCAAGTAAACCAGGGCGCTTCCAGGGTCTGGTTGTGGAATTATCAGTAGTGCTGGTAAGCATATAATGGCAAAAGCTTTTAAAAGATCCTTAAAGCTATTGAGATCTGTCTGAATATCACTTACAAAATTAGCCAGTGCCAGTGCAGTAGCTACTTTTGCGAATTCGGAGGGTTGCAAGGTCATCCCACCAATGGCATACCAAGAGGTAGCTCCGTTAATGTTCTTACCAAATAAAAACAAGCCTGCTAATGATACGATGGTAACTAAATAGATCACACTAGAGAAACGTTCATAAAATTTGGCTTCTATAGCAAGGGTAATTACAATGGTCAAGAAACTAACGATGATAAACATCAGTTGTTTCCCGTGGAAAGTGTCGAGGTTCATCAGTCCTTGATGATCGGATGTATAGGTCGTTGAATAAATGTTTATCCAACCTATAAATACAAGGCAGGTATATAGCAAAATGCTAAACCAGTCTATAGATTTTATAAAATTATTCATCGGCTGTTGGGGTGTTTATTGCCTTGTTTTGAGAAACCTCTTCTTCTTTTGGTTTAGGCCACTCATTGTAGGTTTTACCATCGTTTATAAAAAAGGATTCTCCACCAAGTGGTTTTTCATATTCTTCAAGTAAACTGCCTTGAAGTATATAGTCTTCCAAATCGGTCCTCTGAACAGTGCCGTTTATGTACTTATCAATCATTAGTCCAGCTATTCTACCCGCCCAACGGCTTCCCCAATAACCATTTTCTACAAATACAGCAATTGCAATTTTTGGATTATCCACAGGGGCAAAGGCCACGAAAATAGAGTGGTCGGTCAGCTGCACGCGTTTACCTTCTATTCTGGTGAAATTTTCAGCGGTACCTGTTTTTCCCGCTATTTCAATTCCAGGAATCTTTAAGAATCTCGCTGTCCCTTTTTCATAAACATCGTGCATTCCTTGGACCACCGGTTCAAAATTCTCTGGGTCTATGGTGGTGTGCTTTTCTATGATAAAATCGTGTGCGATGGTATCGTTTTCGATTTTCTTAATGATATGAGGGGTGTAATAAGATCCTCTATTTGCAATGATAGCCGTTAGATTAGCCAGTTGGATAGGAGTGGTGAGTATTTCCCCTTGACCAATGGCGTTGGAAATGGTATTGGTGGCAAACCATCTGTTCTCTCCGTAAATACTATTATAGGTGGCGGCACTTGGGACTCTTCCTGCTTTTCCAATGGGAAGGTCATAACCTAAGAAATCCCCAAGTCCAAAACTCTTTACATGCTCATTCCACGCATTAAGTCCCTCTGCAGCGCTTGGATATTTTTCAATTATTTTTCGGTAAGTTGATGCAAAATAAGTGTTACAGGATCTGTATATCCCACGATTCATATCGTTGATACTTCCATAGGTACAATGACAACGCATAAAGGCGCCACGTCCGTAGTGATACCCACCATTACACACCACTGTGCTATTTTCATCAATGACTCCTTCCTGCAAGCCAATAAGGGCATTTATTGCTTTAAATGGAGACCCGGGAGGATATAAAGCAATAAGACCTCTGTCATATAAAGGTTTTGCTATGGAGTCATAATAGAGTTTGGTGTAGTTCCTAGATCGCTCCCTCCCAACCAGTAGTGCTGGATCATAGGAAGGTGCTGTCACTAAAGTTAAGATCTGACCAGTGGAGGGCTCAATGGCCACAATGCCACCTCGTTTATTTTGCATTAATTTTTCTCCATAGGTTTGAAGGTCAATATCGATTGTTAACTGAATATCTTTTCCAGGTACTGGCAAGGTATCATAAATACCTCCTTTATATGAACCGATCACTCTGTTAAAGCGGTCTTTCTGAATGAACTTGACCCCTTTACGGCCTCTTAGAACCGCTTCGTATTGTTTTTCAACACCTTGTCGACCAATGAGTTCACCAGATTGATAGTACGTGTTGTTTTTAAGATCTCGCTCGTTGACCTCACTGATATACCCCAGGACATTGGCGCCTACATGGGTGATATAATGTCTAAGGGATCGCTTTTGAATATAAAAGCCCTCGTACTTTCTCATTTTCTCTTGAAGTACGGCATATTCCTTTTTGGATAATTGCTGTACAAAAACCGACGGGAGTCGAGGAGAGTAGTTGTTTGCTTTTCTAAATCTTTTATCGAAATCCTCTTTTGTAATATCTAAAAGGGTACAGAACTCTAAGGTATCAAGTGGCTTGACTTCTCTTGGAATTACCATCACATCATAAGAGGGCTGATTATCTACCAATAACTTGCCATTTCTATCGTAAATGTGACCTCGTTCAGGATAATCATAAACTGCCTTTATCGCGGTATCATCCAATGGATTTTGGCTACTATTATCTATTAATTGCAGATAGGCCAGCCTACCCAAATAGACAAACGTAGTTAGGATAATAATAAAAGCTAAAAGTAATTTTCTCATGAACTCCTCCTGCTAAATAATGAGATGAAAATTAAACACAAAAGTAGGGTGAATATTGCAGAAAAAACCGTTTTTTTCAAGATCAATACAATGTGTGCAAAACTAAAAATCTCTAAAGAGAAAAGGATTAGATGATGTGTTAAAATAAAGATAAGAAGGTAGTTGATACGCTGTCCAAAATGGGTCTTCTCAATTTTGATGCTGTAATAGTCATAACTCAATCCAAAAACAAAGCGCATCATCATTGGCCTTAAGTACCCAATGACAAGACATGCAGCCGCATGTACCCCTCCGGAATCGCTAAAAATGTCAATGCATAGCCCAAGGAGGAAGCAACATAGAATGAAAAAGATTCGATTGTCCTTATTGTAGGGGAAGAATACAATAAATAAAATATAGATATATGGATTGATGTACCCCAAAAAGTTAATGTGGTTAAATAGTACTACTTGGAATAGCACTAAAACCAAAAAACGGACTGTATTTATAAAGACAGTTTTATTCATTGAGGCTATTTTCCAATTCTAAAATTTCTTTTCTATTTAAGTTTTCTAATATATAGACCTGGTCTAAGGTGGTCATATCATTAAATAAATCCACATCGATAAGATAGTAATTCTCCGAGGCATCTAAGGAGAAGTCTTTGATCGTTCCAATGAGTATTCCTTTTGGGAATATACTAGACATCCCTCCAGTGATGATGGTGTCGCCTTTTTTAATAGGGGCTGATCGCAGTACATCTACCAGTTGTACGACATTAAAATCCTCCCCATTCCATTTTAGGGATCCAAAATTATTAGTGTTCTTTATAGCGGCGTTTATCTCGGAGTATGTATTGAGAACCGATTGAATGTTGGCATATCCCGTAGAGGTGTTCTCGATAATACCTACAATTCCTTGACTGGTAATCACCCCCATATCTTGGACGATACTATCGGAGCTTCCCTTATCCACTAGAAGGTAGTTGTTTAATTTGTTATAACTGTTCTTAATAATGGAGGCAGGACGAATTTTAAATTTTAGATTCAGAGAATCCGAATCGATAAGACTGTCCGTTATGGGGACCCCTCTATTTAAAAGCTGTTTTCTTAAATAGCTATTCTCCTTAATTAATTGTTGATTGTATTGTTTAAGATACAGATAATCTCCTATGCTGTTGGTTGTATTATAAATACTTCCGGTAACCCAATTGGCGGAGTTTACAAACTTTGTATTGTGATAAGAATGTGACTGAATTACAAGAAAAAGTGAAAAACAAAAGAGCACAAAAAATGTAATAAAGGTTTTATGCCTTATTAAAAAATTGACTATTTGTTGCATTCACCTGTTTTATTTTATCAAGATAGGTTTGTATTTCTCTAAATTCTTTAAAGCAATTCCTGTACCTCTTACTACGGCTCTGAGTGGGTCTTCTGCAATGTATACTGGTAGATCTGTCTTTTGCGAGATTCGCTTGTCTAGTCCTCTTAACATGGAGCCTCCTCCTGCTAAATAAATTCCAGTATTGTATATATCTGCAGCTAACTCTGGTGGGGTCTGGGATAATGTTTCCATGACCGCATCCTCGATACGTAAAATAGATTTATCCAGGGCTTTTGCAATTTCTCTATAAGAAATTTGCACTTGTTTTGGTTTACCTGTAAGTAAATCACGACCCTGAACACTCATTTCTTCTGGCGGAATTTCTAGGTCTTCAGTGGCTGCGCCAATGGCTATTTTTATATTCTCTGCGGTAGTTTCTCCAACATATAGGTTGTGTTGGGTACGCATGTAATAGATGATGTCATTGGTGAATACATCTCCAGCTATTTTCACAGACTTATCGCATACGATTCCTCCAAGTGCAATCACGGCGATCTCTGTGGTTCCTCCTCCTATATCGACGATCATGTTTCCTTTAGGTTGCATGATGTCTAGACCGATACCAATGGCTGCGGCCATTGGTTCGTGGATAAGGTATACTTCCTTTCCATTTACACGTTCTGCTGATTCTTTAACCGCACGCATTTCTACCTCTGTGATCCCAGAAGGAATACAGATAACCATCTTTAGAGTGGGTTGGAAAAAGCGTTTTTTCAGTGCTGGAATGCCCTTGATGAACATGTTGATCATCTTCTCAGAGGCATCAAAGTCAGCAATAACGCCATCTTTTAGTGGACGTATTGTTTTGATGTTTTCATGGGTTTTACCTTGCATCATACTAGCCTCTTTCCCAACAGCTATGATTTTCCCCGTCATTCGGTCTCTAGCAACAATTGATGGACTATCTACCACCACCTTATCGTTATGTATAATCAAGGTGTTCGCAGTTCCAAGATCAATGGCTATTTCTTCGGTCAAGAAGTCAAAAAATCCCATGAATAATTATTGTATTAATAGGTTATTTCTATTTTAAAGGGCTCTATAATAAACCGTTTTATTTTTATTTAACCTCACAGTTTTAGCTACTGTGAGGTTCATGATTTTATAAATCTCCCAAATGTAATAAAATTAATGCTTAAAATGACGTGTTCCCGTAAATACCATGGAAACATTGTTTTCATTACAGTAATCGATGCTTAATTGGTCTTTAATCGAGCCCCCTGGTTGAATAACACTTTCCACCCCAGCCTTGCTTGCGATTTCTACACAATCAGGGAAAGGGAAAAATGCATCACTTGCCATGGCAGCACCTTTTAGGTCAAATTCAAAAGACTGTGCCTTCTCAATGGCCTGTCTTAAGGCATCGACTCGACTGGTCTGACCTGTTCCGCTAGCACACAATTGTTTGTTCTTGGCCAATACGATGGTATTGGATTTGGTGTGTTTGCAGATCTTAGAAGCAAAGATTAAGTCCTCTAACTCATTTTCTGAAGGTTTATTGTTGGTGACATAGGTAAGATCTTCGACCGTATCGGTTTTAAGGTCTTTTTCTTGTACTAGCATGCCATTAAGACATGTGCGAACACTTTGGGTGGCGAATTCAACCTCTTTTTGAATTAGGATTATTCGGTTCTTTTTGCCTTTAAGAAGTTCAAGGGCCTGAGATGCGTATGATGGTGCAATGACCACCTCACAGAATAAATTGTGAATTTCCTCAGCGGTCTCTAAGTCGATTTCTTTGTTTGAAATGAGTACCCCACCAAAGGCCGATACTGGGTCTCCAGCTAAGGCATCCACATAGGCTTGTTTGATAGTGCTTCTTGTAGCAAGCCCACAAGCGTTGTTGTGTTTTAAAATTGCAAAAGTCGGATCGTCATTTTTAAATTCTCCCATCAAATTCACTGCTGCATCAACATCCAATAGGTTGTTATATGAAAGCTCTTTTCCATGGACCTTGTCAAAAAGTTCTTCTAAGTCACCGTAGAAGAATCCTTTTTGGTGTGGGTTCTCTCCATATCGAAGGGTTGTTCCATTGGTTTGACTTACTTTAAAAGCTTCGAGGGACTCCTCAGCATTAAAGTAATTGAAAATGGCTGAATCATAATGAGAAGAGATGTTAAATGCTTTGGCTGCAAAACGTCTTCTGCTTTCAATAGAAATTTTACCATTATCTTGAAGTAAAAGATCTAAAAACTCTTGGTAGTCGTCCATAGAGGCAACGCAAAGTACATCTTTGTAATTCTTCGCTGCTGCCCTGATGAGTGAAATTCCACCTATGTCGATTTTCTCGATGATATCTTGTTCTGATGCGCCACTAGCAACTGTCTTTTCAAATGGATAAAGATCAACAATAACGATGTCAAGTTGTGGAATTTCAAATTTTTCCAACTCTTGCTGATCGGATTCATTTTCTTGACGGTTTAAAATACCTCCAAAAACCTTTGGGTGCAGTGTTTTAACTCGTCCACCTAAGATAGAAGGGTAGCTCGTTACATCTTCTACAGGAACAACGGGGATCCCCAAATCTTTAATGAATTTTTCGGTGCCGCCTGTTGAGTATATGGTTATACCTAGTTCATCTAATTTTTTTACAATTGGCTCAAGGCCGTCTTTACTAAAAACTGAAATTAAAGCCGATTTGGCTGATCTGAAATCGTTCATTGTCCTTGTGTTATGATGGAGTGCAAAAGTAGTTTTTTTGCATTAATTTGCGAATCTATACGCACTAAAAATCTTTTTTCTTAATTATTTGGGCTACACTTTGATTGACAAAGGTCAAAAAGTCTTCATCCGCTTTAGAAAATGGATCCACTGTATGTGAATCGATATCAATTTGACCGATGTTTTCACCTGCTACAAACAGGGGTATTACCACTTCTGCTTTGACATCCAAACTGCAGGCAATGTAATTGTCCTGTGCTTTTACATCGGGAACTACAAAGTTTTGGTTTGAAACCGCTACCTGTCCGCAAATTCCCTTTCCAAAAGGAATAATCACGTGGTCCGTGGGCTCACCAGCAAAGGCTTTAAGCTTTAATTCTTCTTTGTCTCCATTTTTAAAATAGAAGCCCACCCAGTTGTAATAGTCGATGGACTGTTTTAATAGTTGGCAAACTGCTGTAAGTTTCTTGGTAAGGGTTTGCTCTTGATTTGCAAGTAGCGCTACTACCTTTGGTTTTAAGCTTTCGAATGGCATTTTATGATTTTTTACAAAGGTAACTTTCTTGGCTTTGGAAACCTCTTAATTTTTAAAAATTGTTTTACTCAGGCAGGTTGATATAAGAATCATCGACAGGTACTTTTGGGAATTTTTTGTTTTTCCAATCGGTCTTGGCTTGTGCAATGGTTTGGGGACTTGATGATACGAAATTCCAGAAAATGTGGCGCTTCTCTTGAAAAGGTTCTCCTCCAAAGAGTAAAAGATGCGTATGGTTTGAGACCTCCACTTTACAGGTATCTTCTGTTTTGGACACAATCATGTTTCCTTCCGATATCCTTTGCCCACAGGCATTAATACTTCCTTTAATAATGCAGATGCCAATTTCTCCTTTGACCTGATCTTGTATTTCTAATAGAGTGTCTTGTACGCTTTTAATCTCAAGCATAAAAAGGTTAGAGTGAACTGGTACAGGTGATTTTTGGTGGTAGCCTTCTCCTGCGACTAATCGGAATTGTAAGCCATTTTCTTCCCAATTTGGAAGCTCATCTTTGTCAAAATGGTGAAACTCAGGTTCCATATTCTCCAGATGGTTTGGAAGAGCAATCCATATTTGAAACCCATGTAAAGGATACGTTTTGCCGTCCCGAAGCTGCGCAGGGGTGCGCTCTGTGTGAGTAACCCCTTTGCCAGCGGTCATCCAGTTCACAGAGCCTGGAGTGATGATTTGATCACTGCCTAGACTGTCTTTGTGGTGGATTTGTCCTTCGAAAAGGTAGGTTAGGGTAGAGAGCCCGATATGCGGATGTTGCCCCACATCTAAATAGCTTCCTGGTTGAATACTCGAGGGTCCCATGTGATCGATAAAGATAAAGGGCCCTACCATTCTTTTTTTACGAAAAGGTAAATAGCGACCTACTAAAAAATCACCTATATCCCTGCTTCGTTGTTCGATGATTAATCCTTTATTAGACATGTGAAGTTGTTTTGCTTAAAGATAACACTATTTAATGGTTTTCAAAATCCTAAATTTCTGAAAGTCTGAGCGTATACCTTACAGATTAAAAGGTACTATGGCGCTATTTTCTACGTTATCTAATTCAGGTAAATTTACGGTATTGGTGCTGGCTCATTTTAAATCTGCGAGAGATAAATCAGGGAAAGTCACCCTGGAAAAGACCTCGAAAAATGGAAGATAATTAAGATGTCCTTCCCCCAAATTAAAATTATATGACATTAAATGGTACTGGCCAGCGATTGTTCATTGCAAAATCCAATGGATAGAAGGTTTCTAATCGTGCTGTTTTTGTCGGTTCTCGCATTTTTTTCTTTTACCCCTAAGTTTTTAAGTGTAGTACATAACAGTACGATAGTGCCTTTTGTTTAAAAATAAAAGAGCCATACTTATTTAAAAGTACAGCTCTTAATATTATGGATGGTATGCTTCTTACATCATACCTGGCATTCCTCCTCCGCCCATTGGAGGCATTGCAGGAGCGTCTTCTTTAATGTCGGTTAAAGAACATTCAGTAGTTAGGATCATTCCAGCTACTGAAGCGGCGTTCTCTAATGCAATTCGTGTTACTTTCGTTGGATCGATAATACCAGCTTCTAGCATGTTTACATAAGCGTCGGTTTTAGCATTGTATCCGAAATCTTTTTTGCCTTCGTATACTTTAGCAACTACAACTGATCCTTCTTTACCAGCATTCTCAACGATAGTTCTCATTGGTGCTTCAATTGCACGACTTACGATTTGTATACCTGTTTCTTCGTCGTCGTTTTCAGCTTTGATTTTATCTAGAGTAGCTTTAGCTCTTAACAAAGCAACACCACCACCAGCAACAATACCTTCTTCTACAGCCGCTCTAGTGGCATGTAATGCATCATCTACACGGTCTTTCTTTTCTTTCATTTCAACCTCGGTAGCAGCACCAACATAAAGTACAGCAACTCCTCCAGACAATTTAGCTAAACGCTCTTGAAGTTTCTCTTTATCGTAATCTGAAGTAGTTGATTCGATTTGTGCTTTAATTTGGTTCACACGACCTTGGATTTGGTCAGTAGCACCAGAACCATTCACAACTGTTGTGTTGTCTTTATCGATGGTTACAGTTTCAGCAGTACCCAACATGTCTAAGGAAGCATTCTCAAGAGAGAAACCTCTTTCTTCCGAAATAACAGTACCACCAGTTAGGATCGCGATGTCTTCTAACATTGCTTTTCTTCTGTCTCCAAATCCTGGAGCTTTCACAGCTGCAATTTTCAATCCACCACGTAGTTTGTTCACCACAAGGGTAGCAAGTGCTTGTCCGTCTACATCTTCAGCGATGATTAAAAGTGGTCTTCCAGATTGTGCTACTGGTTCTAGAATAGGAAGAATTTCTTGAAGGTTTGATATTTTCTTATCGAACAATAAGATATATGGATTGTCTAGTTCAGCAATCATTTTGTCAGTGTCAGTCACAAAGTATGGAGAAAGGTAACCTCTGTCAAACTGCATTCCTTCAACTACGTCCACGTAGGTGTCTGTTCCTTTAGCTTCTTCTACTGTGATAACACCCTCTTTACCTACTTTTTCAAAAGCTTTCGCGATAAGATCACCGATGGTATCGTCGTTGTTTGCAGAAATTGAAGCAACTTGTTTGATCTTTTCAGATGAATCACCAACGGTTTGTGCTTGTTTTTTAAGGTCAGCAACCAAAGCCTCTACAGCCTTGTCAATACCTCTTTTTAGATCCATTGGGTTGGCACCAGCGGTAACGTTTTTAAGACCTTCTTTAACGATTGCTTGTGCTAGAACGGTAGCAGTAGTAGTACCGTCTCCAGCGAAATCATTTGTTTTAGAAGCAACCTCTTTCACCATCTGAGCTCCCATGTTCTCAAGAGCATCTTCTAATTCGATTTCTTTTGCCACTGTCACACCATCTTTAGTTACTTGAGGTGCACCAAATGATTTACTAATAATAACGTTACGCCCTTTAGGACCTAAGGTAACTTTAACTGCATTGGCTAATGCATCTACTCCTCGCTTGAGTCCGTTGCGAGACTGAATGTCAAATTTAATATCTTTTGCCATTTTTTTAGTTTTTAATTCAAAAATAAATTTTGAGTGTTTTGAAAATTAATTGGTTGAAAAGTGTGAGCTTAAACGATCGCAAGAATATCGCTCTCTCTCATCATTAGGTAATCAGTACCTTCTAATTTAAGTTCTGTACCTGCAAATTTCCCATACAAAACGGTATCTCCAACTTTAACGGTAATGTTTTCATCTTTGGTACCAGGACCTACTGCGACAACTGTACCTTTTTGAGGTTTCTCTTTTGCATTGTCAGGAATAATAATACCAGAAGCTGTTTTGGTTTCAGCTGCAAGAGGTTCGATAAGAACTCTGTCTGCAAGCGGCTTGATGTTTAACTTGGACATATTTTTCAAAATTTAATTAATTAATTTTTAATTTAACTCTTATTCGATAGGCAGAAATTGTGCCATTTGATAAAAAACTGACATTCATAAAAAATAAATGCCAGCTTGTCACTAAGCTGGCATTAGAACCTCTATCGTACTGTTTTTTTTACTGTCCGTCAAGACTATCTCCTGCATTTGTGGCAGGGACTGCTGGCTGAGGTAATTCTGCTGCAGGTACCTGGCGATTTTCAATACCACTTCCTTCTAATAATTTAGAATCGGCTGATGTGGTGTTTGAAATTAGTGTAATGTTTGATAGCAGAATTAAGACTACTAAAATTGTCGCTAATGTCCAAGTACTTTTATCCAAAAAGTCCCCAGTTTTCTTCACACCTCCGACAATTTGACTTCCACCTCCACCGAATGAAGAAGACAATCCGCCTCCTTTAGGGTTTTGTACCATTATGACTAAAACCAACAGAAAGGATACGATGATAATAAGGATCAAGAAAATTGAAAATGTGCTCATTATAATATTAATTATTGTCTTTTAATTTCGTTACTGCTTTAATTTGGTCTGCAAAGAAACCACTTTTTTCTGGATATTTCAAACTTAAAATTTTATATGCTTGTATTGCTTTTTTATACTTTTTCTGCTCTAAGTACACACGGGCCAGCGTTTCAGTCATTAGTTCATTTTTCTCCAATACTACCGCCTTAGCTAAATTTCCTTTGGTTGGCGTTGTGTTTCCAACGGGTGGAATCTTAGGATTGGTCTCTATAAAGCGATCGATTAATTTTAATTTTTGCTCGATGGCTGCTGGTTGATTTTTTTTATCGGAGCCCGTGGTTTCGACTCTTTTTTGCTTTTGGCGATCAATAGGTTTTGGAGGAGCGGACAATTGCAGCCACTCCACGAAAGAGCGGGATTCCGAGGCATTAAAATCTAAAGGTTTGCCAATTTCTAAGGTTTCACTTGGACTTTTGGTGTCCTGCTGCTGATGGTCAGGCTTTTGCCCCTTACGTTCTTCCGAAGGAGTTTTAGGCTGGAATAATTCCGGATCCATAACAGCCTCTGCATCTACTTGGTTAAAGTCAAAGGCAGTTTTGTGATCTCTGACAATAACCTCCTCCGCAATAACTTCAATGGGATAGAGCTGTTCATTGGCAATATGGGTAGCTATTTTTTTTGCAACACCATGTTGTTTAAATTCCTCTGAGGTGATAAATTCAAATAAAATAGAGCGGTCTGTGGTATAGGCGGCCGTTTGTTTTAATTCACCGTTGTACTTGTAGCTGCCTTGCTGCTTTAAAGCTTTAAGGTATACCGCGCGTGCAGATTGGAAATAGGGGAATGTCTCGATGACCTTCTCTAGGGCTTCGATCTTCTCCTGGGACAAATTCTCAGGTTTTCTAAGTAAGTCTGAAAAATCTGAAATATTCATTTTAATTTACCAATTGGCAAGCGTTTCATTAAAAATATCTTGAGTGATCCGTTCAAAAATAACCTCCTGTGCTTCTTGACGCACCGTCACTAATTGTGCCGTGGCAGGATAGTCGTAGAAAAAGGAAAAGCGTTGTTCGAAATCTTCCTCTGGATTGTCTGCATTATAGAAGCGAACATTTACAGTAACAGTCAACCTGTTTTGAGCAGCCCTTTGATCTGCCGTGGCAGACATTGGAGAAACACGATAGTCTACAATCTCTCCTTCGTAGATAAGATCTGCATTTCGGGTCACCAACTGCAAGTTGGTTTGATTTACGATTAAATCCTGAAGCGCATTGGTGAAATCGTAATCCATTCCAGGCTCTACAATAGGGGCTTCATTTCTAAAGAAATTTACCTGGAAGCTTTCAGCTGTTGTGTTCACTCCTGTAAAAGAGTACGGACCGCAACCCCATAGGAGCATGCAACTGATTAAAAGTACAATACTATTTTTCATAACTATTGATTGCTATAACGCTTTATAAATCAAATTGTTTTATTTTTCTGTATAGGGTGCGTTCAGAAATTCCTAACTCTTTCGCCGCTGCTTTACGCTTTCCTTTATTGCGCTCTAAGGCTTTTTTGATTAACTCGAGTTCTTTGTCATGTAAAGAAAGCGTTTCTTCCTCCTGGATGTCTTCGGCAAAGTGATACTTATCCTCTAGTGCTGCAGGGATCGTGGTTAGTGATGAAGGATCTTTTCGTTGTTCGATCTCTAGGATTTCCACAGGAGTATCATCGTTTTCAGCGGGCTCATAATCTACCTCGCTCTCATCGCCATATATCTTATTGATCAAGTTTTTGTTTTCCTGTTGAACCTTCTGACGGTCTCCACCGTTTTTCATTAGTTCCAAGGTTAATTTTTTCAAGTCGTTTAAATCCCCCTTCATATCAAAAAGAAATTTATATAAAATTTCTCGCTCGCTGCCAAAGTCACTTTCTGAACTTTGACTCTTTACCACTGCAGGGAGATTGCTTCCAGTATCTGGTAGGTATCCTCTTAAAGTCTCCGCTGAAATGGTTCTATTTTGTTCTAGAACGGAAACCTGTTCTGCGACGTTTCTTAACTGTCTTACATTTCCTGCCCATCTGTACTTTTTAAGAAGTTCAACGGCGCCCTCCTCTAGACGTATTGTTGGCATCTTGTATTTTTGAGCAAAATCAGAGGCGAATTTTCGGAACAATAAATGAATGTCATCTTTTCGATTGCGAAGTGGTGGAAGAAAGATCTCAACGGTACTGAGTCGATAATAGAGGTCCTCTCTGAATTTTTCCTTTTCTATGGCTTCGAACATGTTGATATTGGTAGCAGCTACGATTCGAACATCGGTTTTTTGGACCTTCGACGATCCAACCTTTAAAAATTCTCCATTTTCCAGCACACGAAGTAGTCGAACTTGAGTCGTTAGTGGAAGTTCACCAACCTCATCTAAAAAGATGGTTCCTCCATCGGCTTCTTCGAAATAGCCACTTCGGGTTTGTGTAGCGCCAGTAAAGGCTCCTTTTTCATGTCCAAAAAGTTCGGAATCTATAGTCCCTTCAGGAATAGCTCCGCAGTTTACCGCGATAAACTTTCCGTGTTTACGGTGGGATAAACCGTGAATAATTTTCGGTAGTGCTTCTTTACCAACACCACTCTCACCTGTAACTAACACAGAAATATCGGTCGGTGCCACTTGAATAGCTTTTTCAATGGCACGGTTTAGTTTCACATCATTTCCGATGATACTAAATCGTTGTTTTATAGCCTGAACATTTTCCATGAAAATTGTTTTTGGTGAAATTAATTGTTATCTGAATACCCTACCGCTTCTCCCATTAGCGTTGCTGAAGTACAATCTTTGATGGTTACGTTTACAAATTCACCCACCTTATAATTTTCTTTAGGGAAAACAACCACAGTGTTTTGCGAATTTCTTCCCATCCAATGTTCGTCTGATTTTTTGGAAGTACCTTCAATTAATACTTCTTCAGTTTTTCCTAGATGCTGTTGGGTTCTGTAGTGAGAATGTTTTTGTTGAAGGTTAATGATCTCTGTAAGGCGACGTTTTTTAACATCTTCAGGGACATCATCTTCCATTTTTCGCTCCGCTAAAGTTCCTGGACGTTCAGAGTAGGCAAACATAAATCCAAAATCGTATTTTACATACTCCATTAAAGATAGGGTGTCCTTATGATCTTCTTCGGTTTCTGTAGGGAAACCAGCTATCATATCTTGAGAAATAGCACAATCTGGAAGGATTTTTCGAATATTGTCAATTAACTGAAAATATTCAGCTCTGGTGTGTTGACGATTCATAGCCTTTAATATGGCATCACTTCCACTTTGTACCGGTAGGTGAATGTAGTTACAAATATTTCTATGGGCTGCCATGGTGTGAATCACATCCAAGGTCATATCCTGTGGATTGGAAGTGGAAAACCGGATTCGCATCTTTGGTTGTGCTTGCGCGACAAGTTCTAATAGATTAGCGAAGTTAACTGCAGTGGCTTTTTGAATGTCAGTAGCCTTTGCAAAATCTTTTTTAAGTCCACCGCCATACCATAAGTAGCTATCTACATTTTGACCTAAAAGGGTGATTTCTTTAAACCCTCGACTCCATAGGTCGTTAACCTCGTCTAATATTGACTGTGGATCTCGGCTTCGCTCTCGACCTCTTGTGAATGGAACCACACAGAAGGTACACATGTTATCACAACCTCTGGTGATGGATACAAAGGCACTAACCCCATTGGAGTTCAAACGAACAGGGGAGATGTCTCCATAGGTTTCTTCTTTGGATAATATGACATTGACAGCATCACGTCCTTGATCAATTTCCTGTACTAAGTTTGGAAGATCTTTATAGGCGTCTGGACCAACAACTAAGTCTACGATTTTCTCTTCCTCTAAGAATTTGTCTTTTAAACGCTCCGCCATACAGCCCAATACCCCCACTTTCATTTTAGGGTTGATTCTTTTTACGGCATTAAATTTCTCTAAACGTTTTCTGATGGTTTGCTCTGCCTTATCCCTGATAGAACAAGTGTTCACTAGAACAAGATCCGCATCTTCCATTTTCTGAGTAGTGTTAAAACCCTCCTTAGCTAGTATGGACGCCACGATTTCACTGTCTGAAAAATTCATCTGACAGCCATAACTCTCTATATATAGCTTGCGGTTGTTGTTTTCGTTCTGATCTAGAACTAAACTATTTCCTTGTTGATTTTCGTCAATTATCTTCTCCATTATTCACTGATAAAATTGAATTGCTGCGCAAAGATACAATTTATAATAAAGTAGTGACATATTGGCATATTAATTTTAAAAACTTCGTCGAACAACTATAACCAGGGTTAGTTTGTTGTGTGTCAAACGTGTATGTTTTTATTTTAAATTAATAAGGCACCTATTTTATAGGTAATTCTTTTAAATAACTTTCCTACAGCCTTCTATTTTTGTTTTTGGAATTTACCTTTAGCTTATATCCAAGACCGTTTTGATATAAATTTTGAATTACTTTTTATTTGTGTTACGGTAAGGCGTTTTTGTAGTGATCAATCAAGTTAAATGTTGCCCTTGAACTAGTTGGTAATACCCTTGTTTAAATCATTTCTTTGGATTTAAAAGTAAAAGGTATTGGGTGCATACCGACCATTAGCAAGTCCATATGATATAGTGATTAAAATACCCATTAGTTATTTCGGTTTTTTTTGTAGGTTTGTTTATCTAATCTATAATCAGGACTATGAACCTAACAGAACTGTCTAATAAAATTACAACAGCACCAAAACTAGATTTTGGTAATATCTTCTCACAAGCCATTGACTTGTTTAAGAAAACGTGGGGAGAGGGAATCCTTATGTTACTATTAAATGTTATTTTAGTACTTCCAGCAATTTTAATTCTTTACATTCCCATATTCGCTGCTATAGCTAGTGGGGTTCCTGAGTCCAATATTGAGGCTGGAAACCTATCCCCATGGTATATAATCGTTTTCGTATTGCTTTTTCTTCCAGTAATGGCCTTGGTGCAAACCATCATTTTAGGACTTACTGCTGGATATTATAGCGTTGTAAAAGAAAAAGACTTAGGGCTCGAGGGCGGACAGTCAAATATGTTTATGTTCCTTAAAAAAGCCTATTTGGGTAAATTGTTCTTGCTCTCTGTAATAAGTTTGGGTATTGCGCTACTGGCTGTGATGCTTTGTTATTTTCCAGTGTTTTATGTTGCAATTCCTTTAGGGCTAATCCCTGTTATATTGGCATATAATCCGGAGCTAACAGCCAATGAAATCATAAAGGCTTCATTTCAGTTAGGTAACAAAAAATGGTTGTTGCTATTTGGATTGTTAATTGTATCTTCCTTGCTAGCGAATATCGTCGGAATGTTATTATGTGTAATTGGTGTACTTTTCACCTCATCATTTGTTTATCTACCTTATTATATAGTGTACAAACAGGCTGTTGGATTTGAGGAAGATGAAAAAATTTCTCAAATTGAGACCACTGAGATTTAAATGGTTGCAATTTAGGGATATGTAAAAATATTTTAGGGCTTAAAGCTGCACTTTAGAAGTGTTTTACGCCCTTTGAACATGTCCAAGTATGGCAAATTAAAAATTCTATATACTTTTGTAAACCTAAAATTTGGTGTATGGCAAAGAATTTGGTTATTGTAGAGTCACCTGCAAAAGCAAAAACGATTGAGAAATTTCTTGGGAAGGATTATAAGGTAGCGTCTAGTTTTGGACATATATCTGACCTTCCATCAAAAGAGATGGGTGTGGATGTGGAAAAAGGTTTTAAACCCAAGTATATTGTATCTTCAGATAAAAAGGCCGTTGTTAAAAAGCTGAAAGAACTTGTGAAAAATGCAGAGACCGTCTGGCTCGCAAGTGATGAGGACCGAGAAGGGGAGGCGATTGCCTGGCACTTAGCGGAAACATTAAAATTAGATCAGGCAAATACCAAACGAATTGTATTTAATTCCATTACTAAAAATGCCATTCAAAAGGCCATTGAAAATCCTAGGAGTATTGATTACAATCTTGTGAATGCACAGCAAGCACGTAGAGTGTTGGATCGTCTAGTGGGTTATGAGTTGTCTCCAGTGCTTTGGAAAAAAATAAAAACTGGGCTTTCAGCAGGGAGAGTTCAATCGGTTTCCGTTCGTCTTATTGTTGAGCGTGAACGTGAGATTAAAGAGTTCAACCCTGAGGCGTCTTTTAGAGTTGTCGCTGAATTTAAAAATAGTGAAGGCACCGTTTTTAAAGCGAAGATTAACAAAAATTTCGATACTAAAGAGGAGGCTAAAAAATTCTTAGAAAAAAATATTGGGACTTCATTTCATATAGTGGAGTTGGATACAAAGCCTGCTAAAAAGAGTCCTGCTGCTCCATTTACTACTTCGACCCTACAACAGGAGGCTTCAAGGAAATTGTATTTTTCGGTTTCCAAAACTATGACCATTGCACAACGACTATATGAGGCTGGGCTGATTACCTATATGAGAACTGATAGCGTAAACCTATCCCCTGAGGCCATTAATGCTGCAAAGCAGGAGATCGTTCGGTCTTACGGAGAGAAATTCTCTAAATCAAGAAATTACAATAAAAAATCTAAAGGCGCTCAAGAGGCTCATGAGGCTATTCGTCCAACGGATATGAGTCGTCATAGTGTTCAAATAGACCGAGATCAAGCAAGATTATATGACTTGATTTGGAAGCGTACCATAGCTTCACAAATGAGCGATGCTCTTTTAGAACGAACCAATGTGAAGATTAAGGCTGATAAACACAACGAATTATTTATTGCCAATGGAGAGGTATTAAAATTCGAAGGATTCCTTAAAGTGTATTTAGAGGGAACAGATGAAGAAGATGAAGATAGAGCAGGGATGTTACCGGTCTTGAGAGTAAATGAACAAGTTTTTGAACAAAATATCACCGCTACACAGCGATTTACAAGACCGCCATATCGTTACACGGAGGCTTCCTTGGTTAAAAAGCTAGAAGAACTTGGTATCGGTAGACCATCTACATATGCGCCTACCATATCCACTATACAAAATAGAGGTTATGTGGAGCGAGGCACCATAGATGGGGTAGAGCGTAAATACTTGCAGTACTCCATTATTGATGACTCCATTGTGGAGGCTGAGCTTACCGAAACAGTTGGTTCTGATAAGGGGAAGCTGGTGCCCACGGATATTGGAATGATCGTAAATGATTTTTTGGTCAATCATTTCTCAAATATTTTAGATTACAACTTTACCGCTAAAGTAGAGCAAAGTTTTGATGACATTGCCTCTGGTGAAGAGGATTGGTCTAAAATGATAGCCTCTTTTTACAAAGATTTCCATCCTAATGTCTTGCATGTAGAAGAAAATGCGGAGCGTGAAAGTGGAGAGCGTATATTAGGTACTGATCCTGAATCGGGGAGGCAATTAAGTGTTCGTCTAGGAAGGTTTGGACCAATGGCACAAATCGGAACAGTAGAGGAAGAGGAGAAACCTCGTTTTGCCAGTCTACTACCAGATCAATCAATAGATTCCATTACTTTTGAAGAAGCTTTGTCACTTTTTAAACTTCCGAGAACACTAGGAAAATATGAAGGAGAGGAAGTTCAAGTGAACGTAGGTCGATTCGGTCCATATGTGCGATTTGGAAAGAGTTTTGTATCATTATCTCCTGGAGAAGATGTTTTTGACGTAACTTATGATCGTGCTGTGGAGCTCATTGAACTTAAGAAAAAAGCTGATGCACCAATTGCATGGTATAAGGGTAAAGAAGTTACCAAAGGTAAAGGGCGTTTTGGACCCTTTATTAAATATGATGGAATATTCATCAATGTCAATAAAAAATATGATTTTGATAATCTTTCCCAAGACGATATTGAAACCCTGATTGAAGATAAACTTAAAAAAGAACGTGAAAAGGTTATACATAACTGGGAAGAGGAAGGTATACGAGTGGAAAAGGCACGTTGGGGAAGATCCAATATCATTAAAGGGAAGACCAAGATAGAGCTCTCTAAAGATATTGATGCGACTAAACTTACCTTGGATCAGGTCAAAGAAATGATTGAAAAAAGTGGTTCGAAAAAGAAATCCACTGCCAAGAAGACAACCACCAAAAAGACAACCACTAAAAAGGCGACCACTAAATCGAAAGCCAAAAAGTAATCTGTAAACTATGAACCTTGAATTCTTAACCCCTGTATCACATACTGTATTGGCTCACAAAGAAATGTTACCTTCACAGGCCATAGGGAATAGTATTCGTATTCATACTAAGACAGATGGGGTTCCAGAACTTGACAGTGTCCAGTTGGCCATAATCGGAGTAAAGGAATCACGCTCAGATAGTGAGGTCGATATCCAAGCAGTCGATCTCAATGCTATACGCAAAGAGTTTTACCAGCTCTTTCAGGGGAACTGGCCTTCAAATTTGGTAGATTTAGGAGATATAGAACCGGGGGAATCTTTAAAGGATACTTATTTTGCCTTAAGTTCTCTTGTGACAGATTTGTTGAAGAAAAGTATCGTTCCTATTGTAATTGGGGGGAGTCAAGACTTGACTTTTGCCATGTATAGGGCCTATGACGCTCTGGAGCAGATGGTAAACCTGACCTCGGTAGACAGTAAATTTGATCTAAGCGTCAATGATGAACTGATTTCCTCGAATGCTTTTATGAGTAAGATTATTATGGAACAACCTAATAATTTGTTTAATTGTAGTATTGTGGGGTATCAGACTTATTTTAATGCTCAGGAAGAAATTGATCTGATTGAGAAATTATTTTTTGACGCCTATAGACTTGGAGAGGTGACCAATGATATCACCGTAGTAGAGCCGATCTTCAGGGATACGGATCTGGTTAGTTTGGATCTTACCGCTGTGAAGGCTGCCGAACTTGGTTATGCCTCCAATACATACCCCAACGGATTTGATGGTCGAGAGATTTGTGCTATCAGTCGTTATGCTGGTATTAGTGATAAGGTCACAGCCTTTGGATTATTTAATACCAAACGCACGATTCAGTGTGCCCAATTAAGTGCACAAATTATTTGGTATTTTATTGAAGGCTATAACTTTAGAAAAAAAGATTACCCTTTTATCACAAATGCTAACTACACAAAGTATATTGTGCCTTTAGAGGATATGGAGCTATGCTTTTTTAAGAGCCATATTTCTGGAAGATGGTGGCTAGAAGTGCCACAAATTGAAAATTTAGATAATAAATTTAAAAGGCATACGTTATTACCTTGCACACACAGTGAATATGTTGAAGCCAGCAAAGGTACTATACCAGAAAGATGGTGGAAAGCATATAAAAAAATGTTAGTTTAATGAATCTAAAAATCTATGGATATACTCCATTGACTGTGCTTTAGAGCCATTTGACAACAAAAATTACGAGTTTATTGTTTTTTTAAAATTTATTAAATAGGTTTACCGTCTTAAATCTAAGAATGTAATTTAACCTCAATTTTGTATATGAAAAAGCTATTTCTTTTAGCATCTGTTACATTATTATTAACCAGCTGTGGTTCTAATGACAGAGGAGAATTAGTTGGTGTTCAAGGGAAGAAATGGCATCCAGAAAAGCCCTACGGGATGTCTCTAGTTCCTGGAGGTGCCTTCATAATGGGTAGGTCTGATGAAGACATGGCCGATGTTCTCAATGCTCCAACTAAAACAGTGACTGTTCGTTCATTTTATATGGACGAGACAGAGATAACTAATAGTGAATACCGACAATTTGTAGAGTGGGTAAAGGATTCCATAGTCCGAACCGAGTTGGCCATACTTGCTGATGACTTGGGAGAGGTTCCAGGAACTGGTGGTATTGGCGAATTTGCATTTAAAGATGCGGACACATCCAATTTATCCGAGTACGATAAATACATGCTGTTTAATTACGCAGGTATGGGGGAGACTGGTTATGAGGGGAGAAGCCTAAATAAGGATGTAGATCTCATTTGGGATGTTTCTAAATATCCTGATGAATACTACGCTGAGGTTATGGACAGTATTTACTTGTCCACTGAAGAATCCTACAATGGTCAGCGTACCATTGATGTGAAAAAACTCAAGTTTCAGTACGATTGGATGGATATCCAAGCAGCGGCTAGAGCAAAAGGAGGAGGAAAACGTCTAGATTTTATCAAACATGAAGAAGTTAACATTTATCCTGATACTACGGTTTGGATAAAGGATTTTGCATACTCTTATAATGAACCCATGCACAACGATTACTTTTGGAGTGAAGCGTATAGCGATTACCCAGTGGTTGGTGTGACTTGGCAACAAGCTAAAGCATTTTGTGCTTGGAGAACAAAATATAAGAATGATTATCAAAAAGAAAATAGCAAGCAATTTGTCAATCAGTTTAGATTACCTACCGAGGCAGAATGGGAATATGCCGCCAGAGGTGGCATCCAATCCGGGACGTACCCTTGGGGAGGACCATACATATTGAATGATCGTGGTTGTTTTATGGCTAATTTCAAGCCACTACGAGGTGATTATGCTGCGGATCAGGCCCTTTATACGGTCGAAGCCAAGTCGTATGACCCGAATGACTACAATCTATACAATATGGCAGGTAATGTGTCTGAATGGACAAATTCTTCTTACGACCCCAATTCGTACGAATATGTTTCCACAATGA
>NZ_DATGNU010000029.1:0-5176 GCF_035306585.1 Galbibacter sp.
GTACTAGAACCTTTGATCATGACGTTCGCACCTGGCAGAGGCTGCCCCATGCTACCATCAACTACAGAACCCGTAATAGTTCCTTGCGAAAATGCTGCAGTTGAAATTAACGCAAATACTGCGGTAAAAATCCAATTGTAAATTGTCTTCATTTGTTATTTAATTTAATTTGACCGTGCAAAAATCCCATTAAAAAAGGACTCCTACATTATGTGAATGTTAAATAATTTAACACATTGACAAAAGTACACAAAAATCGTAACATTTTAACATCATGGATATTATAACGCTACGATTTAGGATTTTTATAATTTTTGTTAATTGTTCTTAAAGTATTGTAAAAGATTTAACGTAGAACCATCGTGTTTGCTAACACTTTCCGAAGTTATATCCTTAAGGATAGTAGAGGCGAGTTGTTTACCAAGTTCAACACCCCACTGATCGTAACTAAAAATGTTCCAAATAACCCCTTGAACAAATATTTTATGCTCATACATAGCTACTAATGCTCCTAAAGATTGTGGTGTTAGTTTGTGAATTAAGATGGAGTTTGTCGGCTTATTTCCTTCAAAAACTTTAAATGGCACCAAAGCATCAATTTCTTCACTTGATAAATTGCCACCCTCCAATTCATCTCGAACTTCCTGCGCAGTTTTACCTGTCATAAGGGCCTCTGTTTGAGCAAAATAATTAGCCATTAATTTATTGTGATGGTCTTGATCTCCGTATAAGGACTCTACATACCCGATAAAATCCGTTGGTATTAGTTTGGTTCCTTGGTGGATCAATTGGAAAAATGCATGTTGCGAATTTGTTCCTGGTTCTCCCCAAATGATCGTTCCGGTTTGATAGGTTACTGGATGACCTTCTCGATCTACACTTTTCCCGTTACTCTCCATAGTACCTTGCTGCAAATAAGCCGCTAAACGATGAAGGTATTGACTATATGGAATCAGTGCTTCACTTTCGGCTCCATAAAAATTATTATACCAAACACTTAAAAGGGCAAGGATAACAGGGATGTTTTTCTCAAAAGGTGTTTCTTTAAAATGCGTATCCATAGCATGAGCCCCATCTAACAATTTTTCAAAATTGTCGTAACCAACCGCTAGTGCAATAGAAAGTCCAACAGCACTCCATAGAGAGAAACGTCCACCAACCCAATCTTCCATTGGAAAGACATTTTCAGGAGCAATTCCAAATTCATCTATCTTTTCTAGATTCGTAGATACTGCAACAAAGTGGGTTGCGACATCTTTTTGCGAAGCTGAATTTAAAAACCATTTCTTAATGGTTAAGGCATTGGTCAATGTTTCCTGAGTGGTAAAAGACTTGGAAACAATTATAAACAAAGTGGTTTCAGGATTAAGTCCTTTTAAGGTTTCATGTACATGATCACCATCCACATTACTAACAAAATGGACTTGAAGATGGTTTTTATAGTACTGTAATGCCTCAGTGACCATTACAGGTCCAAGATCAGATCCCCCAATTCCGATATTTACAATATCGGTAATCGCCTTCCCGGTGTAGCCTTTGTGCTTTCCAGATATTATAGAATCAGTAAATGATTTTATTTTTTCACGAACTTGGTAAACTTCTGGAACTACATTTTCCCCATCTACTCTAACGTCATCCGATTTACTGGTCCTTAAAGCGGTATGTAATACAGCTCTCCCTTCAGTTTGGTTTATTAAATCACCTCCAAAGTACTTCTGAATTGCATCTTCTAGATTCGACTCTTTTGCTAATTTTTGTAGTAATTCAAAAGACGTGTCATCAATGCGATTTTTAGAAAAATCGACTAGAAAATCATTCCATTTTAAGGTAAACTTATTTGCTCTTTCAGGATCCTTTTCAAAGAGTTCCTTAATCTGTCTATCTTTAAAACTATTGTAGTATTCCTGTAATTCGTTCCAGGCGGTAGTATTAGTTGGATTTTTTGCTGCTAATGGCATTATCTTGATTTAATTCGGTTATAAATTCTTCTTCATCTACTTTTGGACTCTCAAACATAAGGGCATCCAATTGCTGCTTGATCGGGTGAATATAATCCAGATATTTTACTTTTAAACTATCTGAAATAGGCTCTGCTTGTGGCAGATCCTGTTTAAATGGATCTACTTGTTTGCCATTCTTCCAGAATCGATAACAAACATGAGGTCCACTGGTATTACCTGTCATACCTACCCAACCTATAACATCTCCTTGTTTGACGTAATCTCCGACTTTCACCTTACGCTTTTGCATATGCAAATATTGGGTGGAATAGGTGCTATTGTGCTTCACCTTGACGTAATTTCCATTTCCTCCTCTTCGCTCAGAGGCGATAACCGTCCCATTAGCTGTAGATAAAATGGGCGTCCCAACTGGAGCAGCAAAATCTGTTCCTCTATGAGGACGAACGCGATTTCCATAATAAGCAATCCTACGTTTTAGGTTATAACGGGATGAAATTCGGCTAAATTGTACAGGCGCTTTTAAAAACGCACGTCTTAAGTTATTGGCCGACTCATCAAAATAATCAACGATATGCTTGGTTGAATCTGTCTCGAATCGAAAGGCATAAAACGGTTCCCCTTTGTGTTCAAAGTAAGCCGCCTTTATCTGGTCAACTCCAGCGTAAATGCTATCATCTATATACTTCTCTGTATAAATGACTTTAAAACGGTCCCCTTTCTGAATTCTAAAGAAATCCACCGTCCAAGCGTAGATATCACTCATCTTATAGGCAACAATAGTACTCAAACCTTGCTCTTGTAGGGTAAAATACAATGAACCATCAATTACCCCAGTAGCTTCCCGCTCAACTAAGGTGACATCTTTCTTTCCTTTTTTAACAATGGTGGTATCAGCAAAATCAACTACAACATAATCGATCTTATTGGGCTGATAAATAAAACATTTTGGAAGTTTTACAGAATCACCCTCTACCATTAACAAGGTATATGGTTTTCCTACCTGTAGTTTGGTAATATCAAAGGAGTCCTTTGCACCTTCAACAATATTGTATATTTGAGGATAATCTAAGTTATTTCGCTGTAATATCTCTCCAAAACTATCACCAGCTTTAATGGTATCCCTTACCACGGTATAATCGTTGAGATTATATCCAAACTCCATAAGCTCAACTGGTTCAACCTTCTCTTCCACCAACGCACTAATTTGTGCTTGCTCATCTACTGTATTGGTTTGTTTCTTACACGAGATTAGTGTAAAGACCGTCAAAATAAAAAGGCCTACTACATTTTTTGACATTTATTTTTTCGTTTGAGGGTTAAACATATGCTCCACCCACTGCTTTCCCCAGTCGGCTATTTCTTCTTGGCTCCAAAGTTCAGGAAAAAAGATGATTTTCTGAAAACTTGGCGGCAAAAACTCTTTCCAATTAGTTCCTCCAGTGGAGTCTATAGTGAGTTCATTATTACTTAAATGCTTGTATGCAACACCCATATGCATCAAATTCCAATTCACATTAGCATTCACATCTAATTGACGCATCACATCAATAAGGAGTTTATTTTGTTTTACTTCAGAAGGCAGTTTTAGGAATTTATCATAGATAGTTCCTCCACGGACTTCCTTCGCAATTCGCATAAAACGCGGTGTATAACGATATTCAAATTGTCTTAAGGTTAAGGTCTTCTCCCCAGTACTGTGATCAATGGCTCCTTTTTTCCAATAAATATTCTCGTATAAGTCTTCCAACGATGAATTTTCAGAAAAATTGCCTTTCATCGAAGGAGCGAGTAAATTATATAATGGAGTGGCATATAATTCGATCATCCTAAATTGGGCTGATTGGAAACCGCTAGCAGGCAACAGTGTCATTCTGTATTTTAAAAACTGCTCGCGATCTAGACCATTAATCATCACCCTAAAGGAATTGATCATGATTTTATAATAGCTATTGATCCGCTCGATCTTTTTAATTAAAAAATCGGCATTATGCTGTTTGTCATCAATAATTTGTTTTTGCTCATGGATAATGAGCTTGAAGTACAATTCTGTGATTTGGTGATACGAAATAAAAATAGTCTCATCCGGAAAATGCGTACGAGTAATCTGTAAACTCAGAAGCGTGTCTAAATGTATATAATCCCAATAAGTTAAGTATTTTGCATGCAACAAGCCATCGAGATATGAACTCAAGTCCTGTCCAGAATTTTTATATTTTTCTTCTAATTGATCTACCTGTTTCTCAATGTCTGTACTTATAGCCATGAACTAATCCATATGAATTTTAAACTGATGTTTTAACCCCTTAAATGCATCCAAATCTGCTTTAATGGATCCAACTAAAATATCGGCCTTTACCCGAATTGGAATTTTGTTAGCATCATCGGAGACCCAAAGCGTAAGACTTTCCTCTTCTTTGAAAACCCTTCCGGATTGCACATAAGGCCTAAACTTAATACACTTTACTTTCCCAAACTTTGTCTTGATGATTTCTCTACCGAGGAACTTGAGTTTAAACTTATAAACCCCATCATCATCAAATAGCATATTAGAGACATGCTCATCACCTACCTTTAAGCCATCGATATCCCAATTTTCTCTCAGGTAATAGAATGCCGATAGTAAATCTTGAATATCATCCTGAATTTTAAAGGTTTGTTTTCTATCGTGTTTATGGTCAATTAAAGTCGCCTTATTAGTATTGTAATCGAAATTGATTTCAACATCTTTGGTATGACCTCCCTCATTTATTTTTCGGATAAATTTATAGGGTTGTCCAGTCCTTTTGTCGAAATAACTTTCGTAATTATCTTCTACCTTAAAAAAAACACTCGCCAGTCCAGTAGTTTTCCCATGTCCAATGACGTGAAAAACTTCTTTTCCATTAAGAATTTCGTCTTTCACCTCAAGGGTAGCATAACTTGCATTGAACCAGCCGTAATGGATTCGAAACTTGAACCATTCACCAGCCTGAAATGTGCTGGCAGTTTCATAGTCAGTGCTTTGGTTAGTAAATGCAGAAAGCCAAAACACACATAGGGCTAATAAAAACTTCCTCATAGTTTTAATTATTACTGTAAAAATAACAAAATCAATTACATTACGAGTTACTTTACTAGAAATATCAATTACTATTCCAAAAAAGTTAAATTAGTCCCATAGCAAAAAACTCGGCCGAAGCCGAGTTTTTTTCATTAACCAACCAAAACTTTAAATT
>NZ_DATGNU010000030.1:0-2713 GCF_035306585.1 Galbibacter sp.
ATGATTCCATTGATGTCAAAAACTCAGCCAAGCCAGATCATTCATATTGGCTCTACCTTTGGCAGCATTGGCTATCCGGGTTATGTCAGTTATTGTGCCAGTAAATTCGCCTTGCGCGGTGCCACCGAAGCGCTTGCACGTGAGTATGCAAAGACCTCAATTCAATTTCGTTATTTTTCACCAAGGGCAACGATCACGGAGATGAATGATGCAAAAGTCACAGAAATGAATCAGGCACTGGGAACTAAAATGGATGATCCTGATTTTGTCGCACAAGAGTTTTATCGTTTTTTAGAGAAAAACAGTCAGTCGTATCAGGTGGGTTATCCTGAAAAAATCTTTGTGAAGGTGAATCAGGTTTTACCTAATATCGTTTCTGGTTCGATTGAAAAAGATCTGGATGCTATTTATAGATATGCTGACCGAAGATAGCTTTGGTTTTGGTAATCCGCCATCTATAATATTCCCAATATGTTTTTAAACAGCTCGAGAGAGATACACCCAAGGTAAGTGTCCGCTAAATCCTACAATAAACTATCAGCCCAGTTTTATTGGGCTGGACTGATTAATTCAATCAAGCTAATAATCAAATTTCATTTTTAGCTCTAATTTCTTATGAAAACTCCAAAATTAACTTTTATGGATAATAACTTTGTAAGAGTGCTGTCACAGAGATATTATTTAACTTATGTTTACCTAAAATCTAGTTTATAAATTATTTTTACAATATATTTATTAATTTCAATATTTTGAATAAAAGTAATAGGAATTTATTAAAAATGAGTTCATGAACTCGTAGAATTTTTAAGTACATTTATATAAAAGGCTAAGTTCTCCCAGCAAAGAAATAGATGCCGTTTAGATAAAATTTTCAATCAAATAATCTTATTGTTGATATTTCTAGTCACATAGTCTATTTTCATTATATGAATTATTCTTCTTTACCCAAAAGACCACGTGGTCGACCAACCAAACACGGTTGTAACTATGCAGACACCAAAGAAGTGTTAATCCGCCGAGGTATCGAGTTACTGACCGAACGTGGAATGAATGCTATGAGCTTGGACGATCTCATGAAATCAGTTCAAGTTCCTAAAGGGTCTTTCTACCATTATTTTGCAAATAAAGAGGCTTTTATTTTAGAAGTCCTAGATGCTTATGAACTTTATTTTGTGAAGCGATTGAATAAGTTTTTAAATCAAACTGATCTTTCCCCACTAGAAAAGCTGCAAAATTTTGTAAAAGATGCGGGTGAAAAAATGCAAAAATATGATTTTAAACGAGGTTGTATTTTAGGTAACTTAGGACAAGAAGTGTCGTATTTGCCTCAAGAAATCATTGCCCGAATCGAAAGTATCTTTAAGGTATGGGAGAAATTAGTTTCTGATTGCCTACATCAGTCAAATTCACAATATAGCCTAGCTGATTGCGATGAAGCTGCTTATCAGTTTTGGATTGGGTGGGAAGGTGCAGTTCTAAGAGCACGTTTGGTCAAATCAACAAGTCCCTTAGATGCATTTTATCGCTTGTTTACTTTAGCTGTAAAACAACAAAATCACGTAAAAAGTTAATTAAAAAAATAAATGCAGACGTCTGTATTTATTTTTTTAATTAATTCTAGACAAGCAGTCTAATTAAATAGAGAGGAAGTTCTATGTACAAAGGTATTGTAATTACTAAAGATGAAGCAGGTTACACATCACAAATTACTGAGATTGCATCAAAGCCTTTACAAGAAGGAGAGGTTAGAGTCGAAGTCAAATATTCAACACTCAATTATAAAGATGCTTTAGCCATTACTGGGCGTTCACCAGTGGTGCGTAGTTTTCCTTTGACCCCAGGCATCGATTTTTCGGGTGTTGTGATTGAATCAAAACATCCAGCATGGAAAGAAAGAGATGAAGTTCTACTGAATGGTTGGGGAGTGGGTGAAAAGTATTTTGGAGGGCTAGCCGAGCAAGTCACTGTTTCTGGTGATTGGCTCATACAAAAACCTTCTGCTTTTTCTTTTAAAGATACGATGGTTATTGGTACAGCAGGTTATACCGCAATGTTGTGTGTCATGGCTTTACAAAAGCATGGTATTAAACCAAGTGATGGAAAAATTTTAGTGACAGGTGCAAATGGTGGAGTAGGTAGTATTGCCATTATTATTTTGAATCATCTTGGTTATGAGATTACAGCTTCAACTGGTCGACCTCAAGAGTCAGAATATTTAACCTATCTAGGAGCGAGTGAAATTATTGATCGTATTGAATTATCTTCCCCAGGAAAGCCATTAAACAAAGAAGTTTGGGCTGGCGTAATTGATACTGTTGGAAGCCATACTTTAGCCAATGCATGTGCTAGTACAAAATATCGTGGTGCAGTTGCTGCGTGTGGTTTGGCAGGCGGAATGGATTTTCCAGCAACAGTTGCTCCATTTATTCTAAGAGGGATTACCTTATATGGAATTGATAGCGTGATGGCACCAATCGAATTAAGAAAAGAAGCATGGGAACGTTTGGCTACAGAATTAGATCAAACAAAATTAGAAACAGTAACTACTGAAATTCAGTTAGCAGATGCTTTAAATATTTCAAATGAAATTTTAGATGGAAAAATTCGAGGTAGAGTTGTTGTACAGATATAGTTCAACAAAATGAGTTGTGGGACTGTTCTAAATTTTGTGTAAGTACTTAATTTTCATTTATCCTACTGAGGATAATAAAAA
>NZ_DATGNU010000031.1:0-12291 GCF_035306585.1 Galbibacter sp.
AAAACATTAATAATTCCTTAAATTTCTTGGTATTTTTGTGGAAATCACTCGACTATATGAAGCCAATAAAACAAGGACTGTACTCTCCAGAGTACGAACATGACAATTGCGGTGCAGGTTTTATCTGTAACCTAAACGGAGTAAGAACCAATGATATCATCCATAAAGCGCTCGATATCCTGATACGTCTTGAACACAGAGGAGCGGTGAGTGCTGATGGTAAGACTGGTGATGGAGCTGGTATATTGATCGACATTCCTCACGACTACTTCAAACAAGTTTGTGATTTTGAAATCCCTCAAAGTAAAGCGTATGCTGTGGGAATGCTTTTTCTACCAAAGTCAGTCAATCAATCGAAGCTTTGCATGAATATTTTTGAACAAAATGTAGAACGGCAAGGCTTAAAGATTATAGGATGGAGAGATGTTCCGGTGGATAAAAGTTGTATAGGAACTATTGCCGCGCAAACAGAACCGACTATCAAGCAGGTGTTTATCGGAAAAAACAATCAAGAGCTCTCAGAGCAAGCTTTCAATTCAAAACTATTTGCTGCAAGAAAAATCGCAGAGCACGCCATTTTAGATTCCAATTTAGCAGAGGCTGAATATTTCTATTTTGCAAGCCTTTCTACCAACACCATTATATACAAAGGACTATTGATGCCACAGGACATCAGTCGTTACTACATTGATTTGGAACAACCCGAAGTGGTTACCAAGCTCGCTTTGGTTCACCAACGTTTCTCCACCAACACCTTCCCTACCTGGGATTTAGCCCAACCATTTCGCTATATGTGCCACAATGGAGAGATCAACACTTTAAAAGGAAATCTAAGTCGAATGAAGGCCCGAGAAGAACTCTTTAAAACAGCACTCTTCGGGAAGACTATAAAAGAGATCCCTCCAATAGTCCTAGAAGGGAAATCAGATTCCGCTTCCATGGACATGGTTTTAGAGCTGTTATTGCAAACCGGCCGCTCTCTTCCTGAGGCCATGATGATGATGGTACCCGAGGCCTGGGAAAAACATCTGTCGATGAGTGATGAGAAAAAGGCTTTTTACGAGTACAATGCTTGTATTATGGAACCATGGGACGGGCCAGCTTCCATTCCTTTTACCGACGGAAATTATATTGGCGCCTTATTAGATAGAAATGGGCTGAGACCCTCACGCTATACTGTTACCAAGGATGGTTTTGTGATCATGTCTTCTGAGACTGGAGTCATTGATATCGATCCTGCGAATGTAGCGCTACACGGAAGATTAGAACCTGGCCGTATGTTCCTTGTGGACATGAACCAAGGACGAATTATCCAAGATCACGAGGTGAAGAAAAGTATTGTTTCCAAAAGACCTTATAGAGCGTGGTTAGATGAGAATCTATTACACTTATCTGATATTAATTATACAGGAAATAAAACCCCTGTTGAAAAAGAAGATTTTGTAACCCGCCAAAAAGCATTTGGTTATACAGAAGAAGACATAAAAACATTGATTGTTCCTATGGCAACCCTTGGAAAAGAAGCCATTGGTTCCATGGGTACCGACACGCCATTAGCTGTTTTATCTGACAAACCACAACTGTTATTTAATTATTTTAAGCAACTATTTGCTCAGGTGACCAATCCACCCCTAGATGGGATACGAGAAGAAATTGTAACCGATATCAGTCTATGCATTGGAGGCGATAAAAACATCTTTGATATTATACCCGAGCAATGCAAAAAACTAAAGATTCAAAACCCGGTCATCTCCAACGAAGACCTCGATAAAATAAAATACATCGATCATCCAGATTTTAAAGCCACTTCCATCTCAATGCTCTATGACATTGACAAAGGGCTCAATGGCCTTGAGGCGCGCCTGGATGCGATGGTGGATGAAATTGAAGAAGCCATCAAAGGGGGCAGCAACATCATTATACTCTCGGATCGAAATATCTCCAAAGAACAGGCGCCCATCCCTTCAGCATTGGCTTGTTCCTTTGTTCATCATGAATTAGGGCGCAGAGCAAAGCGATCCTCTATCGGTATTATCATAGAATCCGCGGAACCTAGAGAGCCGCATCATTTTGCATTGCTATTCGGATATGGCGCCAGTGCGATCAATCCGTATATGGTAAATGAGGTTATCGACAAACTTGTCAATGAAGGAGAAATTACCACCACCTTCGAAGAGGCCGTAGTAAACTACAATAAAGCCATCGGAAAAGGGATTGTGAAGATTATGAATAAGATCGGAATTTCTACCCTTCACTCTTATCGCGGAGCACAGATATTCGAAGCCCTTGGTTTGAACAAAAAATTCGTCGATAAATATTTCACCAACACCCCTACACGTATCGAAGGAATTGGGATCTATGAAATTGAAAAAGAAATACAGAACAAACATCGCAAAGCATACACCCAAGACAGTAATTACGCAAAACTCGATTTAGAAATCGGTGGCGATTACCGCTGGAGAAGGAACGGCGAACGCCATATGTTCAACCCCACTACGGTTGCAAAATTACAACAAGCTGTACGAAGCAATAAGTTCTCGAGTTATAAGCAATACGCTGAGATGATTAATGAACAGAGTGAGCGACTTATGACCCTTAGAGGAATGTTTAAATTCAAAAATTTAAACCCAATTCCAATCGAAGAAGTCGAGCCATGGACGGAAATTGTCAAGCGGTTTAAAACAGGGGCTATGTCCTTTGGTTCTATTAGCAAGGAGGCCCACGAAAATTTGGCCATTGCGATGAACCGCATCGGTGGTAGAAGCAATTCAGGAGAAGGGGGTGAAAATCCAGATCGTTTCCATAAAGACCTCAATGGAAATTGGAGAAACAGCGCCATTAAGCAAGTTGCCTCAGGACGCTTCGGAGTTTCCATAAATTACCTATCGAGCGCCAAGGAAATACAAATTAAAATGGCCCAAGGTGCTAAACCTGGAGAAGGAGGACAATTACCAGGACCAAAGGTCAATCCAGCTATTGCCAAGACCAGAAATTCCACTCCATATGTGGGTCTTATTTCCCCACCACCCCATCATGACATCTACTCCATTGAAGATTTAGCACAACTTATCTTTGATCTTAAAAACGCCAATAGAGAAGCTAGGATAAATGTCAAACTAGTATCTGAGGTTGGTGTAGGAACCATTGCTGCTGGTGTAGCAAAAGCAAAAGCAGATGTGGTGCTAATCTCTGGATTTGATGGAGGAACAGGAGCCTCTCCACTAACCTCCCTTCGACATGCAGGTCTTCCTTGGGAATTAGGTATTGCCGAGGCGCAACAAACCCTTATACTCAACGACCTTAGAAATCGCATCGTGGTGGAATGTGACGGACAATTAAAAACAGGAAGGGATGTAGCTGTAGCGTGCCTATTAGGAGCAGAAGAGTTTGGATTCGCTACCGCTCCACTTGTAGCCTCTGGTTGCGTAATGATGCGAGCCTGCCATTTAAACACCTGCCCTGTTGGTATTGCAACACAGGACCCAGAATTACGTAAAAACTTCAAAGGAAGTCCAGAGCACGTGATTAATTTCATGTATTTCGTGGCCGAAGAATTACGACAAATCATGGCAGATCTTGGATTTAGAAGTATTCAGCAGATGGTAGGTCAAAGTCAAAAATTAGACATGAATACCGCCATTGAGCATTATAAAGCACAAGGCATTGATTTATCAAAAATCCTATATAAGCCAAGAGTTTCAGAGGATGTTAAACTCTACAACACCGAAAAACAAGATCATCATTTAGAAGACGCCCTGGATTTTGAAATTCTAAGACAAGCACACCCTGCCGTCTACCGTAAAGAGAAAATGAGTTTGGATTTTCCCATTACCAATACGAACCGTACCACGGGTGCGATCTTAAGTAATGAGATCTCCAAAATTCATGGAGAAAATGGACTGCCAGAGGACACACTTCACTTAAATTTTAAAGGAGCGGCCGGACAAAGTTTTGGTGCATTTGCTACCAAAGGATTGACCATGACAGTTAGTGGAAACACCAATGATTATTTCGGTAAGGGGCTCTCGGGCGCCAAGTTAATTGTCAAAGCGCCTCAGGAGGCAACCTTTAAACCAGAGGAGAATGTAATTATCGGAAATGTAGCCCTGTACGGTGCTATCAACGGACAGGCTTATATAAACGGAATCGCAGGAGAACGTTTCTTAGTTAGAAACTCAGGTGCCAAGGCTGTTGTTGAAGGCATTGGTGATCACGGATGTGAATACATGACAGGAGGAGTTGCTGTAATTCTAGGAAAGATAGGACGAAATTTTGCCGCTGGAATGAGTGGAGGAATTGCCTACATCTACAATCCAGACAACACCATAGATACCAACGATATCAATATGGAAATGGTTGCTTTTGAATCCCTGAGTGTCCAAGATTTAGAAGAATTAAAAAGCCTTATCACCAATCATTTAGAATACACCCAGAGTCCGCTAGCGGCGCACATATTAAGTGATTGGATAGCAAATAGTAAAAATTTCATAAAAGTGATGCCAACCGAATACAAAAAGGCCTTAGAATTAATCGCCAAACAAAACACGGAAGTTGAACAAGAATTAACAATAGCATAAGATGGGAAAACTAAGAGGATTTTTAGAATACGAACGAGAACAAGAAGCTACACTTGCTGTTGATAAGCGCCTGAAGGATTATAAAGAATTCACTAAAGAATTAGATCCGAAGGTCTTGAGCAACCAAGGGGCACGTTGTATGGATTGTGGAATCCCATTTTGCCACAGTGGTTGCCCGCTAGGCAATTTAATTCCTGATTTCAACGATGCAGTTTATAAAAACAACTGGCAAAAAGCCCTTCACATACTACACTCCACCAACAATTTCCCAGAGTTCACAGGACGTTTATGTCCTGCACCCTGTGAGTCGGCTTGTGTATTAGGGATTATTCAACCTCCAGTATCGATAGAACTCATTGAAAAATACATTGTTGAACGTGGTTTTAAGGAAGGATGGATTAAGGCAAACCCACCAAAAAAACGCAGTGGAAAAACCGTGGCAATTATTGGTTCAGGACCATCTGGATTGGCAGCAGCCCAACAATTAAATCGCGCTGGCCATATGGTAACAGTGTTTGAAAGAGATAAAAAAGTAGGAGGTCTTTTGCGTTACGGTATTCCTGATTTCAAGTTAGAAAAAAGTGTCATTGACCGAAGGATCAACATTCTAGAACAAGAAGGAATCACATTTAAAACGGGCGTTCATGTCGGTGTAAATTACAAAGTTGAAGACCTCCATGATTTTGACGCTGTGGTACTTTGTGCAGGTGCTACTAAAAGAAGAGGGCTTCCTATCCCAGGAGCTGATGCCAAAGGAGTCGTTCAAGCGATGGAGTTCTTAAAAAGAAACAACCAAGTGGTCGATGGTCTGGCAGAAAGTACCCCTGAATTAAATGCAAAAGGAAAAGATGTTATTGTCATAGGGGGTGGTGATACCGGTTCTGACTGTGTAGGAACATCGAATCGTCATGGCGCTAAATCGGTGACTAATTTTGAAATCATGCCGATACCGCCACAATTTAGAAGCGATGAGAACCCTTGGCCATTTTGGCCCTTTACACTGAAAACAAGCTCTTCGCATGAGGAAGGTGTGGATAGGAAATGGAGCATTTTAACCAAAGAATTTGTAAAAGATCCTCAAGGCCATCTGAAGGCTGTTAAAACGGTGGAAGTTAAATGGGTTAAAATTCCAGGAGAGCGACCTCAACTTCAAGAAGTAGCAGGCTCTGAAAAACAATGGCCTTGCGATTTGGCTTTACTAGCCTTAGGATTTACCGGTCCAGAGGAAACCCTTAGCGAACAGTTAGGGCTGCATATCGATCAACGAAGTAACATCCAGGCAAGCAATAACTATCAAACCAACATCCCACACATATTTGCAGCTGGAGATATGCGAAGAGGACAATCGCTGATTGTTTGGGCCATTTCTGAAGGAAGAGAAGCTGCCTATCATGTAGACCAATACTTAATGGGGACCTCCTCCTTACCAACCAAAGAAAAAGGGGATTTACCAGCGGCGTAAACCAATAAAGGTACTATTTGTTTTGGTGACCATTAGCTGGCTTGACATTATGTTGAGTCGGCTATTTTTTTTTTAAACCTTCACAACCCTTGATTATTCCAAGGGTTTTTGTATTTTCCCAAAAATTTATTCTATGCAAGATTCTCCCGTTTTCTCGGATGACACTATAGCCCTGGGCATCATAATGTTATGCCTTGGTTTTGTTTTCTATACCAGTGCGAGCTCCAACTCATTTTGGAAGAATTTCTACAAAATCATCCCTGGCGTATTAATGTGTTACCTACTCCCATCGCTATTTAATTCCTTTGGAATTATCTCTGACCAGACATCGAATCTGTATTATGTCGCCAGTAGATATCTCCTTCCAGCAGCACTTGTACTAATGACCCTTAGCATCGATTTAAAAGCGGTGTTTAATCTCGGGCCAAAGGCGCTTATAATGTTCTTCACTGGAACCCTAGGAATTATCATAGGAGGCCCCCTGGCCATTCTACTAATCTCTTCGGTATCTCCAGCGACAGTAGGAGGCGTTGGTCCAGATGAAGTTTGGCGAGGTCTGGCTACCTTGGCCGGTAGTTGGATTGGAGGCGGAGCCAATCAAGCAGCTATGTTGGAGATTTTTAAATACAACCCTGAAAAATACGGCGGGATGGTGCTTGTAGATATTGTGGTGGCGAATCTGTGGATGGCTGTACTTCTATTAGGAGCGGGGAAAAGTGATAAGATTGACCGTTGGTTGAAAGCCGATAACAGCGCTATAACCGTATTAAAAGAAAAAGTAACCAAGTTTTCAGAAAGTATTTCGCGGCAACCAACCCTGGCTGATTATATGGTCATTTTAGCACTGGCATTCGTACCAGTGGGAATCTCCCATTGGGGTGCAGACAACATATCGCAGTACCTGACCAATAATTTCGAAACCATTAGCGATAAATCGAGTGCCCTATCCTCCTTTGGCTCACAATTCTTTTGGATGATTACCATTGCCACTGCCATAGGAATAGGATTGTCATTTACAAAATTCAGAAACTACGAGGGTGCAGGAGCCAGTAAATTTGGATCAATTTGTATTTATGTCCTAGTAGCCACCATTGGAATGAAAATGGACATTTTTAGAATATTTGATAATCCAGGATTGCTTGCAATCGGATTGGTTTGGATGAGCATTCATGCGCTTTTACTAATTGGAATTGCAAAACTCATCAGGGCACCTTATTTCTTTTTAGCCGTCGGAAGTCAAGCCAATGTAGGGGGCGCAGCATCAGCTCCTGTGGTAGCTGCCGAATTTCACCCTTCACTAGCTACAGTCGGAGTTTTACTATCGGTTTTTGGATATGCAGTGGGCACTTATGGCGCCATATTATGTGCTTATTTAATGCAAATGGCATCCTAAAACTAGTATCTTAATCAAGAATTATGCATATTTGCGCTTTGTAAAATAACATACAATGAATAAACTCATCACCCTACTATTGACCGCCTTCATCTTGGCATCTTGCGCTAAAGAAACTGGTAATGTAACCATTAAAGGAAACGTGGAAGGCCTTCGAAAAGGAACAATATATTTACAAAAAGTTGAAGATAGCACTCTTGTGAGCATCGATTCGGTTATCATTCAGGGAAAGCCTAACTTTGAATTCATAACAGAGATTGAAAGCCCAGAAGTCCTCACCCTTTATTTAGACAAAAATGATGGGAACAACCTCAATGATCGACTCGATATTTTTGCAGAACCTGGGGTGATAAGCGTTCAGACCACCAGAGATTTCTTTGCTCCTGAGGCTAAAGTGGAAGGATCAGCGAGCCATACCAAATGGATGGAGTACAAGAAAATACGATCAAAATTTGGCAGCGAAAACCTAGATCTGATCAAGGAGATTCTACAAGCAAGTAAAGATGGGAACATTCCCCTGGCAGATTCATTGCAAGCCCGCTCGGACCAAAACGCTAAAAGAAGCTATCTTTATACCATTAATTTTGTGCTCAACAATACGGACTCCTACGTGGCGCCCTATATTACTTTGGTGGACGCTTATAATGTCAATATAAAATACCTGGATTCCATTTCAAATACGCTCTCTAACGAGGTTGCAGCATCTAAGTACGGTAGATTGTTAAAGCAATATATCAAAGACATCAAAGAAGAGGTCGCTAGTTCCCAAACCGATCGTATTGATTAAAAAAATAAGATGTAGACCAAACCGGCACATTTTTTTTTGTTTCGCACTGGCCCGGTACTACATCTTACGCTCCAATTACATTAAAAAAACAACACCAGGTGAACACGATGGATAGTTCGGCCTTAGCTGATTCTTGTCACCATCTCTTCGGTGGGTATTCTAACCTTTGGCGCGTCAGCTAAGAAATCGTTTTCCTGATCGCGATATCCCAGGGAGAGAATCACTACACTGTGTAAATCTTTCGCTGTAAGACCTAGTAACTCATCAAACAACACGGGATCAAAACCCTCCATTGGAGTGGCATCTACTTTACAATTGGCAGCAGCTATTAAAGCCGTTCCAAGGGCAATATAGGTTTGCTTTTCTGCCCAGTGTTTGTTTTGTTGATCTGTTCTACTTCGGAAATAGGAATCCAATGAAGTGAATAATCCCTCTAATGAAGCGGTGCTAACCCCTTGCTTCTGAGCAGTTAGTTCAACCAAATTTTCTATATGCTGGGTCGTTACCTTGTTGTATGCGGCAAAGACTAAAAGGTGTGAGGATTGCGCGATTTGCTTGTTAAAGGAGTTGGCTCCAAGTTTCTCTTTTAAGGCAGTATTGTCAACTGCAAATACGCGGTATGGCTGTAAACCACAGGAGGATGCAGAAAGATTAATAGCCTCGGTAATAAAGTTCAGTTTTTCTTCACTTACCTTCTTATTGGAGTAGCTTTTTGTGGCGTACCTCCAATTTAAATCTTGTATTAAATCCATAATTATAATATTTAGAGCGACAAAGTTATCTTTCATCAGTGACATTTAGTAACTTTACGACAAAAAGTAATGGTGACATTTAGGTAACCACCAACAACAACCAAACATGGACAACATAGCCAAAACACTTCAAGGAGATCACAAATCGTGCAGAAATAATATCAGAGCGATTCATGACGCCCTGGATGTGATCGGTGGGAAATGGAAGATTTCAATTATAGCCTGTCTGACCTTTAATGCGATGCGCTATTCAGAATTATTAAAGGAAGTAGAAGGGATTTCTGGAAAAATGCTCAGCAGGGAGCTGAAGGAGCTTGAAGCAAATCAGCTCATTACCAGAGAAGTACTCAGCACGCATCCCATCATGGTGCGTTATGCGCTCACCCCGTATGGCAAATCTTTGCAGCCCCTCACGCTAACTATTGCCCAATGGGGGATAAATCACCGAAAAAGGATCATCAGTGGATTTAAATAATATAGTGGTAACATAAAATATCCGTCATCATGCAGCGAAGCCATCGGTACTCTACAGTTACGCACAACAACGGATACTACCCTTTTTTTTTTATAGCCTTCCTGGCTTACGGCTTACGCCTTCACTGGGATATTGCTAAGGATCTCTTTTAAAAATCGCCAAAACTTCTTTACCGATTCAATTTCCACGCGCTCATCTGGGGAATGCGCCCCTTTTATAGTAGGACCAAAACTTATCATATCCATCTCAGGATAGTTTTGCCCTAGAATACCACACTCTAAACCAGCATGACATGCGACCACCTTAGGGGTATGATTAAATAACGCTTCGTACTTGGCAGTGAGTACCTTTAAAATAGGACTATCCATATTGGGATTCCACCCTGGATAAAAACCTTTTAATACTACAGAACACCCACATAGTTCAAAACAAGACCGCAGTGCATTGGCCAAATCTATTTTAGAAGACTCCACGGAGGACCTTGTTAAACACATAACTTTCAGCTTCCCATCTTTGATTTTAACCCTGGCAATATTATTGGAGGTTTGTACCACATCCTCCATCGTTGGGCTCATGGCGTAAACACCATTATGCGCAGCGTAAAGCGCCCTTGTAATTCCTTCCTGCACACCGAGTTCCATTACCGAAGAAGGAATGTCGGTTACCTCCGCACTGATGAAAAGATTCGGCTCCATCACTTTATATTCCTTCTTTATAGAAGAGGCCAACTGATTAAACTCCAAAGCAAATGCATCATGATGAATTTCATCCACCACTATAACTGCCTGGCTCTCTCGGGGAATGGCGTTTCTAAGCCCTCCTCCATCAATACTTGCAATTCGCAATCCAAAGTTTTCAAAACCTTCAAACAACAGGCGATTCATGATTTTATTGGCATTCCCAAAACCGCGATGAATATCCATTCCACTGTGACCGCCATGAAGCCCCTTTACATTGATTTGGTATGCTTTCACTCCAGAGGGCGTTTCTTCCTCCTTGTAAGCGCGGCTTGCCGTCAAATCTACACCACCAGCGCATCCTATATCTATTTCATCATCCTCCTCTGTATCCAAATTCAATAGGATTTCTCCCTTTAGAATTCCACCTTTGAGACCTTGAGCCCCTGTCATACCAGTTTCTTCATCAATGGTAAAAAGTGCTTCAATTGCAGGATGAGCTAATTGATCACTCTGTAAAATAGCCATGATGGCCGCTACCCCTATTCCATTATCTGCCCCTAATGTGGTTCCGTTGGCCTTTACCCACCCATCTGCAATGATCATTTCAATGCCCTGGGTAGAAAAATCAAACTTTGTATCACGGTTCTTCTGATGAACCATATCCAAATGAGACTGTAAGACCACTGTCTTACGGTTTTCCATACCCGGTGTTGCAGGTTTACGAATAATGACATTACCTACCTCATCTTTGATGGTATCCAATCCTAATCCTTGTCCAAATGCCATCATAAATGCAATAACTTGTTCCTCCTTTTTGGAGGCTCTAGGTACAGCATTTAAATCTGCGAAGTTATTCCAAAGCGAAGTTGGTTCTAATGCTCTAATCTCTGAATTCATTGTTTATAAATTTAGATTTTGGCAAAAGTACCAATGTTAAATTAAAAATCCACATTTTAAACAGAGCTTTCCCTAGCCATTACAAGAGAGAAGCCAAAAAACCACGGTTTATTTTGTCGAAATCGCAAAGAATCTTCCACTGGTGGAATTCTTTCATTTAAACTTTTGACAACCACGCAGATTGTCTAATTTTGAGTTTATGGCAAAACATTTAAGAACCCTGATTGCGCTTTCCATTGTTCCACAAATAGTTTTGGTTAAGATCATAGGATCCTTTCCAGGCCTTGTAGAGACGTATTACAGTACTGGCCTATACCCTATTATTTCCAAAACTGCCCGCTACGTATTTGGATGGATACCATTTTCTGTAGGCGATATCATATACTCCATTGCTGCGGTGTTTTTAATACGGTTTTTGATCAAAGAGTTACCCCAACTTTTTAAAAAACCGATGGTACTACTCCGAGAGTGTTTGGTAGTAATCTCCGTACTATATGCGCTGTTTCATATGCTATGGGGCTTTAACTATTACCGGCTGCCCTTACATGAAAAACTCCATCTTTCCGAGCTTTACACCCAAGAAGAATTATACCATTACACCAACTATCTCATCCAACAAAGTAACGCGATTCACAAACAGTTAAGCGCGGATTCCACCGCTATGATCAAAATCCCATACTCCAAAGAGGAGATCTATAAGAAAAGTTTAGAAGGCTATCAGAAATTATCCCAGCAGTATCCAGATTTAAAGTTACAGGCGCAAAGCATAAAGACCTCGCTATACTCCACTGGACTAACTTATATGGGATATGGTGGCTATTTAAACCCCTTTACCAACGAAGCGCAGGTCAATGGCTTACAAATAAATTACCGATACCCCATTGTGAGCTGCCATGAACAAGCCCATCAAATTGGGTATTCTGCAGAGAACGAAGCGAACTTTATTGGATTTTTAGCAGCCACTCATAATACTGATAAATACTTTCAGTATTCCGGGTACTTGTACGTATTGCGCTATGCGCTAGCAGCTGTAAAAAGAAAAAGTCCCGAACAATTTGAAGTACTTAAAAAGCAACTCTACCCTGGCATTATCAAAAACTATATCCAGGTCGATACCTTCTGGAAAAAGCACAAGACAAAAGCAGAACCATATTTCAAAAAAACGTTTAACTCATTTTTAAAAGCCAACAACCAAAAAAAAGGGATCAAGTCCTATAGCTATGTGGTCGCTCTGCTTGTGAATTACCACAAAGCACAGCATAAAAAAA
>NZ_DATGNU010000032.1:0-5956 GCF_035306585.1 Galbibacter sp.
ACCTTCCATATATCCAGGATGCACCGTTGCAGATTCCGTTCCACAGAACAATACGCTACCATCCATATAACTTTCTTGCAATGCAGGGTGTCCGTTATTTTGGTGAGGCCTATGAATGCTCTGAGGACCGTCTTGTACATATACATTATTCCAAATTTTATCGTGATAAGACACCGGCTTACGGGCCTGACCCCCTAACAAATCTGCCAATTGTTTTATCACAAGTTCCTTTCTGAGTTCATAAGAATAATTCACGGCTGCTCCATTTAAGAATCCCGTAAAGCCAAATTTGTTCTCTTCAAAATTCGTGTGATCATACATTTCCGTAACAATACCAGCGTGACTAAACAGCATTCCAGAATACCCCTCCTTTCTCCAAAAGGCATGATCGTATTCCAATACAAATTTAATGGAGCCAGCCATCCAAGTTTGGACAGTTGGTAAAACCTTTGTTAGTGCACTTGGCAATTCAGGTGAGAACATAATGTTACTTACCAATTGAGGTGGCACACAAATAACAAGCTTATCACAGTTAAACCGCTGCCCATTGGCACAATCCAATGTGATTTTATCCTTGGACGTATGCACTCTGGTAACCCGAGCATCCAGCACTATGGACCCTGGATCAAGGGTGCTTTCTAAGGTGTTAATAAGCAGCTGTGTACCTCCTGCTAGTCGATAGGAAGGTGCCTCTGACTCAGGGACAAAAAACCGCTGAGGCGGTTCAAATGATTTGGTTTCAAATAATGATATCCCCTTTGAAAATTGCGGGAATTTCTTTAAATGCAATTCTTCTATTAGTGCAAGTAAATTAGGATGTTGGTCAGAAAACCAAGTAGCTCTTATCTCCAGAGGTGTTTCTAAATTACCTTTAATGGTTTGTATACGCCCACCTAAGCGATTAGAACCTTCTAATACAATAGACTCCTTATTGACTTTTTTTAGTAGGTATGCCAGGGTTAACCCACTTAATCCACCACCGACAATTACAATTTTCTCCTGCATTACGTGCTACTTTAAAAAAACTAAAAGCTATCGCAAAAATACAATAGCTCTTTGTTTATCGATGACCTTATGGCGCGATATTTTAAGTTGTTATAGAAAATTGTGTTGGCCAGATGATCCGCAATTTAGAATAGGTATATGGCTTTCTTTTTTCCCCATAAAGGCAACGCGCTTACAGGCATGATCATTGGTGAACTATGGGGCTCTTTAATCTTATAAAAGTATTTTCTATAAAAACCATTCCCGATGGGTTTACCACGGAACCACCCCTGTTTCAGGGTTGGTTTCTTCGCTAAAGAATTTACCCGTTGGTCCATTTTGTTTGATTAATGCGTATTTTACAATACGCCTTGCCGCTTCTTCTACTTCGCCTCCTTTATGGTCTGTAAAGTCGGTCCTGGTATATCCCGGGCAAACAGCGTTAATTTTAAAGGCAGTATTTCGCAATTCATACGCAAGATGAACGGTATACATATTTAATGCCGCTTTTGAGGCGCCATAGACAGCCAATTTGGCATACTCATAAGCAGGCCATTTTGGATCGCTTTGTAATGTTAGTGAACCCACACTTGTACTAACATTTACAATCCTAGGCTGCGGAGAATTTCTTAAAAGTTCCACAAACACCTTTATAACCCTTGCAACACCAAAGACATTGGTATTAAAAGTATTTATATATTGTTCTATACTGGCATCAAGGGCAGTATAAGGACTTCCCCCGTTAATTCCTGCATTATTTATAAGCACATCAAGCTTGGTTGTTTGTTCCTTTAATTCTTCAAAAGCTGATTGTACAGAATCCTGGTTTGTAACATCTAGCTGTATAGCTGCTACATTGTGGAGTCCTTGACTTTTCAATATTTCAACAGCTTTGATGCCCTTTGCTAGCCTTCGACTTCCTATAAATACATAAAATCCTTTTTCCAGTAATTGCTTTGCAGTTTCAAATCCAATGCCCTTATTGGCACCCGTAATAAATGCTTTTTTCATGGTTTGCTTTTTTAAAGTCCCAGGACAAAGATTTCCAGAAAAAAAAACATAAAAATTACCAAATGGTAATAACAGGAATATTTACTGAATATTTTTTCTGATCCTACTTAAGGATTGTTGTGTTACACCCAGGTAAGAAGCAATATAGCGCAATGGAATGCGGTTGACCAATAATGGGTGGTTTTTCAGAAACTCCAAATAACGGGTAGTACCATCTTGTGAAACCACTGGTCCTTTTCTGGATTTAGAGTACATGCAGGCTTGAATCATTTTGTTTTTAATGGTATCCCAATTGACAATAATTTGAGAAAGCTCATCCCAGTCCTTCTTTGAGAACACAATGAGTTTACAATCCGTACAGGCTTGTATGTATTGCGTAGCCGCTGAGTTGTCTTCAAAATTAACATAATCGTAGAGTATACTATTCTCACTGACAAAGCTGCGGGTAATTTCTTTTCCTTCATTTGTATAATAACACCCTCGCAGAACACCTTCTACTACAAATCCAGCGTATTTTGGAATTTTTCCAGCTTCTGAAAAATAACTGTCCTTGGGAAGGTATAATTTTTGGGCTTTACTTAACACAAGATCAATTTGTTGTTGATGCAGGTTCCCGAATTGTAATATAAATGCTATTAATTCTTTCATAAGTACAAATTAATGTAGCCTGCTTAGGCCGTTTCTACCAAATGGTAAATTGCTTCCTTGGGTTGCTCAAAGTCACTCATAAAATTAACCAATTTAAAATAAGAACCTGTCGATTATATATTTCGACTACCAAAACCATAAATCTGGCTAAATCTCCCTAGGGATTCCTTCTGAACTTTGTACAAACAAAACAACGATTATGGAAAATACAAAAATTGCATTGATTACTGGAGCAAGCAGGGGCCTAGGAAAAGAGATAGCTTTAAGGATCGCTGAGCGGGGGATAAATGTTATTTTAACCTATCATTTAAACAAGGAAAAAGCAGAAGAACTCGTTGCGCAAATCCAGAAAAAAGGAACAAAGGCAATTGCCTACCAATTAGACACGAGCCGTATCGACACCTTTGATGATTTTTTTAATCAAGTAGCAGAACATCTGAAAGAAAAAACGGGGCATTCAAAATTTGATTACCTGATTAACAATGCTGGAATCGGCAACAATATTCCCTTTGATAAAACCACAGAAGCACAATTTGATGAATTGACAAACATTCAATTTAAAGGAGTCTTTTTTTTCACCCAAAAAGCATTAAAGTACCTCAACGATGGGGGAAGTATTATCAATGTATCCAGTGGATTGACCCGGTTTGTTGGTCCTGGGTACGCTGTTTATGCTTCCACAAAGGCAGCCATTGAAAACCTAACGCGTTATCTGGCAAAGGAATTAAGTGATCGAGAGATAAGGGTAAATGTCATCGCCCCAGGAGCTATTGCAACGGATTTTGCTGGAGGTCAAGTAAGAGATAACAAGCAATATAATAACTATATCAGCTCAGTTACAGCGCTAGGTAGAGTTGGTGTTGCAGAGGACATCGGTGGTGTGGTCGCTTTTTTATGTAGCAAAGATGCCGCATGGATTAATGGTCAACGCATTGAGGTCTCTGGTGGGATGAACCTTTAAAGCAAAAATTCGTGAAAAATCTCAGCACCATAGATTTAGGATTATTACTACTAAGGATCTGGATCGCCATCGGTTTATTTATCAACCACGGATGGGAAAAGCTATTTCAGTTTAATGAAATGCTGGAAAAATTTCCGGATCCTTTATCCTTAGGTAAAACTACTGGATTGGTCTTTGCTTTAATTTGCGACGGCATATGCGCTATCCTTGTTGCTCTAGGAATATTGACCAGATTATCAAGCTTTTTAATTGTCATTAATATGAGTGTGGTGCTGTTGATCTTTTGGGAAGCTAACATTACCGAGATCCATGGGGAGCTACCATTTATTTACCTGGGTACCTATCTCTTTTTTTTAATCTCAGGAGCGGGAAAATACAGTTTGGATGCACTATATGGTTTGGACCCACTGGAGAACTTTAGAATTCTAATAAAAAACCAACAAAAACTTTTACTATGGAAAGATCAAAAATAATTAGGGCACTCATTGTGGGAGTAATGAGCGCCATTGCTGTGGTATCAACACACCAATTGAACTTACACACTTGGGTGTTGTTTATGGCCTGGGTTAGCTTTTTTCTTTTTGGAAAAGCGCCTAAACAAATCTTATTGAGTTTTACGCAAATTGTGATCGGTATTGGAATCGGAGTCTTACTGATGGTAAAAAGTAAATTTTTAAGCGGTGTAGTTGGTGCCGCAGGACTACCGATCGCTGTTGTTTTGGTCATTGCCGTCTTCATGTACCTTGCTCCAAAGCTAAAACCCCTTAATACGATTCCAATTTATTTCTTTGGTTTAATTATATTTTTCGGGACACACCCAGAATTGACCTTCAGCGAAATTGGCCTTATTATACTAACGGTAATCACCGGATTTTCCTTCGCTTGGACTACCAGTAAATTAGAAGGGATACTGGTCCATAGCAGTGATCATAACTGAGTAACTTTACGTTCCTTATCAAAAGACCTAAAGTACGCTCCCATTTTCAGGTAAAATCAATAGTGACAATAGGGCGATTAACCAACTACCTAATTTAAAGACCAAGGGCCTACTTCCCTTATCCAGTGGTAATGGATTTTAGGTTGAAAATAAATATCTTTAACTTAAAAAACAATCTCCCTCTTTTAGAAAAAACATATGAAAACAGCCATTAGAGAAATAAACACCATCAATGAACTTCACCGTATCAGGGAGCTTGGAAAACCTAGTCATCCCCTTATTAGTCTTGTGGATTACGCTGATGTAAAGCATTACGCTTCAGATAATCATGTGAATTGGATTCAGAATTTCTATTCCATTGCCATGAAGAAAAACATCCAAGGTAAAATGCGCTATGGCCATCGAGAATATGATTTTGATGAAGGCTTAATGTCTTTTCTTGCTCCCAAACAAGCCCTAAATGTAATTGTAGAGCAGGGAGATGAAAACAAGTCTGGTTGGATTCTTTTTATCCATCCTGATTTTATTTGGAACACCTCCTTGGCTAAATCTATAAAACAATACGAATTTTTCGATTATGCCATAAGTGAGGCCCTGTTTTTATCAAAAAAGGAGGAACAAATTATGCAAACTATTTTCTTGAACATTCAACAGGAGATAGCGGCCAACATCGATGACTTTAGCCAGAATATTATTATTTCTCAAATTGAGTTATTATTAAGTTATTCGCAGCGATTCTATAAACGGCAATTCATCACACGAAAGAAATGTAGCCACCAAGTATTGGAAAAACTAGAGGAGCTTCTAAACACCTATTTTGATGATATATATGGAGATCACAAAGGATTACCTTCCGTTCAATTTGTAGCAGAACATCTAAATATGTCTCCTACTTATTTAAGTGGGTTATTAAAATCCTTAACCGGTTTAAGCACCCAGCAACATATCCATCTAAAAATAATAGATAAAGCAAAAGAAAGACTCTCTACTACTGAATTAAGTATCAGTGAAATTGCATACGAATTAGGTTTTGAACATGTACAATCCTTTAGTAAATTCTTTAAAAACAAAACCGATCAATCGCCCTTGGAATTTAGAGCCTTGTTTAATTAGCCCGTCATTAAAAAAGGGTGAATGCTATAAACGCCTTATGATTTTCGACAACTAATTTTCCAAAATTTCTGGGATGGTTTTAAGCCTCTCTTTAAGCTAGGTTCATTTATTTCCACAAATTCATATAATCCATAGGATCCAAATTCTTCCGCAATCTTTTTCGCATCAAGAAAATATAAGGATATACCATGTTTGGTGCGGAAGGTGTTTTCACTAATCTGCAGCCCCATTCCAAAGCGATAATCATTTGTAGAAAGGGTAACAAAGACCATGATTCCTCCAGCTTCCAGTTGATTGTAACA
>NZ_DATGNU010000033.1:0-17297 GCF_035306585.1 Galbibacter sp.
TTTGGCTTTACCTTTTTGGCCAGTATTATCTTTTTAAAAATAGCCGATCGTATTCGCTATAGAAACGTCATTTTCATCCCAATTGTCGGATTGATGTTCGGAGGAATTTTAAATTCTATCACCACCTTTTTTGCCTATAAAGATGATATTGTTCAAAATGTAAACGCCTGGATGATGGGCGATTTTTCTGGTGTGCTTCAAGGCCAATACGAGTTGATTTACTTCAGTGTACCGGCCGTAGTGATGACCTACTTATATGCCAATAAGTTCACCCTAGTTGGCATGGGAGAGGACTTTTCGAAGAATTTAGGGTTGGATTACAGAGCAGTGATGAATATTGGATTATTTTGTGTATCCATAACTGTCAGCGTAGTAGTGCTCACCATTGGTACGATTCCATTTTTAGGACTGGTAGTGCCAAATATCGTAAGTGTACTCTTTGGGGATAATTTGAAGAACACCTTGCCTATAACAGCTATCTTTGGAGCGATCTTCCTTTTGATATGTGATATACTGGGTAGATTAATCATCTTTCCTTTTGAAATTCCAATAGGGATGACTGTAGGACTTATTGGAGGTGTTATTTTCTTAATCTTATTAATTAGACAAAGGACATGAGCACCACTACAAAAATATTGATCTTGGTCTCTCTTACCCTGTTGTTAAGCGGGTTATTCTTGTTATACAATCTACCTAATAATTGGGAGTATGCGCTGGAAAGAAGAGGGTTTAAGGTTGCCTCTATGCTTGTGGTAGGGTGCTGTATTGCCTATTCGTCAGTGGTTTTTCAGACCCTGACAAATAATAAAATTCTCACGCCGTCCATAATGGGGTTTGAGGCGGTTTATATGTTGTTTCAAACCGTCATAGTGTTCATTTACGGGGATCAAACTTTTCAGGTGATAAAGAATTCTGGAAACTTTTTTATCTCCGTGGGGCTGATGTTAGTTTTTGCGCTGCTTCTGTTTGTCTTAATTTTCAAAAAGGGAAGGAGCAATATGTATTTTTTGCTACTAACTGGACTTGTGCTTGGGACCATATTTACCACGATGAGTTCGTTTCTACAACTGGTGATTGACCCTAATGAGTTCCTGGTGGTGGAGCAAAAGATGTTTGCTTCCTTTAACAGAATGAACATTGATATCTTTTGGTATGCTTTAGGGTTTATGATCCTTTGTTTTGTTGTTGGATTTAGAAAACTAAAATATCTCGACCTTATCTCATTAGGTAGAGAAAATGCCATCAGTTTAGGATTGGATTACAACAAATCGATCAAATTTTATCTGTTCATTATCGCTGTATTAGTTGCCGTTTCTACCGCCTTGGTGGGGCCTTTAACCTTCCTGGGTATTTTGGTAACAAACCTAACATATGAATTGTTTAAAACATATAAACACAGCATCCTGATACCCTGTTGTTGTCTCATAAGCGGCGTGGCAATAGTAGGGGGGCAGTTTTTGGTAGAACAGGTATTTAATTTCAATACCACCATAAGTATCATTATTAATTTCATAGGAGGGCTATACTTTATGTTCCTTCTTTTAAAGGTTAGAAAGATATGATTAGTGTAGATAGCATTACTAAAAAATATTCCGAGCACACCGTTGTGGACCAGGTTTCTATTGAAATTCCCGAAGGAAAAATCACCTCGCTTATCGGTGCAAATGGCGCAGGTAAAAGTACATTGTTATCCATTATTTCCAGACTACTTAAGCAGAACAATGGAAATATCATGATCAATGATAAAAACTTAGAATCTTATAAGAGTAGAGCCTTAGCAAAACAGCTGTCTATATTAAAGCAGTCCAATCATTTGGAACTCAAACTAACCGTTCGTGAGCTGATAGGTTTTGGTCGGTTCCCATATTCCCAAGGAAAATTAACCAAAGACGATGAGGGTATAATAGATGAGGCTATCGAATTTTTAGACCTCGCTGATATCCAGCATAAATATATTGATCAACTCAGTGGTGGACAACGACAAAGAGCATTTCTAGCCCTAGTGGTGGCGCAGGATACGGATTATATATTGCTCGATGAACCCTTAAACAATCTGGACATGAAACACTCTGTTCAGATCATGAAGCGCTTAGAGCAACTATGCAAAGAAAAAGGAAAAACCATCATTATTGTGATTCACGAAATAAATTTTGCCTCACATTACTCAGATTATATAGTAGCGATGAAAAATGGGAAAATTATTCACTCTGGAGCAACGAAAGATATTATGAACCCGAAAGTGCTTGGAGAGGTGTTTGATATAGATTTTGAAATCATTCACAAATCAGGAAAACAGTTGTGTAATTACTTTTATTAGTGATGCAAATAAGCAGCATTATTAGAAGATATAAAAATGGCATTGTGTAAATTAAAATTAAATCTAATGAAAAATAGTATTAAATTATCCATACTGCTTTTGGCAGTCATTTTACTAAGTTGTAAAGAAAGTAAAAACAAAAATGACGTAGAGGTAGATACGCAAGTTCAGACCGTTGAAGTGACGCACGAATTAGGTACCGTGGAAGTTATTCAAAACCCTAAACGGGTAGTGGCCTTAGATTTTGCTTCCTTAGAAATGCTTGATTTATTAAAAGTAAAAGTTGTAGGAGCTCCAAAGGCTTCCTTGCCAGAACATTTGTCTAGATTTCAGGATGATACCTCAATTGTTGATCTTGGGAACTTGAAGGAGATTAATTTTGAGAAGCTTAACGAACTCGAGCCTGATGTGATTTTCTTATCCGGTCGTTTACAGAGCTCTTATGATGAAATTTCAAAAATCGCTCCTGCTGTATACACTGAAATTGATTATATTAATTACCTAGAATCCTTAAATGACATCAGCCAGATGTACGCCACCATATTTAATGATTCTCAAACGGTCCAGGATGCTTTGACAGGGTTAAAGCAAGATATTAACAACTTAAGGGATAAAGTAAACCAAACAGATAAACGTGCCTTGATTGTTCTTCATAACAAAGGACGATTTAGCGCCTATGGAAAGGGGTCTCGATTTGGTGTAATTCATGATGTATTTGGTATTAAAGAGACTGTTAAAGATTTAGAATCCAGTCGTCACGGGCAAAGTATATCCAATGAGTTTATCCAAAATGCCAATCCAGATTATCTCTATATCATCGATAGGAGCGCTGTGGTGGATAAGAATGCTACCAATAAGCAAGAGATTGAAAACAAACTTATCCAACAGACCAATGCCTATAAGAATGGTAATATTGTGTATTTGGATCCCCAGGTGTGGTATCTATCTGGAGGGGGTATCTATTCCCTGCATAAAATGATAGACGAGATTAGTACAAATTTATAACACTACAGAAGTGGATCAACCGAAAGCAACAATACGTAAGGTATTTGAATTCAAATCAAGGCAATTTATAACGCCTCATTATCTCAGAATTACCCTTAGCGGAGATGTGAGTGATTTTCAGCATTCTACCATTGGAGATAATAATAAAATATTTATACCGCCTAAAGGGGTTGATCAGGTGCAATTTCCAGTGATGGATCCTAGCTCTAAAAAATGGGTATATCCTCACTTAGAAAAGGTACCATCGGTGCGAACCTATACCCATAAGGGAGTTAATTTAGCAAAGAACGAACTCTATATAGATTTTGTATTTCACGGGGAGAATGGACCTGCCTCTTCTTGGGCAAAAAATGCTAAGTTAGGAGATAAACTAGGGGTGGCCATGAGAACGGCTCCAAAACAACTGTATCCCAGTGATGCAAATTGGTTTTTACTTGTTGGAGATGCAACGGCAATTCCGGTATTGGGTGCGATTTTAGAGGATCTTCCGCCATCGGCTCAGGGAATCTGTGTTATTCAAGTAGCCTCGAAGGAGGATATCCAAGAGCTATCCACAAAAGCTGCTATGGAGTTTCATTGGATTGTAGGGGATGCTATGGAGGATGAATCTCGACTTGTTCAGCGAGTTAAAGACATTACCATTGCTTCCAAATCCAAATTTGGATATGTTGCTTGTGAATTTTCTGCAGTGAAAGAAATCAGACGGTATTTGCGCAAAGAATTGAAATGGAGTTCTAATGAGCTTTACGCTTATTCCTATTGGAAGTTTGGAGTTGCGGAGGATCAGTCCGCTAGGGATCGTCAAGCTGAAAAAAAGACTATTGCTTAAAAAAATAAAACAGTTGAAAGCTTTGGCTATTCAACTGTTTTATTGGCTAAAAAAGGGTTTAGATTATTGTAGACCCCACTGTTCGATCATATCCTGTTGTTGGTTTTGTAACTCATCCCATCCAACGGTAGTGATTATATAAATGGTGTATGCAAGGTAAAGCAGGTTTAAAATTAAAACCACTAAGGAAACTGTTTTTGCAGTTTTCATGGCTTGAACACCATCGTAATTCTCTGGATTATTGGCTGCTTCTTTTAGCTTTTGGTTAGCCAAATAAAAGGCTATTGCAGCTGGGATAAATCCCAAACCTGCAAAGCAGCAGCAAAGGAAGCCTACTATTGATAGTACATATTGAATCGTCGGATTAAGTTTTTGTCTTTCCATATTAATTGTTAAAAGGGTTAAATTAGTTTAATGATATAACTTATGATGATGGTGGCAATAGTGAGTACTGCCAAATACATTTTTATATTAGTAGCATGTTTAAAGTTTATAAATGTAGAGAGCACTAGGAACAAAATAAAGCTCAGCAAGGGATAAATGGCGGGATACATCTTAAAGGCAGCTACAAATTCTCCTTTACCGATTAACAATAAAGACCGTTGTAATCCACATCCTGGGCACTCCATTCCAAATAGTGTTTTATTTAAACACGGAAGCATGAAGTTCTCAATATTGCTGCTTAATAATTGTACCATTTAACGTTGATGCCTGCATATCTTAGGTAAACTTATTAAAAAGTTGTGAATCTAACCCATTTCAAAGTATTATTTTTGTCTACTGTAAATAAAAAAAATACATTATGAGATTGTTCGCAATTATTTGTATTGTCGTTGGAGCCGCGATTATATTTCTAAGTGATGGTCGCACGAGTTATGATGGATATTTGAAAATTATAGGTTTTATATTTTTAATGTTCGGACTTTATAGGTGTACAAAATTTTGGGTTCAAGACAATCCAAGAGATCGTGGGCAAGAGGATGATTCTGATGACAATCAAGATCTAGCAGATAAAAATTAAGGAGTTCAATCCGTATTGGCCGATGAAAAAGTTTGAGATAGGAGCTAAAGTAGAGGTGTTGGACGAGGCGATAAAAGGTCATATTCTTTCTATCGACCACCGCAGTGCTATCATTGGTACTATTGATGGCTTCGAGATGGAATTTCCTCTGGATGAATTGATTGTTATAAAAGATGATGCGCTTCGGGTAAGTAATATGGAAGTGTTTCACGCCTTGTCAGAGAAACAATCAAACGTTAAAAAACGCTCTTTTGCCAAGAAGAAAAAGGAGAAGTATAGTCCTGCTATGGAAGTGGACTTGCACATTGATAAGCTTACAAACTCCTCTAAAAGAATGACAAATTTTGATATGCTTAACCTGCAACTTGATACCGCGAGAAGTCAATTGGAATTTGCTATTTCAAAAAGAATTCAAAGAATCGTTTTTATTCATGGAGTGGGTGAGGGGGTTTTAAAATCTGAACTCTACACCCTCTTCTCAAGATATGATGGTATCCAGTACTACGATGCTAATTACAGCGAGTATGGATTAGGTGCTACCGAGGTCTATATCGAGCAGCGTACCTTATAATATGACCTTGGTTGCAAGGAGCTGTGCAGGGTGAAAATCACCAGGCTACGTTTGCTTGCTCCCATCCAATTATAGCGGTCTTTCGAGGAGGCTCCCATTTATAACCACCGATCGCTCCAGTGGATTGAATAACGCGATGACATGGAATTAAAAAAGCAACGGGATTGCTACCAATGGCCGTACCTACAGCTCTAGCGGCTTTCGGGTTTTTAATTTGATTGGCTATCTTACCATAGGTGGATAGCCCACCGAAAGGAATTTTTAATAGGGCTTCCCAAACCTTTAATTGGAAATCTGTTGCCCTTAGGTGTAAGGAGATCTTTTCCAGGGAATCGGACTTATGATTAAAAAATTCAAGGGCGTTTTGATGTAGACTCACTGATTTTAACCCATAGGTGGCATTGGGAAATTCTGCTTTTAATGCTACAAGGGCTTTTGTCTGATCCTCATAAAAAGCCATATGGCAGATGCCTTTGGAGGTACTAGCCACTAACAGCCCTCCAAAAGGGCTTTGATAAAAATAATAGCTAATATGTAATTTGTCCCCGCCATTTTTAAATTCTCCAGGGGTCATTCCTTGTATGTTGACAAACAGGTCATGAAGACGCGCCGTCCCAGAGAGACCAAGGTCAAATGAAGTGTCAAAAAGGGTGGCCTGTCGATCTCTGAGCATACTTTTTGCGTGATTTAAACTTATGTACTGAAGGAATTTCTTCGGTGTGGTTCCAGCCCATTGTTTAAAGAGTCGTTGAAAGTGAAAGGGACTCAGGTGTACCAGGGCAGCGAGCTCTTCAAGACTTGGCTGCTTTTGAAAATTAGCATTTACATAGTGAATTACTTGAGCTATTCGATTGTAATCTAATTCTTTTTGTGTGTTCATTCTTTTGAAATTAACACCGTAAAGATCCCCTTTCACAAGGGTATAAAAAATACGATTCTTGCTTTTTTCTCTAAAAAGAGTAATTGCCCTTATTCATTCACTGGGTTTTCAATGGTATAGGTTCCAAAGATATACTCTTCTACATCGTATTTTATCTCTTCACTTCCGTTTTCTAATTGGAATCCATCAACAAAGCTAATCACACTGGTGTAGATCTGTTTGTAACTGTTTTTGCGTTTTATGATTTCATTCGTTCCAGCAACTGCCGTTACAGAAGTTAAGTAATTTGGAACAGCTACTCCATCGATTATGGTAGTGTCATTGGCTGGATTACCGTCCCCGTTTAGATCTTCATCAATGGTCAAAATCCCGTCGTTATCATCATCTGGATCCAAATGATTTGGAATGCCATCACCATCGGTGTCTCTAAATACTGGCACTCCATCGACAATATCAATCTCTTCAGAGGTTGGAACATTGTCCCCGTCATCATCTAAATCAAGGTAATCTGGGTAGGCATCACCATCGGTGTTTTGCGAGTTGGCCTTATCGATGGTTCCATCCTCTAGTACCACTGCACCTTCATCGGTAAAAGGAATACCATCTTCATCATCTTCGATTAAAGTAGTTACTACTTGGATCGTTCCACTTCGAGCATACCACTCTTCGGTAACTTGTGGTGTTGTTGGTGGAATGTTTTGGCAAAAGTAGTCTGAGCCAACTTTGTCATCAAAGATTCGATAGAGAACCTTTACGGAGGTATTATTGATGGTGAATCGAGTAGTGTCTATTTGGTTTTCAATTGAACTTAAAAAACTTCCGTCGTTTCCATTTATCTCTAGGATCAATGCCTCAGTTCCAGTTTCAGAGATCTTATACAGGGTAAGTTGCCCACAGGCATTGTCGATTTCAGTACTGTCAAAACTGAATTCTTCTATAACAAAATCACCGTCATCACAACTAAAGATAAACAGCGTTAGAACTAAAAATAAAATTTTCCGCATCACCTGAATTTTAAGCTTTAGCAAATGTAACACAACTCAGTTTATAACGAAATTTATTGTGAATAATTTTAATTAAAAGTAATTTTGCTGGCATGCAAAAAGTGTATTTAGATAGTGCTGCCACAACGCAGCCTAGACCAGAAGTAATCGCTAAAATGCAAGATGCATTGGTGAATTTTTACGGAAACCCTTCTTCCACACACAGTTTTGGTAGAGCGGCGAAAACTCAAATAGAGAAAGCTCGAAAGACCATTGCAAAGCAATTAAATGCAAGTCCTTCTGAAATCATTTTTACCTCTGGAGGCACAGAGGCGGATAATATGATTTTAACCAGTGCTGTCATTGATTTAGGTGTACAACACATCGTGACATCAAAAATTGAACATCATGCAGTATTACACACTGTTGAGGCCTTGCAAGCTACCTATGGAATAAAGGTTTCTTATGTGAACTTGGATGAATTTGGATCCCCGGACTTACAGGATCTAAAATCCCTATTACAAGCTAACACCGAGAAAACATTGGTGAGTTTGATGCATGTAAATAATGAAATTGGGAATATGATTGACATCGATGCTTTTGCAACATTGTGCAAGGAGCATCAGGTGTATTTTCATTCGGACACGGTACAGTCCATCGGTCATTGGGAGTGGGATTTGTCTAAAACTCCAGTTGATTTCTTAACCGCAGCGGCGCACAAATTTCATGGGCCTAAAGGGGTTGGGTTTGCCTTTATACGGAAGAATATCCCTTTAAAGCCAATGATTCATGGTGGAGAGCAAGAGCGAGGATTTAGAGCAGGAACGGAGCCCTTTCACAATATTGTGGGACTCGAGACAGCTTTTGTATTAGCCTATGAAAACCTAGAGGAGGAGCGAAACTATGTAAGGGAATTAAAAACATACTTTATAAGCCGTTTACAGCAAGAAATTCCTGGGATTAAATTTAATGGACATAGTGGTGATAGCGCAAAGAGTACCTATACACTGGTTAATGTGTGTTTACCACTTAGCCCAGAGAAAGGGGCATTGCTTTTGTTTCAACTCGATCTTAAAGGTATAAGCTGCTCTAAAGGAAGTGCATGTCAAAGTGGTAGCGATATGGGCTCTCATGTGCTCAATGAGATCCTGTCCAAAGAGGACTTGGATAAACCCTCCATCCGATTTTCCTTTTCCAAGTATAATACCAAGGAGGAGTTGGATTACGTAGTAAGTTGTTTAAAGCAATACATAGCCAACTAATCCATCGTTTATAACCTCTTAAAGACATCTTTTAGAAATGGATTCTTGTTTGCCTTTTATATGATCCTTTTTATTGGGTCAGGGGTGGACAGGAATCTTTAATACCTGTGTTTGTAGCACAACAAATATGGCCTTAAGTGTTCGCTATAGGAACACCATTTTTGTACGTTCAGCTGCTTAATTATTTGCTGTGCTTATTTCAATGGTTTTTCCAATTTTTTCACTAAAAATTATAAGAAGTGTAATATTTTGCTATCTTTAAAGCATAATTATAAGTTTACATTTTACTTTTTATTCTTTTGAAGAATTCCCTAAAACGTTTTAGGTTCCTTTAAATATAACTTTAATCGTAATTAATTATGAAGCAAAAGAAATACAATTCTTCTAGTTCAAGGAGGAAATTTATTAAAACCACAGCCCTTGCTTCTTCCTTTATGATCGTGCCTCGTCATGTTCTAGGGGGAGTAGGTTTTGTGGCACCTAGTGACCAACTTAATATTGCCGCCATTGGTGCAGGGGGTAAAGGACATTCCGATATTGTAAATGCCTCTGTGGGTGGAAGAGAACGTGTGATCGCACTGTGCGATGTCGATTTTTCTGGATCTGCAGCTAAAACCGTTGAAAAATTTCCTAAGGCTAAACTATATGCGGACTTTAGAGAAATGTTGGATAAAGAGAAAGATCTAGACGCTGTTACAATTTCGACGCCTGATCATGTTCACGGACCAGCAGCTAAGTATGCCATGGAACGTGGAAAACATGTGTATGTTCAAAAGCCGATGACCCACAATATCCGGGAGGCAAGAATGCTAACTGAGTTGGCTCGTGAGGAAAAAGTAGTTACCCAAATGGGGAACCAGGGTGCTTCCAATCCACTACATAAAATGGTACAAGGTTGGATCGACTCTGGTAAGCTTGGCAAAATATCCAAAGTAGAGGTGTGGACCAACAGACCAGTATGGCCACAAGGTGGTGCGATGCCTACGCCCGATCCTAGCCAGAAACCAAAGGCTTTGAATTGGGATTTGTGGTTAGGTCCAGCTAAGCAAACTCCCTACATACCAAACATCCATCCCTTTAATTGGCGTGGTTGGTGGGATTACGGAACAGGTGCGCTTGGCGATGTAGGTTGTCATTTAATTGATATTCCTTTTAGATCACTAGGTTTGATGTATCCTACCGCTGCCGAATGTAGTGTCAGTTCTGTATACTCGCAAATGTGGACACCAGATTATCATCCAGAAGGTTGTCCTCCTTCCTCGTTTATTACATTAAATTTTGATGCGACAGAGAAATCCAATTCACCCATTGTTATGACCTGGAGTGATGGCGGAATTCGTCCTTCACATCCAGATATTATACCAGCCGATAGTGATATCGGTGGTAGCGCAAGTGCAAATGGTGTTTTAATTCACGGTGAAAATGGGATCATTTCAACGAACATTAATGATAGCTCCCCCATGATGCCGAAGTTATACCTAAATGACGGTACTACTGATTTTGGACCAGAGGGCGATGTGATGGAAGAACCAGAATATGGACATCAGCGTAAATGGATAGAGGCTTGTAAGGCCGGATTTAACAGTAAAGAACACAAAGCGTTGACTTCTTCATTTGATTATGCTGGTCCTATGACCGAAACTGTTCTAATGGGCAACTTAGCCATACGCAGTTATATGCTGCGAAAAGAGACTGGTAATAAGGTTCAGTATTATGGTCGTAAAAAACTACTTTGGGATGGTGATAATATGACCATTACCAACCTGGAGGAGGCTAATCAATTTGTAACCAGACAATACCGTAAGGGCTGGGAGATGTAACGCACCTTAATTGGATATAAACAAATGCGGAATCTTTTTTTAAGGTTCCGCATTTGTTGCACTATGGGTTTGGATGATCCGCCTGTTGTTTAACTTCACAACTTGGATGGTGCGTCACAGAAAAATTAACGGAATTTGCGATAAAGCATTTTTTATTTGCTTGGTCGTGGAGCTCAAGCGCTTTGTCAATCATTGACTTTTCACTAACTATAACCTTTGGATTTAACCTTACTAAGGTAAATTTCCCACCCCCCTCACTGCTTTCTTCCATCGTACCTGTCGCCTGATCCGTATATTGGGTTACCTGAACCCCATTTACAGCACAGAGGTGTAGGTACCATAGCATATGACAGGCGGAAAGCGAGGATAGCAATAGCTCCTCTGGATTGTATTTAGCCGGATCCCCTCTAAAGGACGGATCGGAAGATCCATGGATGATGGGTTTGCCGGTTGTCTCTATGGTATGACTTCTTTGAAAAGCCTTGTAATTACTGGTGCCCGTTCCCTGATTTCCTGTCCAGGTTAAGGTGGTAGTGTAATGGTGCAATTTGTTCATTATTATAAAGGCGTTTAAATTTAAATACTATATTCTTGACCTCCCCACCATGTTTCCATCCACCGATCTGCAATTTCCTGGCCCACTATAGGCTTATCCACTACTAAAATTAACTGGTTTTGGTGATCGCTGTATTGGTGTAGGATCTTCACCTTTGCCTGGGCTAATTCTGTACAAAATCTTCCTAATTGCCCAGGGATATCTTGCCTAAGTTTTAAAATTAGAACCGGGTGTATTCCAAGGACTTTAATGCCATGACTTTGCAGTGTAAATTTAGCTTTTTCAGCATTTTCTACCAAAAAATGAGCAATGCAGGTATCGCCTACTGTAAAGGTGCCTCCACCTTCTAAGCTAATGTTATTCTCTCCTAATAATTGGCCGAATTGAGCGAGCTGTCCGACCTTGTTCTCAAGTAAAATTTCTAAATCTTTCATGAATAGTGTTTTTTATTTTTGGTAAAATTAAATTATGTTTTACATTTATGATTCATTTAATAATGAAGTATGAATGAAAAGCATTTTGTCCATTTAATGGCTTTAGTCTGCGAGCCTGTCAGAGCCAAAGTGTTGTGGAAGCTCCTTGATGGGAGGGCTTATACCGCGACCGAGCTTGCCCATTGGGTCGATGTTTCCCCGACATCTATGAGCAATCACCTTCTTAAATTACGCAAAGGTGGCGTTTTAAAAGTGGTACGATCTGGCCGTTATCGTTATTATAGCTTTGCAAACTCTCAGGTGGCCTATGCTGTTGAGTCGTTAGCTAATTTGGTACCAGCGGGCGTAGATGAAAAGCAAAATAGTAACGGGGCTACTACTGGCGTGACCTACTGCAGGAGCTGTTATGATCACTTAGCGGGATATGTTGGTGTCGCTATTACAGAAGCCATCGTTAAACGAGGGTTCCTAAAGCCAAGTGGTAAGGATTTTTTAGTCAGTGCAAAAGGTTGGGAATGGTTGGCTTTAATAGGCATCGATAAATCTTATTTTTTAAACAGCCGAAGACCGCTTGCTAGACAATGTTTAGATTGGTCGGAGCGTCGCCCTCATTTAGCAGGTCATCTCGGAGCGGCTTTATTAGAAAAAGGTCGTAAAAACCAATGGTTTAAACCAGTCAAGTTTTCAAGGGAGCTCATTGTTACCTCTAAGGGTCGCCAAGAGCTATACACTTTACTAGAATTGGATTTTCAGTAATAGTCTAATTAATACTTACTATAGTATTTCCTATTTATTTCTGTATATTTAACTTTTTAAACCCTATAGAAATGAAAAAGATTGGACTTATTATCTTAGCCATATTAGTGCTTGGAATTGGTGGATATTTCCTTTTAAACGAAAGAACAAGTTGGGCAGATTCGCAAACCTTAGAAGGCTATGACAGCAAAGCTGCCGCAGAACAAACTCCTGTGGAGAGTTTTGACACCCCAGTGCCTGCAGTGCAACAACCTGTTCAAAGCGCAACTGGTGTAAATCCACCACACGGCCAGCCTGGACATCGATGTGATATTGCTGTTGGTGCGCCACTGGGAGGAAATACCATGCTTAATAATGATGCATCGGTTACCCTAAATCCTGCTCATGGACAACCTGGACACCGATGTGATATCGCCGTGGGCGCTCCTCTGCCAAATAGTTAAACCTAGCTAAAAAACAATAAATATAAAATGTAAAACCCCGATTTCTAAGATCGGGGTTTTACAAATAACTGGTTAGTGGTTGTTTAGATAATAGTCGATTGACCGTAATCGATATTTTCTTGGTTGTAATTAGTAACTTCTTCTGAGTTAGCTATATAGTCTGCAATAAAATCACCAACCTTTGTAGTGGTGTATTTGCTGCTAGGATCTAAATCAGTGGTAACAACCTTTAGTTCTAACGCTTTTTCAACGGCATTGTGAATTGCCTTGGCTTCTTCGTAGAGTTTAAAATGCTCTAATAACATAGCAGCCGAAAGTATCGATGCGATCGGGTTTGCAATGTCTTTTCCTTTGGCTTGTGGGAAAGAGCCATGTATTGGTTCGAACATAGAATGATCCTCTCCAACTGAAGCAGAAGCTAACAATCCTATGGACCCTCCAATTACACTACCTTCGTCAGATATAATATCACCAAACATGTTCTCTGTTAAAATCACATCGAACTGATTTGGATTTAGAATCATCTGCATGGCAGCATTGTCTACAAATAGAAAATCCAGGGTGATATCTGGGTAGCTTTCCGCTATTTTTGTGACCACCTTTCTCCACAAACGAGAAGTTTCAAGGACATTAGCCTTATCAACTAGTGTTAATTTTTTCTTTCTTGCACGCGCGGCTTTAAAGGCTAGGTGTGCGATTCTTTCAATTTCAAAATCGGAGTACTCGCATAAGTCTGATGCTACTGTACCCTCTTTATTTAATTTTTTCTCCCCAAAATAAATTCCTCCGGTGAGTTCTCTATAAATGGTAAGGTCTGTTCCTTTGATACGCTCCTCTTTTAACGGAGATTTATCAATAAGAGTAGGGTAGGCCTTAATAGGACGAATGTTTGTAAAAAGACCTAAGGACTTTCTAAGTTTTAAAAGCCCTTGCTCAGGACGTACCTTTGCAGAGGGGTCATTGTCGTATTTAGGATCACCAATCGCTCCAAAAAGCACCGCATCTGTTTCAAGACATACCTTTAGGGTTTTCTCTGGTAGCGGATCCCCAGTTTGATCAATGGCAGCAGCGCCTACCACTGCTTCCTTAAATGTGAAGTTATGATTATAAACCTCACCTATAGCCTCTAATGTTTTAATGGCTTGTTGCGTAACCTCAGGCCCAATACCATCACCAGCAAGTACTGCAATATTTAAATCCATAAATCTTGTATTATATAGTTCTTGAAGCTTCGTAGGCTTCAATTTTATCCTTGTTGCTCACCAAAAAGTCGATGTCATCATACCCGTTGATTAGACACATTTTTTTGTAGGCATCGATCTCAAATGATTGTTTGATATCTGTTCCTTTAAGGGCAATATATTGTTCTTCTAGATTGACTATTAGTTCAGCGCTCGGATCGTTTTGTATGCGCTCTAATATGTTTTTTAAAACCGCTGGGCTCACTTGGATGGGCACCAAACCATTGTTCAGTGCATTTCCTTTAAAGATATCGGCAAAGTAGCTCGATACGATGACCTTAAACCCATAATCTGCAAGCGCCCAAGCAGCATGTTCTCGGCTACTCCCACAACCGAAATTATCTCCTGCCACTAGGATTTGCCCCTTAAAGGTTGGATTGTTTAATACAAAATCGGTGTTGATACTTGAATCGCTGTTATAACGCCAATCCCTAAAGAGGTTTTCACCAAAACCAAGTTTACTGGTGGCCTTTAAAAAACGGGCCGGTATAATTTGATCGGTGTCTATGTTTTCTATCGGCAATGGTACTGCCGTTGTGGTAAGTGTTTTAAATTTCTCCATTTTTCTACCTGTAATCCAGTACTATTTTTCCAATTATACCAATTCCAATTCTTCTATCTCTTGGGTTACATCAACGATCTTTCCAGCAATTGCAGTTGCTACGGCAACTAATGGACTTGCTAGAATAGTTCGAGCTCCTTGACCTTGTCTACCTTCAAAGTTTCTATTGGAGGTGGATACACAGTATTCACCAGCTGGTATCTTATCCTCATTCATACCCAAACATGCCGAGCAACCACTTTGTCTGATTTCAAACCCTGCTGCCTCAAAGGCATCTTGAATACCTTCTTCTTTAATTTGTTTGGCTACTTGCTGGGAACCAGGAACAATAAGAGCGTTCACATTTGGTGCTTTTTGTTTTCCTTTAATATAATTTGCTGCAATACGAAAATCTTCAATTCTAGAGTTTGTACAGCTACCGATAAAGACGTAATTAATAGGTTTCCCTAGAAGTTTTTCGCCCTTTTTAAGCCCCATATATTCTAATGATTTTTCAAAAGAAACATCATTTTTCTCTGGAATAGCATCTGTAATTTTCATTCCCATTCCTGGGTTGGTACCATAGGTAACCATTGGTTCTATTTCACTGGCATCAAAACTGTATTCTTTATCAAAGCTTGCATCGGCATCCGTTGGAAGTGTTTTCCAATAAGCCACCATTTTATCAAAGTCCTCTCCTTTAGGTGCAAACTCACGTCCTTTCACGTATTGATAGGTGGTTTGATCAGGGGCGATCATTCCTCCACGAGCACCCATTTCAATACTCATATTACAAACGGTCATACGGCCTTCCATTGTCATATTTTCAAAAACATCACCGGCATACTCTACAAAATAACCTGTTCCAGAATTGGTACCTAACTGCGCTATGATGTAAAGGATGACATCTTTGGGAAGCACCCCTTTTTTTAGCTTACCATTTACGCTTATGCGCATGGATTTTGGTTTTGATATCAAAAGGCATTGACTGGCAAAAACCTGAGCAACTTGACTGGTTCCAATACCAAAGGCAATGGTTCCAAAGGCCCCGTGAGTAGAGGTGTGGCTATCACCGCAAACCATAGTCATCCCAGGTTGTGTGATGCCAAGTTCAGGTGCGATTACGTGAACAATCCCCTGGTAAGGATGTCCAAGTCCATATAATGTAACATTGTGTTTGTCACAATTTTTAGATAGCATTTCTACCTGTTTTTTAGACAAAAGATCTTGGATTGGTAGATGCTGATCCTTAGTTGGCACATTGTGATCCGCAGTGGCAACTATTTGATCTTTTCTAAAAAGAGGAATGTTGCGCTGTTCGAGCTCATCAAATGCCTGAGGGCTAGTTACCTCGTGTATTAAATGTTTGTCAATATATAATATTTGTGGGCCGTTGTCCACCTGATGAACCACATGTTGGTCCCAAACTTTATCAAATAATGTTTTTCCCATTACCTTCCCTTACGCTATTGCTTTTATATCAATTTTACTAATTTGAATGATCTGATGTATATCTTGATCCAGTACTTCTTTTTTGGTATCAGCAAAGGTTAAAAATTCATCATATACTTTGTCTAATTGCAACTTGGTTAATTCATAACCAACCTTTTTAGCGCGGTAAGCTAAAGCGGCTCTACCACTCCTTGCCGTTAATACGATGGAAGATTCATTTACTCCTACTTCTGCAGGATCTATGATCTCATAAGTCTCTCTATTTTTAATAACGCCATCTTGATGGATTCCAGAACTGTGTGCAAAGGCATTCGCTCCTACAATTGCTTTGTTGGGCTGAACCATCATTCCCATATGTTCAGAGACCATTCTACTGGTGTCGTACAATAGTTTTGAGTTAATTCCTGTATCTAGGCCTAGGTTTGGATGTTGCCTCATGATCATCACCACTTCTTCTAAAGAGGTGTTTCCAGCTCTTTCACCAATACCATTTATGGTACATTCGATTTGACGAGCACCATTGACAACACCTGCGATAGAGTTGGCTGTTGCAAGTCCAAGATCATTATGACAATGGCATGATAAAATAGCCTTGTCAATACCAGTGACATTTTCTTTTAGGTATTTTATCTTTGCTCCATACTCCTCTGGAAGACAGTATCCTGTTGTGTCAGGAATATTTAGAACGGTTGCTCCTGCTTTTATAACGGCCTCACATACACGTGCTAAGAATTCATTGTCTGTACGCCCTGCATCCTCAGCATAAAACTCCACATCTTCTACAAAGCTTTTTGCATACTTTACTGCTGCAACTGCGCGCTCTATAATATCTTCAGGAGTGGATTTGAATTTGTATTTTATGTGTGATTCAGAGGTTCCGATACCAGTATGAATACGCGGTCTAACAGCGCCCTTAATGGCCTCTGCAGCTACTTCAATATCTTTTCGAACCGATCGCGTTAAGCCACAAACAGTGGCGTTTTTTACTACTTTTGAAATCTCAACCACTGATTTGAAATCGCCAGGACTAGAAATGGGAAACCCAGCTTCTATCACATCGACTCCCAACTCATCAAGACGCTTGGCAATGATAAGCTTTTGTTCTGTGTTCAACTTACATCCAGGGACCTGTTCTCCGTCTCTTAATGTGGTGTCAAAGATTTGGACTTTTTCTTTACTCATCTTG
>NZ_DATGNU010000034.1:0-91752 GCF_035306585.1 Galbibacter sp.
TGCATAGCTTTAATTAAATTCAACCCTAATGAGTGTATTAGTAAACAAAGATTCAAAAATAATAGTACAAGGATTCACAGGTAGCGAAGGAACATTTCACGCTGAACAAATGATCGAATACGGAACCCAAGTTGTTGGTGGAGTTACACCAGGAAAAGGGGGGCAAGAACATCTAGGTAAGCCTGTTTTTAACACTGTAAAAGACGCTGTCGAAAAAACTGGTGCTGATGTTTCTATTATTTTTGTTCCACCAGCATTTGCTGCAGATGCGATTATGGAAGCTGCCGATGCAGGAATCAAAGTAATTATAACGATCACCGAAGGAATTCCAGTGGCAGATATGATCAAAGCATCAAGCTATATTAAAAATAGAGATTGTCGCTTAATCGGTCCTAACTGTCCAGGGGTTATCACTCCAGGAGAAGCGAAAGTTGGTATTATGCCAGGTTTTGTATTCAAGAAAGGAAAAGTTGGTATCGTCTCAAAATCTGGTACCCTTACCTACGAGGCTGCTGATCAGGTTGTAAAACAAGGACTGGGAATTACTACTGCTATTGGCATAGGTGGGGATCCTATCATAGGAACCACTACAAAGGAAGCGGTAGAATTGTTGATGAACGATCCAGAGACAGAATGCATCGTTATGATTGGTGAAATCGGTGGACAATTAGAGGCTGATGCTGCAAGATGGGTAAAAGAAAATGGAAACAAAAAACCAGTTGTTGGATTTATCGCTGGTGAAACTGCTCCTAAAGGAAGAACCATGGGTCACGCTGGTGCCATTGTAGGTGGTGCTGATGATACAGCTGAGGCTAAAAAACGCATTATGCAAGAGTGTGGTATCCATGTCGTAAATTCTCCTGCTGAAATTGGAAAAAAAGTTGCTGAAGTAGTCGGCGCATAAGGCCACGGCCCAACAATATAAGATCTTATCCATCTTCTTTTATAAAGAGGATGGATTTTTTATGTTTACTAAAAGAATTTATTTCAAATGAATTTTGTAACATGAAAATTCGAATTGCTATATTTGGATAATTAAAAACAAACGATGTAAAGATCATTAATGAAATTTACAAATCGTTATTGAAATGTAATACAAGACATGAAATTATTAGACGGTAAAACAGCCATTGTAACTGGAGCCAGTAGAGGTATCGGTAGAGGCATTGCTAAGGAATTTGCGAAACAAGGTGCGAACGTTGCCTTTACATATAGTTCCTCTGAAGGCCCTGCAAATGCATTAGAAAAAGAATTAATTGCCTTAGGCGTTAAAGCTAAAGCGTATAAAAGTGATGCTGCAGATTTTTCTGCTGCTCAAGAATTAGCGGATCAAGTTCTAAAAGAATTTGGAAGTATCGACATCTTGGTTAACAATGCTGGAATTACCAAAGATAACTTGCTTATGAGAATGAGCGAGCAAGATTTCGACAAGGTTATTGAAGTAAACCTTAAATCAATCTTTAACATGATAAAAGCAGTTCAACGAACCATGTTAAAGCAGCGCAGCGGATCTATAATAAACATGAGTTCGGTTGTAGGTGTTAAAGGAAATGCTGGCCAAACAAACTATGCCGCATCAAAAGCTGGAATAATTGGTTTTTCAAAATCAGTAGCCTTAGAGCTAGGCTCTAGAAATATTCGCAGCAATGTCGTCGCTCCTGGTTTTATTGAAACCGAAATGACTGGAGCTCTGGATGAGAAAGTTGTACAAGCATGGCGGGATGCTATTCCTTTAAAAAGAGGTGGAACTCCTGAGGATATAGCCAATGCTTGTGTGTTCTTAGCTTCCGATATGTCTTCTTATGTAACTGGGCAAGTATTACAGGTAGACGGTGGAATGCTTACCTAAGAGAATTTTATAATAATCACAAAAGTTATAGTAAGAGCCGGTAGTTAATGTATTAATTTCCGGCTTTTGCAAACTAGCCATTTTGTTCTTTCAATGTAGATGATTTATTATGCTTGAAATCAGCCTTTCGGTTTCCATTATAACTTCTTTAGTGATAGCTTTTGGCATCACTGTTTTTCAATACTTAAAATTTAAAGGCAAAGCTGTAATTTATCTATGGATGGCGCTTTTTCGATTTTTGGGTCTTTTCTGTGTAATTATGCTTGTTATTAGTCCTGAAATTAAGCGCAATGAAACTTTTATTGATAAGCCTAGATTAACCATATTAGTAGATAATTCTAGTTCTATTTCCCATTTAGGCTATGATTCTATTTCCAGAATGGTGCTCGAGGAACTTGCTCAGGATAAATCCATTCAAGAACAGTTTGATGTAGAAACCCTTATTTTTGACAAGCAAATTATTGCTCATGATAGCCTGAGGTATAATGGTAAACAGACCAATATATACAAGGCCTTACAACTCTCCCTAGAACCCAATTACCACAATCCCAATGCCATCGTTTTGCTCAGTGATGGGAACCAAACCATTGGTAGGGATTTTATCTATGCGCTCGACAAAGACTCTTTAACAGCGGTCTATCCAGTGGTCATGGGAGATTCCACCACTGCTTTGGATCTTAGTATTGGGCGCTTGAACACTAACAAATACGTTTATCGAAACAACAAATTTCCAATAGAAGTGTTTGTGAATTATCAAGCTGATGAGCCGCTGCAATCCAGTGTATCGATTTATCAAAATAATCGACTCCTAGAAAGCCAAGCTGTGAAATTTATTAAGGGGGAATCAGTACAATTATTGAATTTTGAAATTCAGGCTATTACCCCTGGACTAAATAGCTATAGCGTAACAGTACAGTCTGATCCAAGAGAACGAAACACCCTGAATAATTCAAAATCATTTGCTGTAGAGGTCATTGACCAAAAATCAACTATTGCCATTATTAGCACGGTAGTGCATCCAGATTTAGGGGCCCTTAAAAAGAGCATTGAGTCTAATGAATATAGAACCGTCAAACTACTAAACCCCATAAAAGATCCTATAAATTTGGAGGAGTTTGAAATGTTCATACTCTATCAGCCAAATGAAAAATTTCAATCGCTCATTAAGCAATTAAAACAAGATAGACGGAATTATTGGTTAATCACAGGAGAAGATACTCAATGGCCATTTTTAAACCAACAAGAACTTGGCTTCCTTAAACACTCACAGGGTCAAACAGAGGAAATAATGCCACTTGACAACCCTGCTTTCAATCTGTTCGGGACAAGAGAGTTGACCTTTGATCATATGCCACCCCTTACCAAGCAAATGGGAACCTTGAATCTAATTGACCCTGCCGAGGTTCTATTGCATCAAAAGGTTGCTGGGGTAGAAACACTAGAACCGATGCTAATGGTTTTTGATAATTCAAACTATAAACGCGCCATATTAGTTGGAGAAGGTATATGGCGGTGGCGGTCCTCATCCTTCGTTGATACCGGAAGCTACACCCTCTTTGACAATTTTATTGGGAATTTAGTGCAATACCTCTCCAATACAAAGGCTCGAAAACGTCTAGAACTTACCCACCAACCATACTATTACCAACATTCAAAGAGTACCATAAGGGCGTACTATTACGATAAGAATTATCGCCCACAATCAACTGAGTCATTAAACATTGTCTTAAAAGACAGGAATTCTGACCAAAGCATTGAAATTCCATTTTTAAATAAAGGTGGATTTTATGAAGTTAGCTTGGTTGACTTAGAACCTTCTATTTATGATTATACGGTAAGGGTCTCTTCAGTGGGTCTCTCCGAGAGTGGCCACATTCAAATCCTCCCATTTGAGGTTGAAAAACATTTTGTAAACCCAGATATTAAAAAGCTTACACAACTGGCAGAAAAATACAGTGGAACACTTTATTTTCCTGATCAAATCCAGGAGCTAAAATCCGACTTATCCTCTTCGAAATTGTTTTTACCTATACAAAAAATAACACAAAATATTGTACCTTTGATCCATTGGAAATGGCTGCTAGCCCTGGCTGTTTTGTTCTTGTCTGGGGAGTGGTTTCTTCGCAAGTATAACGGGCTTATCTAATTTAAATCACATTAATTTTTATGGAAAAATTACCTAAATTCGGAATACCTATTGTAATTATTGGAATAGCTTTAATTATTTTTATCGCAAAATCTACCGTAACTATTGCCTCAGGTGAAGCAGGCGTGTTATTTGAAACTTTAGGAGACGGTGTGGTGACCGATGAGCCCCCTTTATCAGAAGGCTTTCATTTAGTTGCACCTTGGAATAAAATATTCATTTATGAGGTTCGCCAACAAGAGATTTCTGAAAAAATGCAGGTACTATCTGAAAATGGTCTAGAAATACGACTTGATGCTTCGGTTTGGTTTCAACCAGATTATGAAAATCTAGGACTTTTACACCAACAAAAAGGCATTAATTACGTTTCTAGAATCTTACAGCCAGCCATTCGTTCGGCAACAAGAAGTGTCGTTGGTCGTTACACTCCAGAGCAATTGTATTCTTCTAAGAGGGACGTTATTCAAGAAGAGATCTTTGAGGAGACCAAAGAGATTCTAGACAAGCAATATGTCAAATTAAACGAAGTATTAGTCAGAGATATCACACTTCCACCTACCATAAAAGATGCTATTGAGCGTAAACTAGGTCAGGAACAAGAATCTCTTGAATACAAATTTAGACTTGAAAAAGCACAGAAAGAGGCAGAGCGTCAAAGAATTGAAGCCCAAGGTAAGGCAGATGCTAACAAGATTCTAAGCGCTTCCTTAACAGATAAAATATTAAGAGATAAAGGGATTGAGGCTACCATTAAATTATCTGAATCCCCTAATTCCAAAATAATTATCATCGGTAGTGGAGAAGACGGTTTACCAGTAATTTTAGGGAATCAGTAGATAATTAGTTTTCTTTAGACTTCTTGGCCTCTTGGGAAAGAAGTTTCTCCGCCTTTTGTTTCCACTGATCGCGTTCGATTCTCCCGGGAAAAAATTCAATAAGCTCTGTGATTGCCTTTATATCGCTTTCACGGAGCTTACTTAATTGTGAAAGGGAATAAATTCCTATACTGTTTAATTTCTTTTCAATAAAAGGGCCAATGCCTTCAATCTTCTTTAAATCATCTTTGGTATTTTGGTCACCGTAACCTAAGTGATCGAAATCTAAGTGCACTGGAGCCTGTACCACAGTTTTACTCTTTATAGTAGAGGCTGCATTGTCTTTTAAAGAGATACCACTTCTACCACGCGTTTGAATTGCTTTAATGGTATTGTCTTCCTTAAATGAGATAGGGTTATTATTAATATGACTAGAGAGTCGTAGCTTTTCAAGTTGGCAGCGGTCTAGTTCTGCTTTGTACTTGTTATTTTTTAAATTGCGCCCAAGGGCGATTCCAAGAATAAAACCTACCATGGTTAGCACAATGATCAATAGGAATAGATCATTTGGATTTGAGGGTAAAATAGATTCTATCATTACAGCGTAAATGAATTTGGTTTAGGGGTTTACAAGTAATTAGTTTAGTTTGACACGAAGTTATAAAATTTAAAACCTAGTTTCAACCTTTTAGAATTAAAAAACGGAATCCCTTCTATGATTATCGATAACTATCATATAAAAAGGCTGCAGGAAAGGGATAGTTGATATTAAAAAATCCCGATGGTAACCTATATTAGAGTACACATCGGGATTTCAATTATAAAGCTGTTAGGCGATATTGTTTAGAAAAGTTTATTTGTTTGTTAACTAGCGCTCTTTAAATCGTCTTTCATATCCAAATAGAAATCATTGTAATCTGGGTGTAATTGCACGCGTATTACGCTGCTAAACCCAGTGGTTATAATGGATCTTAAACGATTTGGAGCTACCTCAAAATCATTCTCAAACGCGGCGGTGACAGCGATCACCCTAGGCCCTCCAATTTCAGGTTCTAATCCAGCGTCACCAACCACTGATAATGAAAGTTGATTGTATTTATTGGCTACAATGGCAATTTTATTTAAAAAGTCTTTTGCAGTTTCTTGGAGCGTTAAGTTCTTGTCTTTATCCCCGTACAAAAAACTTTGTTCCATTTGTATCGTAATCGCTCCCTTTGACATACCAATTTGAGCATTTTCTCCTAAGGTGCGTTTAAGATCCGTAATAACTAAAATGGCAATAGAATCCTGAGCGCTAAATACATCGCGAATACCTTTGATCTGTGCCTCTCGTTGTTGCAAAGCCTCCAAAGTTTTACCGATTGTACTTGATTGTTGATTGGAGGCTTCTAAGAACTTATTCATATTGGCCATCAAACCATCATTGGTGGTTTGAAGTTGTTCAAGTTGGGTCTCTAGGCTACTTACCTTTCGTTGAGCCTGCCCTAAATCCGCCTGCGTCTGTTCTAATACCTTTAGTTTATTGTTCAAAGCACTAATTTGTTCTCTTAATTCCTTTTTGCTCTGAGCAAATGTTGTAGAGATCGAAAATGCGAGTACTAAAAGTAAGGATGTGGTTAAAGTTCTCATTTTAATAAATTCAATTCGTTCATTTTAATTTGAAGGCACAAGATATTATTTTTTCAGTATATGGCATCTATGAATCTAAAAGATTCCGTTAATTTTTTAATAACTAACACAATGGAGAGTAGAAGTATTCCAGCCTGCGCAATTTCCTTAAGTAATCCTTTATCAGATCACCGTATCCTAGGAAAGAAAGGTCCTAATCGCTGTCGGTACTTTCTTTGAAAATATAAAAAGTAGTTGTATAACTTGTAATTTACCTGGTAGCCGTAATCGATAGATGGATCATAATTTATACGCATTTCATAAAGAGAAGGATCATACACCAGTGGATTTGCAACGCGCTGATTCCAATTGTTTACATAGACGCGATTACGAGACTCCATAAATTGTTGGCTGTAGTACCCCTCTGGCATCGCAATACTGTGTAACCAACTATAATATCCAGGGTCTATTATGATAATCTCATATGCTGTTTCGTGATCACCTATAACCACAGTGTCACTCTCCGCACTGCGACCGGAAAATGCCCTTTCTTCCATAGCGGAAATATTTAGCTCATCCGCCGTGAAATCAGTTCCTTTCCCAGAGTTCGATTTTATCGAGGAGCAGGACCAAATAAATAATAACACTATATATATGGTCAAAAAAGATCTCATCATTTCACATTTCATACTTGAATGCTTGACATTTGGCTCCCTTAAAATACAAAAAGTCGGATTAATAATCCAACTTTATGCTATAACAAGTATTATTTGAGACTGCTTTTTATTTAAACAGCCCTCCTAGGAGTCCACCGATACCACCTTTTTTCTTATTAGCACCAATGACCATTCCTGCGACATCGTCCAAAACACTTCCATCGCCATCCGAATCAATTAAAGATGCAATCAGACTTTGGTTTTCCTTAGGTTGACCACCTAACATACTTCCTAAAAGGCTGTTGAGTCCACCTTGGTCATTCACACTATTTTGTCTAGTTTCCTTTCCTAAGTAACCCAATATGAGTGGTGCTGCAATTTTTAAAATTTGACTCACCGTTCCCGCATCTAACCCTGATTTGCTACTGAGTGTATTCTCCACACTGCTTTGTTTTCCACCAAGAAGGTGACCAAGGATCCCAGCGCCATCACTTAAAGCATCTTGATCAACACCACCTCCAAAAAATCCACCAAGGTTATCTAGTATGCTCCCATCGTGTTTGCTATTAATTGCGTTTAAAAGACCTTGTGCTCCCTGTGGAGAAGAAGCATTTTTTTTCATTGCACCTGTTAAAAGTGGTAGTGCCATTCCTAATACGTTTGCCGTACTACTTTCAGATGCCCCTGTTTGATTGCTTATCCCGCCGATAATTTGACGACCTAAATCACTGTTCAATAATGATGCTAATCCTGCCATGTCTTTATTAATTTAAATTAGTACCCAACAAGGTACAAAAAAAGTCCCTCTGTTAGGAGAGACTTTAAAAAAAGTGAATTTTTATTTTATTTTAATAAGGCTTCAATTTGATCAGCCAGCTCAACTCCAATTCTATCCTGTGCCTCTGCTGTAGCTGCTCCAATATGTGGAGTCAACGAAACTTTGGAATGCATCAACACCTTAATAGCCGGCGTAGGTTCATTTTCGAATACATCAATACCAGCAAAGGATAATTTTCCGCTATCAAGTGCCTCTATTAATGCAGCCTCATCAATTACACCTCCACGAGCTGCATTCACAACTGCAACACCATCTTTCATTAGTTCAAACTCCTTTTTACCCAACACATATTCCTTTTGAGCCGGAACGTGAAGTGAAATAAAGTCAGCTTGCTTTAGAACTTCTTCTTTAGAAATTGTTTCAATCTGAAAATCCACACTTTGACCATCAAAGAAAGAAAGCTTAATAGCAACCTTCTCAATAAATGGGTCATAAGCGATCACCTTCATTCCAACTGCAAGACCAATCTTAGCAGTCTCTTGTCCGATTCGGCCAATTCCGATAATACCTAATGTTTTACCTCTTAACTCAACACCACCTGCATAGGCTTTTTTAAGTTTAGCAAAATTAGTCTCACCCTCTAAAGGCATATTGCGATTTGCATCATAAAGAAAACGAACACCACCATAGAGGTGAGCGAAAACCAATTCAGCAACCGAAGCTGAAGAAGCCGCTGGGGTGTTAATCACATGCAGTCCTTTTTCTTTAGCATAATCAACATCGATGTTATCCATTCCAACACCACCACGTCCTATAAGTTTAAGGGAAGGGCAGGCATCGATAAGATCTTTACGTACCTTGGTTGCACTTCTAACTAAAAGTCCAACGATATGGTTTTCATTGATGTAACTCTCTAATTGTTCTTGGGCAACCTTAGTTGTAATGACTTCAAATCCCTTACTTTCCAGTGCATCTACTCCGCTTTGAGATATACCGTCATTTGCTAATATTTTCATTTCTAATTTTATTTTGATTTTAATTCCTGTGTTCTTTTAAACTTTTAGGCCTTTCTTTCCAGTTCTTGCATAACATCTACCAATGCTTGCACACTTTCCAGTGGTAATGCATTATACATGGAAGCTCTGTAACCACCAACACTTCTATGACCATTAATTCCGTTAAGTCCAGCTTCTTTAGCAAGTGCGTCAAAGGAGTCCTTATGTGCTTGATCTACTAAATTAAAAGTAGCATTCATAGCTGATCTATCTTCCTTAGCTGCAAAACCTTTGAAAAGTGGGTTGCGATCAATCTCATTATAAAGAAGTTCTGCCTTAGCTAGGTTTTTCTTTTCGATCGCGGCAACACCTCCCAGATCTTTAAGCCATTGAAGCGTTAGCATGGAAACATACACCGCAAATACTGGTGGGGTATTAAACATACTATCTTTTTCAGCATGAACACGATAGTCCATCATAGATGGAATTGCACGGTCTGTTTTGCCTAGTACAGATTCCTTTACAGCAACTAGGGTAGTCCCCGCTGGCCCCATATTCTTTTGAGCTCCCGCATAAATGATATCAAATTTTGAAAAATCCATTTGACGTGAGAATATATCGGAGCTCATATCACAAACTAAAGGACAATTTGCTTCTGGAAACTCCTTTACTTGAGTTCCAAAAATGGTATTGTTAGTAGTAAAGTGGATGTAATCCAAATCTGAAGGAACATCATACCCTTTAGGGATGTAATTAAAATTACCGTCCTTGGAAGAGGCTAATTCTACAACCTCTCCTAACAATTTTGCTTCCTTGATGGCCTTTGATGCCCATGTTCCTGTATTTAGATATCCAGCCTTATTTTTCATTAGGTTGAAAGGAACATTGATAAATTGCATGCTTGCACCACCTTGGAGGAACAAAATCTTATATCCTTTTCCTTCTAGTCCTAGGTGTTCCAAGGCCAATTGCTGGGCTTGCTCCATTACGGCAATAAAGTCTTTGCTACGGTGAGAAATCTCTATTAAGGAAAGGTCTAAATTATTAAAGTTTAAAATGGCCTCAGAAGCTTTTTGAAATACCTCTTGAGGCAGAATGCATGGTCCTGCGCTAAAATTATGCTTTTTCATAAAAATAGTTAGTTGTGATTTTTAAGGATACAAAGTTGCTAATTTCTCCCTTAAAAACTGTTATCAAAAGCATAATAATTTTGTTAGAATGCTAACAGATATTGTGGAGTTGTTATAATGTGGCAAATTCTGATGAACTAAAGTGATTTTTTAGTTATAACGCCAATAAAAAGTTTAAGGTATCCACATGATCTGCATAATCCCACAGTTCAGGTTCTTGGGTTTTTCCAAAAGGAATTTCGTTGTCAAACCATCCTTTTGAAACAACACATTGTAATTGATCGCCGTCGGCGATTAATTTCTGTTTCAATGAATCCTGATCCGTATAACGCTCATAAAACAATGTAGCAATCGGAGATCCATACCCTGTGTCTTCTTTGAGCATTAAAAATCCATTCTCCAACATTTCATATAAGCTCATCAAATAAACTGCCTTATTATAATCGTAATTATTGGCATATTTATTTTCATTGATTATTTCCCGGTAAGGATAAATGGCCTTAAAGAAAGCCTCAAAATCATACTCTTGAGGTACAAATAATTTAGAAACACTCCTACAGCCAAGACCGTAATATGTAAAGATATCTTTTCCGAGTAAATAAAGTTCTTCAAGGGATTCTTTACCCGTTAAAATAGCTACCGAATTTCTGTTTTTTCGTATAATGTTTGGTTTATTTTTAAAGTAGTATTCAAAATAACGAGCCGTATTGGTGCTTCCAGTGGCAATTACAGCATCATAGGGCGGTAACTTTTCTTTATAAAAACTTATCTTTCCTTTAAAACACGGCTCAAGATGTTCCAAGTAATTGGCAACAAAGGGGAGTAGGTGCATATCATTAGAGGATTGTCTAACCGCAATTTTATGTCCACTAATCAGTACGCATAAAAAGTCATGAAACCCAACTAAAGGAATATTCCCTGCCATTATAACGGCGACCAATTTTGGTTGTATTTTATCAAAATTATAATTGGACAACCATTTTTCTATATTGGGTAAGGTCAGTGCATCTGCCCAATTGGATAACGCTAAAAAAAGATTTTCTCGGGTAAACCACGCATTGTGCTGCTCGGCTAAATTCAACTTATCCATTAAGGCGTTTATGTAAACTTGTTCATTACTATTGACTGCATTATTTTCTTGTACGGTTTGTCTAAACAAGTTGCCGAGTTTAACAAAAGCAGCTATTCTATTGTGAATCTCACCCATTATATTTGTTTAAGATATAGTTTGTCTTTATTTTTGACTTGCAAATTTACACATAAGCTACTGATTGCATATTTATAATCATTATAATTTTGGTTTTAGAAAGAAAGTTTTCTGTGGTTCACTTTAATTTTTGAAACAACTATGTGTATTTTTGCGCAAAAAATTATATTAATACTAGAAAAAGAAAAACATGGCTATTATCATTACAGATGAGTGTATAAATTGCGGGGCCTGTGAACCGGAATGCCCAAATAATGCAATTTACGAAGGCGCCGATGACTGGCGTTATAGTGATGGCACTTCACTTACAGGAGATGTGGTTTTGCCTAATGGAAAGCAAGTAGACGCCGATGAGTCTCAAGAACCAGTGAGCGATGAATATTACTTTATTGTTGCTGATAAATGTACAGAGTGCATGGGATTCCATGAAGAGCCTCAGTGTGCGGCAGTTTGTCCAGTGGATTGCTGTGTTCCTGACGAAAACAATGTGGAAACAGAAGAAGAGTTGTTAGGGAAACAACGCTTTATGCACCCAGAATAGAAAACAAATCTTAAGGATTAGAAGACTCCTTACTAATTGTATAATTTTAAAGGGAAGCCACAAGCTTCCCTTTAATTTTTCATGTGATCATATTTTTAATAATATGTATCCTATCAGGATCTACTTTTTAGCGCTGTAGACTCTTTTGATAAGTTCATTGGTGCTTTTGTCATAATATTCAACAACAAAATCTCCCTTCTCATCAAAATATCCAATACCGTTACCGTTTTCAGTCTCTACAATGAAATTTTTATTGGAAGAAACATAGGTAGTGGCGTTTAGACCTGCATCCTCCTTAGAGGCAATGGTAAAGCCATCTGATTGTGGTGTAAAGTCACATTCTGACCCATTACATACAAAGGTTGCCTTTTTGTCGAGCATTACTTTAGAATCGCCTTCAACTACCATTTGATGTGTGGTCACTTTTGTTGGAGAATCAACCCTGCTCTGGTTAATTTTATTTTGATCCTCCTGGCTAAGTTCAACTTTTTGTTCTTTTCTTACAAGCATGCTTTCACTAACCTTCTCCGCACCCTTGTTATCTACTGTTGTTTTTGTTTTAGTAATTGTTTCTTCCAAAACATCTTTATTTTGAGCAAACATAAAAGTCATACTCAAAACCAATACGGATGATAAAACTAATTTTTTCATAAATTCCCATTTTTGGTTATCTATAATACATACGAAAATAATTTTCATTTTGATGTTAATGGTCTCATAAGGTGCATTAACGGACTGTTAAAATACCCAAGAGCCAAATCCCTTTAAATCCCTATTGCTATATGCAATACCATCGAATCATTTGATTATATTTGCACTCAAAAAAAAATAATCAATATCGAATGAAAGCAGGAATTGTAGGGTTACCAAATGTAGGGAAGTCAACATTGTTCAATTGTTTGTCTAATGCCAAGGCACAGAGCGCTAATTTCCCTTTTTGTACTATTGAACCAAACCTAGGGGTGGTGAATGTTCCAGATGAACGTTTAGAAAAATTAGAGTCCCTTGTGAATCCCGAACGGGTGCTACCAGCTACTGTTGAAATCGTCGATATTGCTGGGCTGGTCAAAGGGGCAAGTAAAGGGGAAGGTCTAGGAAATCAGTTTTTAGGTAATATTAGAGAGTGTAATGCGATTATCCATGTTTTGAGATGTTTCGACAATGACAATATTGTTCACGTGGACGGTAGTGTTGACCCAATTAGGGATAAAGAAACCATCGATATTGAGTTGCAGTTGAAGGATCTTGAGACCGTGGACAAACGTCTAGAAAAGGTCAATCGTGCAGCTAAAACAGGGGACAAAGACGCTCAAAAGGAACAAAGTTTATTGCAGCGTTTTAAAACTTCTTTGGAGAGTGGAATTTCCGCCAGAGCGGTAGCGGTAGATGAAGAGGAGGCTGAATTCATGAAAGGATATCAATTGTTGACTGCCAAACCAATTTTATATGTTTGTAATGTAGATGAAGCTTCTGCCAAGGCTGGGAATGCTTATGTTGATAAGGTCATTGAATTTACCAAAGACGAAAATGCAGAGGTCATAGTACTAGCCGTAGCAACGGAGGCTGATATTGCAGAATTAGAGGATTATGAGGAACGTCAATTGTTTTTGGAAGATATTGGCCTTAAAGAGCCAGGAGTTTCTATTTTAATTCGTGCAGCGTATAAACTTCTCAACCTTCAGACCTATTTTACCGCTGGAGTTAAAGAAGTTCGTGCATGGACCATTGATGTAGGTGCTACAGCGCCTCAAGCAGCAGGTGTGATCCACTCTGATTTCGAAAAAGGATTTATACGAGCAGAAGTTATTGGATACGATGATTATGTTCACTATGGTAGCGAAGCCAAAGTAAAGGAAGCGGGAAAAATGAGGGTAGAAGGTAAAGAATACATTGTTAAAGATGGTGATATTATGCATTTTAGATTTAATGTGTAGGTAAATCCACCATTCACCAATAATAATTAAATGGTATCTTGACCAAAGGTTTAGGATACCATTTTTTAAATCTATAGCTAAGAAGGAGGGACTTATTGAATTTTCACCCCTTGGGATATATTAATCTACAAAAAATCAGGTTCTTAACAATTTGGGATTTTAGTATGTTAATTACTTTAGTTTAAAGGGGTTTCATTTTAGCGGTTGAAGCCTTATATTAGCGTCAAATCCCATCTCTAAATAAATATGTTAGAAACTACTAAGTATACAGAAGATAATATTAGGTCCTTAGATTGGAAGGAACACATCCGTATGCGTCCTGGTATGTATATCGGGAAATTAGGTGATGGTTCCTCTGCCGATGATGGTATTTATATCCTAATAAAAGAGGTGCTCGACAACTGTATTGATGAGTTTGTAATGGGAGCTGGAAAGACCATTGAAGTATCTGTACAGGGGAGCAAAGTCATTGTAAGGGATTACGGACGTGGAATACCCTTAGGAAAAGTAGTGGACGTGGTCTCCAAAATGAATACTGGCGGAAAATACGACACTAGAGCATTTAAAAAATCGGTTGGATTAAACGGGGTAGGTACAAAGGCCGTTAACGCATTATCTTCCTACTTTAGAGTTGAATCAAACCGTGATAACCAGTCCAAATCTGCTGAATTCGAACAAGGGAATTTAGTTCAGGAAGAAACAATAGAGCAGAGTAGTAGAAGAAGAGGGACCAAGGTTACCTTTATTCCTGATGAGGGAATTTTTAAAAACTTCAAATTCCGAAACGAGTACATTGAGAAGATGATACGTAATTACGTATATCTCAATCCGGGTTTGGCAATTATATTCAATGGAGAGAAATTCTATTCAGAGAATGGATTAAAGGATTTACTGGAAGATAGCACGAATAAGGAAGACATGCTATATCCGATTATTCACCTAAAAGGAGAGGATATTGAAATTGCCATAACACATAGCAAAACTCAATATAGTGAGGAGTATCATTCCTTTGTCAATGGTCAGAACACCACTCAAGGTGGAACGCATTTGGCTGCCTTTAGAGAAGCAATTGTAAAAACCGTAAGGGATTTCTATGGTAAAAACTATGAGGCCTCCGATGTAAGGAAATCAATTATTGGGGCCATTTCAATCAAAGTCATGGAACCCGTTTTTGAGAGTCAGACCAAAACAAAACTTGGATCAACCGATATGGGAGGCGAATTACCTACGGTAAGAACTTATATCAATGACTTCTTAGGCACCCAACTCGATAACTTCTTACACAAAAATCCTGAGGTTGCCGAACTTATGCAACGTAAAATTTTACAGGCAGAGCGCGAGCGTAAGGAGCTATCAGGAATTCGTAAACTTGCAAAAGAAAGGGCTAAAAAAGCGAGCCTTCATAATAAAAAACTACGGGATTGTAGAGTGCATCTTGGAGACATGAAAAATGATCGAAGATTAGAAACCACTTTATTTATAACCGAGGGAGATTCTGCATCGGGTTCCATTACCAAATCTAGAGATGTCAATACTCAAGCTGTATTTAGTTTAAGAGGAAAACCTCTAAACTCCTATGGGATGACAAAAAAGATTGTGTATGAAAATGAAGAATTCAACTTATTGCAGTCCGCTTTAAATATTGAAGAATCATTAAGCGATTTGCGCTATAATAATATTGTCATCGCAACTGATGCCGATGTTGATGGTATGCACATACGCTTATTACTAATTACATTTTTTCTGCAGTTTTTTCCAGAGCTCATCAAAGAAGGTCACTTGTATATTTTACAAACTCCACTCTTTAGAGTTCGTAATAAAAAGCAAACCTTCTATTGTTATAGTGAAGAAGAAAAAATAGACGCAATAAGGAAATTAAACGGAAAACCCGAAATAACGCGATTCAAAGGATTGGGTGAGATTTCTCCTGATGAATTCTCCAATTTCATTGGAGAGGATATCCGGTTAGATCCCGTGATGCTTGATAAGGCTATTTCCATCGAAAGTCTATTGGAGTTTTACATGGGAAAAAACACACCAGATCGTCAAAAATTCATCATTAACAACCTTAGAGTTGAACTTGATGTTGTAGAAGAAAAATAATTTAAAATCAATGGTTTAACTATAAATTTTTCTATCCGAACTGTAGTTAAATCACATTTATATTAATTTGCTAACCTGACATCGCCATTTATGGAAGAAATTACAGATATGAATCCAGAAGATAACAGCCAACAAGAAACCATCACCAGGGTTGGAGGCATGTATAAAGATTGGTTTTTGGATTATGCTTCATATGTGATTTTAGAAAGAGCTGTACCTGCTATCGAGGATGGTTTTAAACCAGTACAACGTCGAATCATGCATTCTTTAAAGGAATTAGACGATGGGCGTTACAATAAAGTAGCTAATATCGTGGGACACACCATGCAGTATCACCCACATGGAGATGCAAGTATTGGGGACGCGATGGTGCAAATTGGTCAGAAGGATTTATTGATTGACACCCAAGGTAACTGGGGGAACATTCTCACAGGGGATAGTGCAGCGGCACCTCGTTACATCGAGGCACGTTTATCTAAATTTGCTTTGGATGTTGTTTTTAGTCCAAAAATAACGGATTGGCAACTCAGCTATGATGGACGAAAGAAAGAGCCCATCAATTTACCCGTAAAATTCCCATTATTACTTGCTCAAGGTGCTGAGGGTATTGCTGTTGGACTTTCCACAAAAATATTGCCACATAATTTCATTGAACTCATTGAGGCCTCTATAAAACACCTAAGAGGGAAAAGTTTTACCATTTATCCCGATTTTCCTACAGCGGGAATTATGGATGTTAGCAATTATAATGATGGCAAAAGAGGAGGAAGAATTCGGGTTCGAGCTAAAATTTCTCAATACGATAAGAACACTTTAATTATTAGCGAAATTCCATTTGGAACCAATACATCTAGTTTGATTGATTCCATTTTAAAGGCCAATGAAAAAGGGAAAATAAAAATTAAAAAGATTGAGGACAACACCGCTGCAAATGTGGAAATATTAGTGCATCTACCCTCAGGACTATCTCCAGATAAGACCATAGATGCCCTCTATGCATTTACCTCTTGTGAATCATCCATCTCACCACTGGCTTGTATTATCGAGGATAACAAACCACTATTTATAGGGGTTAATGAAATGCTCAAACGCTCCACCGATAATACGGTAGATCTTCTCAAACAAGAATTGGAAATTCAGCTTAATGAACTAGAGGAACAGTGGCATTTTGCATCCCTTGAGCGGATATTTATTGAGAATAGAATTTATCGTGATATCGAAGAGGAAGAAACCTGGGAAGGAGTTATTAATGCCATTGACCAGGGATTAAAACCATATATCAAACACTTAAAAAGAGCTGTCACTGAAGAAGATATTACCCGACTAACTGAAATCAGGATTAAGAGGATATCTAAATTTGATATTGATAAGGCGCAGGAGAAAATTGAAGCTTTAGAAGATGAGATAGCTCAAGTAAAACATCATCTAGAACACCTTATTGATTATGCAATAGACTACTTCAACACACTTAAGAAAAAGTATGGAGAGGGTAGAGAACGAAAAACGGAAATAAGGATCTTTGACGATATTGAAGCCGCTAAGGTAGTCATTAGAAATACCAAATTATATGTCAATCGCAAAGAAGGATTTATCGGAACTTCCCTTAAGAAGGACACCTATGTATGTGACTGTAGCGATATAGATGATATTATTGTCTTTACTGCCACTGGTAAAATGATGGTCACTAAGGTAGATACCAAAACCTTTATCGGTAAAGACATCATCCATGTAGCTGTATTTAAAAAGAAAGACAAGAGGACTATTTACAATCTCATATATAAAGATGGTACAGGAGGATCCACCTATATTAAACGATTCTATGTCTCTAGCGTGACTCGGGATAAGGAATATGACCTTACCAACGGTAAACCTGGCTCTGTTGTTCACTATTTTTCTGCCAATCCAAATGGTGAAGCGGAAATCGTAACCATATTCTTAAGACAGGTAGGAAGCGTTAAGAAACTCAAGTGGGATATTGATTTCGCTGATATTCTTATCAAAGGCAGAAACTCAAAAGGAAATATTGTAACCAAATACGCTGTTAAAAGAATTGAGCTTAAAGAAAAAGGAGTCTCTACCCTTAAACCGCGCAAGATTTGGTTCGACGACACGGTTCGTAGATTAAATGTTGATGAGAGAGGAACCCTACTAGGCGCATTTAAAGGAGAAGACAAACTCCTTGTGATTACCCAAGATGGGATCGTTCGAACAATCACCCCAGAGTTAACTACTCATTTTGAAGACAATATGATTGTTCTTGAGAAGTGGAATCCCAAAAAACCTATTTCTGCCATTTATTACAATGGGGAGAAGAAACTCTATTATGTCAAAAGATTTATCATAGAACAGCCAGATAAAGAAGAGTCATTTATCTCAGACCATCAAGACTCCTTCCTCGAGTTGGTAACTACGCATTGGTTACCCAGAGTTGAAATTGAATTTGTAAAAGAAAGAGGAAAGGATCGCAAACCAAGCCAAGAATTGGCCTTAGAAGAATTCATTGCCGTGAAAGGAATCAATGCGATAGGTAATCAGTTAACTAAGGGGAAGGTAAAACAAGTTAATCTACTAGAACCTTATCCTTATGAGGAACCCGAAGAAGTAAAACCGGAGGACATGGAAGTTAATGACGAGCAGGAGATCTCACACCCTTCTGATATGAAATCGGATCCTACATTATTTGACTAAAATCATCTTTTGATAAAATCAACCGTAGGCCTGTTAGATGTGCTTTTGCAACAAGCCTACCTATCTATTTATTAAAAAATCGAACATCTACCCATCCAAATATTAGATTAATAGCCACAATAACAACGGTGGTGAAGGCAAGTTCACCATATAGCTCATAAGCGGCTAAACAGCCAGCGGCAGCACTGCACCAAATGGTAGCAGCAGTAGTAAGTCCTTTAATTTTATCTTTACGTTGCACGATAACACCAGCGCCTAAAAAGCCGACACCAACGACTATTTGACCCAATACCCGACTAATATCAACGCCAACTCTATTTTCAAACTCTAAGGAAAGCATGATAAAGACGGAAGCACCAATGGCTACGATGGTATTGGTCTTTAAACCTGCGCTTTTTCCTTTGTATTGTCGCTCCAAACCAATTAATAAGCCCGCCAAGCATGCTGCCAAAATTTTATACATAAAATCTTGGATGTGCATTTCAAATATAGCATTTATAGTATCCATTTTTTCGAAAACTTAGGAGCTAATTATAAAAGAAAAAACTCATGGCCCATAAAATTACTCAATTTTTGTTACGGTTCCTTTGTATTTATTGGCAGAATCACCAACAAGTGAGAATTCATAAGTATAGGTATCTCCTTTGGTATATAAAATTTTCATATGTACCGCCTTGGCATCATTTAAAGACGAAGGATTGATCTTCTCCACAATAAACTCACAATCATTAATCCAACGGATGCTACTAGAATCGACTTTATTCTCGTAATAGTCGACTTCAAGTGTGTCGTTTCTAAAGAATGTACTCGTTTTTTCCTCGCCATCCAAGGTGTAAGTGTACTCAAAAGTCCCCGTTTTAAAATCCTTACAATTGCGTTCTACATTGTAGCAAGACGCCATAAATAAACTAAACAAAACAAGCAACAAAATTTTTCTTAGATGTATCATTCCCTATTGTTTTTAAATTCCTCAAAGGTACCATCTTTATAAAAGATTACAATGCGGGAAATGGGCTTTTTTTGCCCAGATACCGTAGTATTTGCCACCTCGGTGGACGTATTCTTTAAGTAGGATGACTGCTCCTGTTGGCCAAGTTCCATAACCATTTGAGAGGAAGGTTTAACGTCTTTAGGAGGAAAATCTCCCTTACCATTTAAAAGCCAGTAGAGTTCAACATCTGGATACTGCTGCAATATTTTTAGAACGAAATCTAAACTAGGGTTGTTACGACCTGAGAGTAAATGAGAGATCGATGAGCGTTGTACGCCGATGGAATCGGCAAATGCAGAGGCGGATAAGCCATAATATTCTAAAACTTTTTCAAGCCGTTTAATAAATTCATCTTTGTTTACCATTGTAAACTTGTGTTGTGAAAGTTAATGTTTCACAAATGTATACAGTAATAACGACAAATCAAAACAGATGCAATAAGCTTATTTTATCATAAAGTAAAGCTTTACTTTACATTTGTATTGTTTTGATTCTAAACTATTTACTATTTACCTATAGAATTCATCTATTACGCATACACTCTTGTAAACTTTAATGTTTACAGTTGGCAAGACGCAGAGGGTTATAGCTTTCACATTTGTAACTTTTATTATTTTACATTTGTAAATGAATTTCCTTTTACATTTGTAAATTCAAAAATAGCCATGAATTATCTAGACACTTTTTTCGGTTCCTATGAGCAGTATAAAGACCCTTCACTAAGTGGTCGATATATCCATTTAAAACACATCGAACCTTTAGTTAATCGCTATAAAAAAAATTTCCAAGTGAAGATTCTAGGAGAATCTGTTGAAGGGAATCCTATCTATAGCCTAACCCTAGGAAATGGTTCGAAAAAGATTCTAATGTGGTCACAAATGCATGGAAATGAATCTACCACTACCAAGGCTGTATTTGATCTTTTAAATTACATCGCAGCCAAGAAGGATATTAGAGAATTTATCACCTCGAATTGTACACTATGTATTCTACCAATGGTAAACCCAGATGGTGCGCTCGCATACACTAGGGTTAATAGCAATTCCATTGACCTGAACCGCGATGCACAAGAACAAACTCAACCTGAGAGCATTATCTTAAGAGAGGCCTTCAACTCCTTTAAGCCTAATTTTTGTTTTAATCTTCATGATCAAAGAACGATATTTAGTGCTGGAAAAGCTGCTTTACCAGCGACGGTTTCTTTTTTAACCCCAGCAGAGGACAAGGAACGCTCCATCACTACCGAGCGCAAACGAAGCATGGAAATCATTGGTCATATGAATCAATTCCTCCAAAGGCATATTCCAGGTCAAGTTGGTCGTTATGATGATGGATACAATATTAATTGTGTCGGCGATACTTTCCAATCACAACAAGTTCCCACCATCTTATTTGAGTCCGGGCATTTTCCATTAGATTATCAGAGAGAGCAAACTCGAAAATATATCGCTTGCTCAATGTTATGTGCCATCATTTATATTGCAGATCATACTATTACAGGAAATCAATATAAAATGTATTTTGACATTCCAGAGAATGAGAAACTTTTTTATGATGTGATTCTTCGCAACTTTCCTATAAAAGAGGATGGCACCGTTCAACACCTAGACATTGCTATATTATTTAAGGAGTCGCTCAAGGAAGGGGAACTTAAGTTTATCCCAAATGTAGAGCGCATTGAAAAGGATTTGAAATTTTATGCTCATAAGGAATTCGATATGAATACTCTAGATAGCCCTAGTGTTGAGAAATATGAAATTAATGAAGCCTTTTTAACTAAATTATTAAGAAATATTTAATAATAATTTTAATTAATTATTTAATTACTTGTTCTTTGATGGTGGTAAATTCAGTTTTTTTTATTTTTTTTGCATATCCTTTAAAGATAATAAAAAAACTATGGCAAAATTTAAATTAGACGAAGTTGATCACCAGATTCTGGATATGTTGATTGAAAATACTCGAACTCCTTTTACGGATATTGCGAAAAGATTACTAATTTCTGCTGGTACCGTACATGTTAGAGTGAAAAAGATGGAGGATGCGGGTATTATAAAAGGATCATCATTAACACTAGACTATGTAAAACTAGGGTATTCCTTTATTGCATACGTTGGTATTTTTTTAGAAAAAACGCATCAAACAAAATTTGTCCTCGAGCGCTTGAATCAAATTCCTTACATTACTGTAGCTCATATCACTACTGGAAAATTTAATATTTTCTGTAAAATAAGAGCAAAAGACACCAAGCATGCCAAGGATATAATTTTCAAAATTGATGACATCGATGGAGTATCTCGGACAGAGACAATGATCTCTCTCGAGGAGAGCATTAATGACAAGCGAAGATTGATGCACACCATATTTAACGATTTATAGGATTTATGTTTAAATCGGTTTTTATACCCTCTCAATTGAAAGAATTGAGAGGGTTTTTCGTATTTTTACGTCAAACAGAAATAAATTTATGCTAAGAAAACCGAAAATTGATCGCTTTAATGAAAATGTGCTGTCGCGATATCAAATATACAACAGCATATTTATCACACTACCATTTGACGAGATTAGTAATACAGGGGTTCTACTTCCATTATTTTCAGAATTATGTGAAAATGGATATGAAGAAAATCACAACCCGAGTCAAATTGTGGAGCGTTTTTTTAAAAAATATTATGACAAACCATCTGAAAAGGATAGAGTCGATCTTCTTTTTAGATTTATCCAGTATATCGAAAGACAGGTCGTGTTGTTTGATGCCATAGAAGACGCTACCTTTCCAGTAGTGAACAACATGGACGGGATCGGTACACTCCGAAACATGAGAGAAGAGGCTGAGGCTAAAAACAAAGTTGCGGAATTAAAAGCCTGTTTGGAGGAATTTAAAATCCGTCCAGTACTCACTGCACACCCGACACAATTCTACCCAAGCTCTGTACTTGTCATCATTACAGATCTCGCTGAGGCTATTCGAAAGAACGATTTAAACTTAATCAAAAAGCTACTTGCTCAATTAGGAAAGACACCTTTCTTTAAAAAGGAAAAACCATCGCCTTTTGATGAGGCTGTTAGCTTAATCTGGTATCTTGAACATGTGTTTTATCATTCTGCTAGTCAGATCTATAATTATATTCAGGACAATATTTACATCGATAATGACCTTGATAATCAGGTTATCAACCTTGGTTTTTGGCCAGGTGGAGACCGTGATGGCAATCCGTTTGTTACCACCGATATTACCTTAAAAGTAGCTGATAGATTGCGAACTACAATACTTCGAAACTACTATAGAGATGTTCGAAGACTTCGTCGTCGTATTAGTTTTAAATATGTAGATAAACTCATTGTTGATTTGGAGAACAACCTCTATGAAAATATTTTCCTAGAAAGCTCCCGATCTACCGCTAGCGTAGATTACACTATGGAAACCTTGCTGGAGATCCGTGAAATTTTAATCGAGAAACATCAATCGCTGTTTGTAGAGGAAGTAAATAGCTTAATCAATAAAGTTAAACTCTTTGGTTTTCATTTTGCTGCCCTGGATATCAGACAGGATTCCAGAGTTCATCACAATGTACTCTCCACTATTGTAGAGGAGTCCTTAGCTATGGGATGGGATATTTTCCCTAAGGATTATCTCAAATTATCTGATGAGCAACAGATTGAGGCCCTAAGCAAGGTAGTTGGAAAAGTAAATCCAAGTTTAATTAAAGACCAAATGAGTCGATTAACTTTGGAGTCAATCTATGCGATGAAGACCATTCAGAAAAACAACGGTGAGCTTGGTTGTAACCGTTATATCATTAGTAATAATGGAAGTGTCCTCAACGTAATGCAGGCCTTTGCTATGATCAGGATGTGTGATTGGGAAACCCCCACCGTAGATATTATTCCTCTTTTTGAAACTGTAGATGATTTAGAGATCGCTCATAAGGTTATGGAAACGCTTTATTCTAATAAAGCCTATGCAGCACACCTTAAACGAAGAGGAAATAAACAAACCATTATGTTAGGGTTCTCCGATGGTACCAAGGATGGTGGATACCTGATGGCGAACTGGAGTATCTATAAAGCTAAAGAGACACTCACAGCAATGTCAAGACAATACGGTGTCAAGGTTATATTCTTTGATGGACGTGGTGGACCACCAGCTAGAGGAGGGGGAAAAACGCACCAATTCTACGCTTCACTTGGACCAACCATTGAAAACCAAGAAGTGCAATTGACCATTCAAGGACAAACCATTAGTTCAAATTTTGGTACCTTAGATTCTTGTCAATACAATATGGAACAGCTTATTACTTCTGGGATCGTTAATAATGTATTCAACGATGAAGACGACCGATTGAGTGATGAAGATCGCGATACCATGAATCGTCTTGCTACCATTAGTTATCAGGCCTATATTGACTTTAAAAACCATCCAAAGTTCCTGCCGTATTTAGAAAACATGAGTACGCTAAAGTATTATGCTAAAACGAATATTGGTAGCCGTCCGTCTAAAAGAGGAGGCTCAGACGAATTGGTGTTTTCAGCCCTTAGAGCCATACCATTTGTGGGGAGCTGGAGTCAATTAAAACAGAACGTTCCAGGATTCTATGGAGTGGGAATTGCCATTGATACTTTTGTAAAAAACAATGAGTTTGACAAGGTTGCGTCCTTATATAAAAACTCTACTTTTTTTAGAACCTTACTAGAGAATAGTATGATGAGTCTTTCGAAGTCCTATTTCAAACTCACCGCCTATATGCAGGACGATGAAGAATATGGTGAGTTCTGGAAATTAATTCACCAGGAGTATGAGCGTAGTAAAGCCATGATCCTGAAAGTGACAGGTTATAAAGAACTCATGCAAGACACTCTTTCTATGAAGGCCTCTATTGAAGTTCGAGAAAAAATCGTATTACCTTTGTTAACTATCCAACAATATGCGTTAAAAGAGATTCAACAGTTAAAAAAACAAGGTAAAGATGCTGATGCTAAACGCTTGGAGATATTTGAACGCATGGTAACACGATCCTTATTTGGAAATATTAACGCGAGTCGAAACTCTGCATAACACGATTTCAATAACCTAGCTATATATAAAAAAAGCCGTTAAGATGTCCTTTTAAAGACACTTCACGGCTTTTCTTCATATGGATCATCTGAACTTCTAATAGCTTTTAGTGTATTTAAATAATCAAAATTGTGTTGGTAAATTCCAAGTTCATACTAGGATAAAGAACAAGAAGCTCGATTTTCCTACCAATTTAGATGGTATATCAAATTTTCCTTGGAAAGCATCTCGAATGTGAAATTATTGATGTGAATGATTTGTCTGGGCGTATAAAAATACGGTGTAGCTGCACAATGAGTGTTTTAGCAGATATTTATCCCTATATCGCCAATTCCCCAGTGGTGTTGACAAAGCAAAGATTAGTTTCTTAAACTCCAGTTACTTTTAAAGGCACCTGATTATAAAAATCCGATGCCATGCTGCTTAATTTATGACTCTTAACTGGTCAGAAATCAACTTAAAAATTAGGACTGAGATTGTATTTTTTATAAAATGCGTCAATAATTTCCACCACTTGATCTTCATCATCCACAACATGTAACAAATCAAGATCGTTTGGACCAATGTTGTTGTTTGCCTCAAGTAAGGTAGTGCGGATCCAATCGATCAATCCGCCCCAAAACTTGGTACCAACAAGTATTATCGGAAATTTTGCAATTTTTTTAGTTTGGATCAATGTAATAGCCTCGAAGAGTTCATCTAAGGTACCAAATCCTCCAGGCATCACAACAAACCCTTGAGAATACTTTACAAACATCACTTTCCTAACAAAAAAGTAATCAAAATTCAGGTTTTTATCCCCGTCGATATAAGGATTGTCATGCTGTTCAAATGGAAGGTCGATGTTAAGTCCCACCGAAGTACCACCACCTAGGTGCGCTCCTTTATTTCCAGCCTCCATAATGCCAGGCCCTCCACCAGTAATAATACCATAGCCTGATTCAACTATCTTTCTAGAGATGCGTTCGGTAAGATCATAATACTTCGTATTTGGTTTGGTTCTTGCAGAGCCAAATATAGATACACATGGACCAATACGACTAAGATGTTCATAACCACTTACAAATTCACTCATGATTTTAAAAATAGCCCAAGAATCATTGGTCTTTATTTCATTCCAGCTTCTGGTGTGTTGTTCCTTTCTCATTCTATATCTTTTAGTTGTATATTTTCTTTCTTTTTAGTTGATTATTTTTCCTATTTAGCTTTAAGCTCGTCTCGAAGGTATTTAGCGGTGTAACTTTCGGTATTTTTAATGATTTCCTCGGGCGTCCCGCTGGCCATTATTCGTCCTCCAGATTTACCACCTTCTGGCCCAATATCAATAATATGATCTACCATTTTAATGACATCCAGGTTATGCTCAATGATCAGCACGGTGTTGCCCTTATCAGTTAGTTTATTCAATACTCCCATAAGAACCCGAATATCTTCGAAATGTAAACCAGTTGTTGGCTCATCTAAAATATAGAATGTATTACCAGTATCTCTTTTGGACAATTCGGTGGCTAATTTAACCCGTTGTGCTTCACCACCGGAGAGGGTAGTGGATTGCTGTCCAAGGGTAATGTAACCAAGACCTACGTCTTGTAAGGTAGCAAGTTTTCGGTGAATTTTAGGAATGTTTTCAAAAAATTCTACTGATTCATTGATGGTCATCTCTAAAATATCTGATATAGATTTACCTTTATATCTGATTTCCAATGTTTCTCGGTTGAAGCGCTTCCCTTGACAGGTTTCACATGCAACTGTAACATCTGGCAAAAAATTCATTTCGATAACCCGCATACCTGCTCCTTGACAGGTTTCGCATCGTCCTCCCTTTACATTAAAACTAAACCTTCCTGGTTTATACCCTCTAATCATGGATTCTGGGGTTTGGGTAAACAGGCTTCGAATTTCACTAAACACACCAGTATATGTAGCAGGATTGGATCTAGGGGTTCGTCCAATGGGGGATTGGTTGATGTCAATAACCTTATCGATATTCTTCAGCCCTTTAATTTTGGTATATGGCATTGGTTTTTTAACCGCATTAAAAAAATGTGCATTTAGTATAGGGTAGAGGGTTTCATTAATCAGAGTGGACTTACCACTACCGGAAACTCCCGTGACACCAATCATCTTTCCTAATGGAAATTCTACTGTAATATTTTTCAGGTTATTCCCAGTACAACCAGATAAAGTGATTGTTTTCCCGTTCCCTTTTCGACGTTTTTTAGGAACTTCTATTTCCTTTACACCAGAGATATAATCTGCTGTTAGGGTATTAAAATTTGAAAGGTCCTTAGGGGATCCTTGAGAGATAATCTCTCCTCCATGCCGCCCTGCCTTGGGGCCAATGTCAATAACGTGATCCGCCTTTAGGATCATATCTTTATCGTGTTCTACCACAATGACTGAATTCCCGATATCTCTTAGAGATTCTAAAGACCGTATAAGTCGGTTGTTGTCCCGTTGATGTAATCCAATGCTGGGTTCGTCGAGGATATAAAGCACCCCAACAAGTTGAGAGCCAATTTGTGTAGCAAGACGTATTCGCTGCGCCTCTCCACCGGAGAGCGTTTTTGAACTTCGGTTTAATGCAAGGTACGTCAGGCCAACATCTAGTAAAAATTGGATTCGTGTACTGATTTCTTTTAAAATCTCCTCTGCTATTTTGAATTGTTTTTCTGTGAGCGAATCTTTAAGGTCCACAAAAAACTGAGCTAAATCACCTAAATCCATCGCTGAAAGCTCAGCGATATTCTTTTGGTTAATTTTAAAATGAAGAGAGGATTCCTTTAATCGACTCCCACCACAGTGCTCACAAGCCACCTTATCCATGTATTCCTTAGCCCATCTTTGTATGCTATTGGAATTACTCTCCTTGTACTGATTGGTGATAAAATGGACAATGCCTTCAAATTCTATTTTATAATCCCTTGTAATACCCAAGGTTTTGGAGGAGACTTGAAATTTTTCATTACCGCCATTTAAGATAATATCCATAGCCTGAGCCGGAATATCCTTAACCGCATCTGTTAGTTTAAAATCAAAACGTTGTGCGATGGTCTCGAGTTGCTTAAAGATCCAAGTGTTCTTATAGGGGCCAATGGGTAGAATTGCACCTGATTTAATGCTCTTAGTGTCATCCGCAATGACTTTCTTTAAATTAACCTGATACACGCTCCCTAGGCCAGAACAGTGTGGGCACATACCTTTAGGAGAGTTAAAGGAAAAAGTATTGGGTTCTGGATTAGGGTAGGAGATCCCAGTTGTTGGACACATGAGGTTTCGACTGAAAAAGCGAAGTTCTCCACTGTCCTGATCTAAAATCATTAACACATCCTCTCCATGGTACATCGCGGTTTGGATGGACTCAGTTAAACGTTTGATAGTCTGTTCTGTACGCTCCACAACTAAACGATCGATCACAATTTCGATATCGTGAGTCTTGTAACGATCCACTTTCATTCCCTTCTCCAAGTCTAGTAGTTCACCGTCAACGCGTACCTTGGCAAACCCCTGTTTTGAAATATGCTCAAAAAGTTCACGGTAATGCCCTTTACGACTTCGAATTACAGGGGAGAGTATATTAATCCGTTTGCCTTGAAATTCTGCTAGGATTAATTCCTGGATCTGTGCATCGCTATAGCTCACCATTTTCTCTCCGGTGGCATAGCTATAGGCATCGGAGGCTCTGGCATAAAGAAGCCTTAAGAAATCATATATTTCGGTGATGGTCCCAACGGTAGATCTTGGAGATTTTGAAGTGGTCTTTTGCTCAATAGCAATCACTGGTGACAGACCGTCAATCTTATCAACATCGGGACGTTCCAAACCTCCCAAAAATTGCCGTGCATAGGCAGAAAAAGTTTCAATATATCTTCTTTGACCTTCGGCATAAATGGTATCAAAGGCAAGCGATGATTTACCACTTCCTGATAGGCCTGTGATCACTACTAATTTTTCCCGGGGTATTGTAACATCTATATTTTTAAGGTTATGAACTCTAGCACCCTTTACCTGAATATTATCTTCATGATTTGTCATATAATACGCAAAACAACAAAATTACAATATTCAACTGTAATTAAGAAGCTACAAGAATCTTGATACTTATTAAATTATAAAAGTTACTCCTAATTTTTTCATAAAACCAAATACAATCTTGCTCACTTTTTTTGTTGATAGTTGCTTTTAAAATAAATTTGCATAACCTGTTATATAATCATCAATTCTTTAAGAAATGGCTGAAATTTTCAAACGCATTGGCACTATGGCGATAGTGAGTAGATTACGCTTATTAAGTCAACAACTTACCGATGACGCAAGTAAGCTTTACCAGGTGTATGACATCGATGGATTTTCATCTAAATGGTTCCCAGTCTATTTCATCCTCCATCAAGATGGGAAGCAAACGATCACACAAATTGCACAAAGTATAGGTCATTCTCAACCTTCTGTAACGAAAATTATAAAAGAAATGGCCGCAGCTGGCCTAGTTAAAGAGCATCTTAAATCAAAAGACAAACGCAAAAATGTCGTCGGGCTTACAGTTAAAGGAATGAATATCTCAGAACAGATCATAAATGAACTCTCTAGGGATGCTAACACTGCTATAGATCAAATGATTGCACAGTCACAGAACAACCTATGGGATGCCATCGAAGAATGGGAACAGTTATTAAAGCAAAAATCCTTATTAAAAAGAATCCAAGAACAGAAAAAACAGCGAGAAACTAAGCACATTCAAATTGTTCCGTACCAAGGCGCGTATAAGTCCATTTTCAAGAATCTAAATCAACAGTGGGTTTCAACCTATTTTGAGATGGAAGAAACCGACTATAAATACCTGGATCATCCAGAGGAAAATATTATAGAAAAAGGAGGTCAAATTCTGGTGGCTCTTTATAAGGATCAGCCAATGGGTGTTTGCGCGCTAGCTAAAATGGAAGATCCAGAATATGATTTTGAATTAATCAAGATGGCCGTTTCCCCTGAAGCTCAAGGTAAAAACATAGGCTATTTATTAGGCAAAGAAGCCATTAGACTTGCCAAAGAATTAGGTGCTACAAAATTATATTTGGAAAGTAATCACGTTTTAAAACCTGCGGTAAACCTTTATCACAAACTAGGATTTGTAAATATTTCTACTCGTTGGAGCCCTTATAAGAGAGCAGATGTTCAAATGGAACTAGTATTATAAATAGTGCCTAATTCCCTTTATGCAACCTATTCTAAATCCCTTATAGCAAGTGGTTTATACGATCTTTTGAAAAAATTTAAGCCATTTCGATTTTCCCTTATAAGGAGGGTAGCGAAGGGATATATCAAGCCAAGTACTTCTTCGGACAATGGCTTTTTGGTGAGAAAAGGTTTTAAAGGTATAAGCACCATGATAAGCTCCCATTCCACTATGTCCCACACCGCCAAAAGGAAGGTTTTTGTCTGCGTAATGTATCATGGTATCATTGATTACTCCACCACCAAATGAAAAACTTTGTAAAACCCTGTCGGTAAATATTTTGTCACTACTAAATACATATAACGCCAGGGGTTTTTCAAACCGACTAATAATTTGATGTACCTGTTCGAAGGATTGAAATCCAATTATAGGAAGGATGGGTCCGAAAATCTCTTGCTGCATTAGTGGGCTATCTATATGAGGTTCATCTACTAGCGTTGGCACAAAAAATTGACCATCAACTTTCCCTCCAAATAGCACCTCCTGTCCATTTAAAAGCGTTAACAGTCGCTCTTTATGATCTGGATTTATAATATCGGTATAATCGCTTGTGGACTTGCCTAACTTGGGAAAGGCTTTCGTGATTTCTTCTTTAAGTGCATGAACCAATTGATCTTTCACTTTGTAATGGACCAGTAGGTAGTCCGGTGCAATACAACTTTGTCCAGCATTTAAAAACTTTCCCCAGACGATTCGTTTTGCTAAGTGCTTAAATTTAGCCGTCGAATCTACAATACAAGGGCTTTTTCCGCCGAGTTCTAGAGTGACAGGGGTCAGATGTTCTGCTGCCTTTTTATATACATATTTCCCCACCTGAGTACTGCCAGTAAAAAAAATATAATCCCATCGAAATTCCAAAAGACTTTGAGCTGTTTGCTTGTCTCCAATGACCACAGCCACATAATCTTGGTCAAAAATATCCTGGATAATTTCTGTGATGATACTAGTGGTATTAGGGCTCATCTCAGAGGGCTTGAGCACCACTGTATTCCCCGCTGCTATGGCACCTATTAATGGCATTATGGTGAGTGCAAAGGGGTAATTCCAGGGTGAAATAATCAAGACTCTTCCATAGGGTTCTTGGTATATTTTAGAAGTGGAGGGGAAATTTAAAATACTTGAAGCAACCCTTTTAGGTTGCGTCCATTTATCGATGTGTTTTAGCGTGTTATTAATTTCTCCAATTACTATATTAAGCTCCGTTGCCAATGCCTCGAAGGCAGGCTTTTTTAAATCCTTGTGGATCGCTTTAAGGATAACTCCTTCACGGTTTATAATAGTACTTCTAAGCGCTTTGAGTAATTGTTTTCTAGTGGAAATAGCCATTGTACCGCCACTTTTAAAAAATACATCCTGACCTTTAATCAATTTTGATATATCTGTTCGCATTGTTAAAATGGGTCAAAAGTTTTTTAAATTTAGAAAATATATCTAAATTGCCTCTATGAAAAAGCTAATAATTCTTATTCGTCCAATTCAAAACGTGGTGATTATTCACTGAGCGTGAGGAGGGAATTTATAGCATTTTAATTTGTGACCTTCCATAAGTGCGGAAGGTTTTTTATTTATATGAAGAACATTTTAAACATAGTCATTCGAATTATGAACTCAAGGTCGAGTTGATACAGTTTCGAGTGCTCAAAATTATAGGGTCTGTATCAGTTGTGATGCAGGCCTTTTTTTTTACCGAACTTCTAGGTGTTAAATCGCCAAAAGAAGAAAGTTTTTAGAATAATTCAAAGAATAAATTAGGTTTGAGTGTCCTAATTTAATCTATTTAAAAAGTTGTAATTGAGCAAGTTAACTATTTTATAATGCAATTGGATTTAAAGTCTCACCAATAATATGGCATTTTTTACAAATGCATTAGTATAATTTTGAATATAATTAAATAATACTCGAAAATTTAACAAATAAAGTGAATTTAAAAAAGTTTAGTCAACAGGTAACACAGGATCCAACGCTACCAGCTGCACAAGCGATGCTACACGCCTTGGGTCTAACGGATGAAGATTTACAAAAGCCCTTTATCGGTATTGCTAGTACCGGTTACGAAGGGAATCCATGTAATATGCATTTAAATGATTTGGCAACCCATATTAAGAAGGGGACGGCAAATGCTGGCATGGTCGGATTGATCTTCAACACCATAGGAGTAAGTGACGGAATTTCTAACGGTACGCCAGGAATGCGGTATTCGCTTCCATCAAGGGATATTATTGCAGATTCTGTTGAAACGGTCGTGGAAGCAATGTCGTATGATGGTCTTGTCACTGTTGTAGGCTGTGATAAAAATATGCCTGGAGCACTAATGGCTATGTTAAGGCTTAATCGTCCTTCCATTTTAGTCTATGGAGGCACGATTGCTTCTGGATGTCATAATGGAAAAAAATTAGATATTATATCTGCTTTTGAGGCTTATGGTCAAAAAGTTGCAGGAACAATCGATGATAGTGAATTTAACCAAGTGATTCACAAGGCTTGTCCAGGACCTGGTGCTTGTGGTGGTATGTACACCGCCAATACCATGGCTTCAGCCATTGAGGCACTAGGAATGTCACTTCCTTTTAATTCTTCTACCCCTGCAGTAAGTAGTGGAAGTTTAAAAGAGCAAGAATGTGAAAAAGCTGGAGAGGCATTGCGGTATTTATTAGAAAATGATATTAAGCCTTCTGATATTGTCAGTAGAAAGTCACTGGAGAATGCTTTTAGATTAGTCACCGTGCTAGGAGGGTCTACCAATGCGGTGCTTCACTTCTTAGCTATTGCGAAAGCAGCTCAAGTAGAGTTTACCTTAGAGGACTTTAAACGCATCAGTGATAACACACCTTTGTTGGCAGACTTAAAACCAAGTGGTAAATATTCCATGGAAGATCTGCACGGAGTTGGAGGAATCCCTGGAGTGTTAAAATATATGTTAGACAATGATATGCTCCATGGTGATTGTTTAACAGTTACTGGAAAGACACTAGCAGAGAACCTTAAAGATGTACCTAATTTAATTCAAGGGCAAGATATTATTCACACCCTAGAGAATCCTATAAAAGAAACAGGGCACATTAGAATCCTATTTGGAAACCTTGCTACCGAAGGTGCTGTAGCGAAGATCACTGGTAAAGAAGGCTTGGCATTCAAAGGCCCAGCTAAAGTATACGACAGTGAGATCGAAGTAAATAAAAGCATTAAAAACGGTGAGGTCAAAAAAGGAGACGTGGTTATTATCCGTTATGAAGGCCCTAAAGGAGCCCCTGGAATGCCTGAAATGCTTAAGCCAACATCTTCGATTATGGGAGCAGGACTAGGAAAAGATGTTGCCCTAATTACAGATGGTCGTTTCTCCGGAGGATCCCACGGATTTGTGGTAGGACATGTGTCCCCAGAGGCACAAGTAGGTGGAAATATTGCCCTTGTAGAAAACGGCGATATTATTTCTATCGATGCGGTGAACAATACCATTGACATTGAAATTTCTGATGAAGAATTAGCCAAACGTCGTGCGGCGTGGATAGCACCGGAATTAAAAATAAAAAGAGGATCCCTCTACAAATATGCTCAATCAGTATCCTCTGCCTCCAAAGGGTGTGTTACTGATGAATTTTAACTTAACATCAATTTGCTAATTACGGAATTACCGTAGCTAAAAGTTATTACTTATGGAAGTAAAAACATTAAAAAAAGAAGATAGCAAAACCGGAAAAAAAATAAGGATTTCGGGTGCTGAAGCAGTAATTCACTGCTTATTGGCGGAAGGCATTGATACTGTTTATGGTTACCCAGGAGGAGCCATTATGCCCATTTACGATGAACTATATAAGTTTAGAGGTAAACTTCATCATGTGTTAACCAGACACGAACAGGGAGCAACTCATGCTGCACAGGGCTATGCCAGAGTTTCAGGAAAGGTTGGTGTAGCGATGGCTACCTCTGGGCCTGGTGCAACAAATTTAATTACTGGTATCGCAGATGCTCAGATTGATTCTACACCTATGGTGTGTATTACCGGACAAGTTGCTCGTCATTTACTGGGATCTGACGCGTTTCAAGAGACAGATATTGTGGGAATTTCTACACCAGTAACCAAATGGAATTATCAGATCACTCAAGCTTCCGAAATTCCTGAGATCATAGCAAAGGCATTCTTTATTGCACGTTCTGGAAGACCAGGACCTGTACTTATTGATATTACTAAAAATGCACAATTCGAAGAATTCGATTTTGATTACCGGAAATGTACAGCTATTCGAAGCTACAATCCTTTTCCTAAAATCGATCAATCGAAGTTAAGTGAGGCTGCCCAGATTATCAATGGTGCTAAAAAACCCATGATTGTTTGGGGACAAGGAATTATCCTTGGAAAAGCAGAACAAGAACTTAAAGCATTTATAGAAAAATCAGGTATTCCTGCCGCTTGGACAATCTTAGGAGCTTCGGCAATATCCTCCAGCCATCCTCTTAACGTGGGTATGGTCGGAATGCACGGAAACTATGCACCCAACATTTTAACCAATGAATGTGATGTCTTAATTGCATTAGGGATGCGGTTTGACGATAGGGTTACGGGGGATTTAAATACCTATGCCAAACAAGCCAAAATTATTCATTTTGAAATAGATCCTTCTGAGATTAACAAAAACGTTCAGGCCGATGTTGCAGTACTTGGGGATGTAAAGGAAAGCCTTGCCGCCATTTTACCGCAAATCGATCAAAAATCTCATCAAGGCTGGCATGATGTATTTAAAGAAAAATACGCCATAGAGTTCGAAAAGGTTATCAAGGGTGATATTCAACCAGAGAAACCAGGTCTTACAATGGGTGAGGTGATTGAACAAATAAACATAGCTTCCAATCACCAAGCTGTGATAGTAAGTGATGTTGGTCAACACCAAATGATTGCATGTCGATATGCAAAATTTGAAAAATCCAAAAGCAATATTACCTCTGGTGGATTAGGAACCATGGGATTTGCATTGCCAGCAGCTATTGGGGCAAAAATGGGTGCTCCTGAAAGACAAGTTGTAGCCATCATTGGGGATGGAGGTTATCAAATGACTATACAAGAATTAGGTACCATTTTCCAGACCAATGTACCGGTTAAAATCGTGGTTTTAAATAATGACTTCCTTGGGATGGTTCGTCAGTGGCAACAGCTATTCTTCGACAAGCGTTATGCTTCTACTGAAATGACAAACCCTGACTTTATCACCATAGCCAAGGGCTATCATATTGAGGCAAAAAAGATAACCAAACGTGAGGATCTTAAAGAGGCAGTAGAGCAGATGATCGCTTCCGAGAATGCATTCTTTTTAGAGGTAAGTGTAGAGAAGGAAGACAATGTATTTCCAATGATTCCTTCAGGTGCTTCAGTTTCAGATATTCGTTTAAGCTAAAAGAATAAAAAAATGGAAAAAAAGAATTTTACGATTTCAGTTTACTCTGAGAACAACGTAGGATTGTTGAATAGAATTTCAGGTATTTTCTTAAAGAGACACATTAACATTGAAAGCTTAAATGTTTCTAAATCAGAAATCGAAGAAGTTTCTAAATTCACAATAGTGGTAAATACCACTGAAGATTGGGCACGAAAAATCGTAGGACAAATAGAAAAACAAATAGAGGTTATAAAAGCCTACTATCACACCGATGAAGAGACGATATTTCAAGAAACTGCCTTGTTCAAGATTGCTTCAAATCTTCTATTTGAAGAGCGTCAAATTCAAAATATCATAAAGGATAATCATTCTACTATAGTAACGGTTTCCCCAGAATTCTTCGTAATCTCAAAATCGGGAAGAAGAGAAGAAATCGAGACCATGTATGAGCAATTAAGGCCTTATGGTATCATGCAATTTGTTCGTTCAGGGCGTATTGCGGTAACTAAAACAACGATGCAAATTTCATCAATTTTAAAAGAATTTCAAGTTTAAATTCAATTAATAAACCTAAAAATTTAATACAAAAAAAATGGCAAATTATTTTAATACACTATCACTTAGACAGCAATTAGAACAACTAGGGGTTTGTGAATTTATGGATATCTCTGAATTTGCGGATGGTGTAGAGAAACTAAAAGGAAAAAAAGTTGTTATTGTAGGTTGTGGAGCTCAAGGACTTAACCAGGGGTTAAATATGAGAGATTCAGGTCTTGATATTTCTTATGCCCTTAGAGAAAGCGCTATAAAAGAAAAACGTCAATCCTATATCAATGCAACCGAGAACGGGTTTAAAGTTGGAACCTATGAGGAATTAATACCAACTGCTGACCTAGTATGTAACCTAACTCCAGATAAACAACACTCCAATGTAATAAATACCATTGTACCACTTATGAAAAAAGGGGCTACATTATCGTATTCACACGGATTCAACATCGTTGAAGAAGGAATGCAGATAAGAAAGGATATCACTGTTATTATGGTGGCTCCTAAGTGCCCAGGATCAGAGGTTCGTGAAGAGTATAAAAGAGGATTTGGAGTTCCAACGCTTATTGCGGTTCACCCAGAGAATGACCCTGAATCAAAAGGGTTGGATCAGGCAAAAGCCTATGCAGCGGCAACAGGAGGTCACCGTGCAGGGGTGTTGCGTTCTTCATTTGTTGCCGAGGTCAAATCGGATCTTATGGGGGAACAGACTATCCTTTGTGGGCTGTTACAAACTGGATCAATCCTTTGTTTTGACAAAATGGTTGAGAAAGGTATTGAACCTGGATACGCTTCTAAATTAATTCAGTACGGATGGGAAACAATCACTGAGGCCTTGAAATATGGTGGAATCACTAATATGATGGACCGGTTGTCGAATCCTGCAAAGATTGAAGCCTTCAAACTTTCTGAAGAATTAAAGGACATTATGAGACCCTTGTTTCAAAAGCATATGGATGACATCATGAGTGGTCATTTCTCCAAAACAATGATGGAGGACTGGGCTAACGATGATAAAAATCTACTTACTTGGCGGGCTGAAACAGGAGAAACTGCTTTTGAAAAAACACCTGCTGGATCAGATGCTATTACTGAACAAGAATATTTTGACAATGCAGTACTAATGGTTGCCTTTGTCAAAAGCGGTGTTGAATTGGCATTTGAAACTATGGTAGAGGCAGGTATTATTGAAGAATCAGCATATTATGAATCTTTACACGAAACGCCACTTATTGCCAATACGATAGCCAGAAAGAAACTCTTTGAAATGAATCGAGTGATTTCAGATACTGCGGAATACGGTTGTTATTTATTCGATCATGCGTGTAAACCACTTCTTAAAGACTTTATGAAGAAAATTGACACCAATGTTATCGGAAAACCATTTTCTCAAAGCAATGGTGTAGACAACAAAGAACTCATTGAGGTCAACGATCAAATACGAAATCATCCAGTTGAAGAAGTAGGAGCCTGGTTACGTACCTCTATGACTGCAATGAAAAAAATCGTTTAAACAAAATAGTTCTTACTTGTCCTTTACGAAAGATCCGTAAAGAAAAATTGCAAAATATTATTTTTATGCAAACACAAACGGTATACATACCTAAATTAGAACACATAAAAGAAGCTGCTGCAACTCTAAAAGGGGTTGCAGCAGTTACTCCTTTAAACTTAAGTCATCGTTATTCAAAACAATACGGTGCAAAAATCATGCTTAAGCGTGAAGATTTACAAATGGTACGTTCCTATAAAATAAGGGGGGCATACAATAAAATGAGTTCATTAACGCAACAGCAAAGAGATAACGGTATTGTATGCGCATCTGCTGGAAATCATTCCCAGGGCGTCGCCTACAGCTGTAAAGCCCTAAAGATTAAAGGAACCATTTTTATGCCTGCTCCAACTCCTAAACAAAAGATAGAGCAGGTAGCCATGTTTGGGGAGGACTATATTGATATTGTCTTACACGGCGATACCTTTGATGATGCTAATAAAGCCGCAATGGCTCAATGTAAAGAACTGGGCAAAACCTTTGTTCACCCCTTTGACGACCCCAAGGTTATTGAGGGGCAAGGTACCGTAGGACTTGAAATATTAGAATCTACCGATCTTCCAATAGATTATCTTTTTGTTCCCATAGGAGGAGGTGGGCTCGCCTCAGGGGTCATTGGTGTTTTTAATCAACTTTCTCCACAAACTAAAATTATCGGTGTTGAGCCTCAGGGTGCCGCATCGATGTCCACTTCTCTGGCCAATAATAAGAATACGGAGTTAGGTAAAATCGATAAATTTGTCGATGGTGCCGCTGTTCAAAGGGTAGGTGATATGACCTTTGCTATTTGTCAACAACATTTGAGTCAAATGGCCCGTGTAGCAGAAGGAAGAGTTTGTCAAGAAATCCTAGACCTCTATAACAAGGACGCCATTGTTGTTGAGCCAGCAGGTGCATTAACCTTGGCCGTATTAGATCAGTTTAAGGACCAAATTAAAGGTAAGAATGTGGTCTGTGTCATTAGTGGAAGTAATAATGATATCACCCGTACTGCTGAAATTAAAGAACGTGCTTTACTCTACGCTAATTTAAAGCATTACTTTATTATTAGATTCCCACAAAGGGCAGGAGCGTTAAAGGAATTTGTCGCCGAGATCTTAGGACCTAATGATGATATTACTCATTTTCAGTACACAAAAAAGAATGCTAAAGAAAATGCCCCTGCAGTAGTGGGCATCGAGCTCAAATCCGAACAAGATTTAGAACCTCTTATCGCTCGAATGAAAAAAAGAAACTTTTTCGGGGAGTATTTAAACAACAAACCAGATTTGTTTCAGTATCTTGTATAAATTGCAAATTTGTGATTTAAAGTGCTTTTTATTATTAATAATTGAATCTTAAGGTCGTATTTCCGAACTTTAGGGCTAAATTATCTATTTCATTAAATTTAAAAGAAAAAATTTACAAAAAAAGAAACTATGGAAACCAAAACCAAAACATTTCAAACAATCCCCGACCAATTTCAGGTCAAAGAACCCATAGAGCATAGAACCTACTTATCAAACGGAGTCCTTAAACCTTGGAAAGGAAAAACAACACCTGTTTATTCCACCATATCATCCACTAAAGAATACCAACCAACCCTTTTAGGAAGTATACCTTATATGGGCGAGGAGGAAGCTAACGAAGTGTTAGAATCCGCCGCAAATGCCTATGACAAGGGCAAGGGTATTTGGCCAACGATGAAGGTTTCGCAACGCGTAGCTTGCATGGAAAAATTTGCAAAGCAAATGATTACTAAGCGTGATGAAGTTGTAAAATTACTCATGTGGGAAATCGGTAAAAACTTAGCAGATTCCCAAAAAGAATTTGACAGAACTGTTGAATATATCTATGATACTATTGAGGATTACAAACAATTGGATCGCGATTCCGCAAACTTTAAAAAGCGTGATGGCATCTACGCTCATATTCGTAGAGGCCCCCTTGGAATTGTGCTTTGCCTAGGGCCATATAACTATCCCTTAAATGAAACTTTTGCCTTGTTAATCCCTGCTATTATGATGGGTAATACGGTAATTTTTAAACCAGCTAAGCACGGGGTATTACTTCTTACGCCATTGTTAGAAGCTTTTAGATCTAGCTTTCCAAAAGGTGTAGTAAACATCGTCTTTGGTAGAGGTAGGGAAGTAGCTGCTCCAATTATGAGATCTGGTAGAGTCGATGTATTAGCCCTTATCGGAAATAGTAAATCTGCTGTGGCACTTCAGGACCAACACCCTCACAAAAACAGATTAAGACTTGTACTAGGTCTAGAGGCAAAAAATCCAGGAATAATCCTACCTGATGCAGATTTGGATTTAGCCATTAACGAATGCATTGCAGGAACTTTATCCTTTAATGGCCAACGTTGTACGGCTTTGAAAGTTCTCTATGTGCACCAGGATGTATTGGAGGAGTTCAATACCCGCTTTGCAAAACGAGTGGACGAATTAAAGTTCGCAAACCCATGGGAAGAAGGTGCGATTTTAACGCCGCTTCCAGAACCAGATAAGCCCGCTTATATTCAAGGACTTATCGATGATGCCACCTCTAAAGGTGCTAAGGTAATTAATGAAAAAGGAGGTCAAACGACGGATAATTATATATTTCCTGCCGTTTTGTATCCTGTCACAAAGGAAATGCGCGTTTTTCAAGAAGAACAATTCGGTCCTGTTATTCCAATAGTTCCGTTCCATGATATTGATGAACCGATCAACGATATGGCAGATTCTAATTACGGACAACAGGTGAGTTTGTTTGGAACTGATATCAGTACCCTGGCGCCACTAATTGATAATCTTGTTAACTTGGTGTGCCGTGTAAACCTAAACAGCTCCTGTCAAAGAGGTCCAGACATGTATCCATTTACGGGTAGAAAAGATTCTGCTGTGGGTACTTTAAGTGTACATGATGCCTTGAGATCATTTTCCATCAGAACCTTTGTTGCTTCAAAGGACAATGCGCACAACAACAGAATCCTAAACGACTTGCTTGGAAGCAAGGCCTCTAATTTTGTAAGTACCGATTATATCTTGTAATTGACATTTTACAAACGCTTTGGTCTGCATTAAAGTACAGGCCGAAGCGTTCCAAAAACAGAAAGGCTGTTAAATGTGCACCAATCGATAGAGTGCACATTTAACAGCCTTTATTTAAATCTATTATATTATACGCGGCTTATTTTAATTTAAGCATAGGAGTTTAAAAGATCGATCAAATCCTTCTTACTTAGCAGACCTGATTGCCGCCAAAGATGAGATCCGTTTTTAAAGATCATAAAGGTAGGCACTCCCCGAATCTGAAACCTAGCTGCCAATTCTTTATTTTGATCTACGTTAATTTTTATAATATGGATACGATCACCCATGTGATCTTTCACTTCTTTTAGTATGGGTGCCATGGTTTGACAAGGTCCACACCAATCTGCATGAAAATCAATAAGTACAGGTTTATTAACACTGATAATATCTTTGAAATTACTTTGCATGAATTTTACTTTTAAATTTTTGAAAAAAAACACCACAGTGATCACAAATTTACCATGAGCTAGTGAAGTTGGTATTTTAGGAATTTTAAAACGTTCTAAAGAGATCCCTAGACCTTAAGCGGTGCGTAGATATTTTCTTTCCATCCAGAAGGTGCCAAAAGGTACTATAGAACAAAACAACATGATCCCTAAAGTGGTGTAAGTCCATCCATGCTTTCTTTGAAGTACAACAGCCATAAGAACATACAACACAAATAGAATACCGTGAAGCATTCCAATTACCTGATTTGGCTCTGGCATTTCTACCATATATTTCAAGGGCATGGTCACACCAAAAAGCAATAAATAAGAAATTCCTTCAAGGATACTGACTATTCTAAAATTCTTGATATTCATGTGAACAATTTTAATGCAAAAATAGTGTTCTACAGGGATTTTGCTCACTTAAAAATTGTTAAAGTGATGTTAGTTTAATTAAAAAACGCCTGACCATAGGACCAGACGCTTTTTGATTAAAGTGTGTGCTAATTAAATTTACTCATTCGAGGCCATAAGGGCAAAGAACTTGTTGATGTTGGGAAGAAGTACAATACGTGTTCTACGATTTTTACTTCTATTCTCTTTAGTGTCATTTCCAACAAGAGGTTGGAATTCCCCACGTCCGGATGCAATCATTTTCTCGGGAGCAACATTAAACTCATTCTGAAGCTTTCTCACCACTGAAGTAGCTCTTAAAACACTAAGATCCCAGTTATCCTGAACTTTATCATTGTGAATACTTCTAGCGTCCGTATGACCTTCAACCATTACTTCAATACTGGGCTCCGAATTAATGACATCTGCTAATTTTTGTAAAATGTCATCGGCCTTGTTGTTTACTCTATAACTAGCCGTATTGAATAACAATTTATCAGAAATGGAGATCATTACCACAGTCTCATCAATGTTAATTGCAATGTCCTCATCTTCATTCAAATCTGTATTGCTCATTGATTTCTGAAGATTATGTGTAATGGCTAGGTTCATAGAATCCTTTAGCGTACTTGCTTGGCTAACTAGACTAGGGTCAACGTTGGCAAGCGTTTTTCTCATTTCTGCCTTCGCATTCTCAGAAATAACAGCAGCATCACCAACGGTGACCATTTTACTATTATTCTCATCGGTTAAGCTGCTTATTTTATTATTGTATTCATCTACTCTTTCTTGAATAGCAGCAAATTTACCTTCCAACTCCTCATTCTTAACTTGAGTCTTCTGTAGTTGGCTCTTTAATTCACCGTTTTGATTTTCTAATGCTACATATTTCTTCTTAGAAACACACGAAGCTAAAAGTGCAACGGTTAATAAAGTTAAAGCTGTTTTTTTCATAATCGTCTATTATAAGTTTTCTGTAATATGTACGCTTAATTTCTTAAAATAGATTATTATCATATGTTAAAAAAAGAGATTTCAGGCATACAAAGGAGTAGTTAATTTATAATGTATCAGCTTAAATTACTGATTATCAATAATTATTTGAAAGTACTATAGCGCACTACTTTTTTGTCCTTTTTAATCATTTTCCCTTGTCTTAGACAAACATTACATTATCTCAACTCGGCTGTTTTTAAAAGCTTTTAGCCCCCATTATGCAATTCCATTGCACATCTATTTGAGATATTTTTGCCTTGTTGAGAGTTTAATACCCGAGATTATGGAAAATCAAAATCAATATAGCGCTGATTGTACTTGCTGTGAGACTTCGTCAGAGTCCCAAGAGCAGCCGAATAATTTAAAGAGTACCACCGCTAATTTTAAATTATACCTTCCGGACGTGTTTAGTTTTGTCCTCTTAGTAGTTGGTCTAGGATTGGATTATTCAGAAACCAGTTTTTTTACTGGTTGGTTACCAATAATATGGTATGTAGCGGCCTATCTTCCCGTGGGATTTCCAGTTATTAAACAAGGGATTTTACTGCTGTTAAAAGGAAATTACTTTTCAGAATTTACACTGATGGCTGTGGCAACCATTGGCGCCTTTGCCATTGGGGAATATCCAGAAGGGGTCGCTGTTATGCTGTTTTATTCCATAGGGGAGTTATTTCAAGGTGCAGCGGTACGAAAGGCTAAGGGCAATATCAGATCCCTTTTAGATCAGCGATCCTCGATGACAATGGTACACGATGGTACTAAATTTGTTCCTATGAAACCTGAAGAGGTTAACGTAGGATCTAGCATTCAAGTTAAGGTAGGAGAGAAGCTTTCCCTAGATGGTATTTTAAAATCGGAGTCCGCTAGTATGAATACCTCGGCCATCACAGGGGAAAGTGTACCCAAGACTATTAGAAAAGGAGACAAAGTTTATGCCGGGTATATCAACACCGAGCGTGTAATAGAAATGGAGTCCTCCAAAAAATATCAAGATAGTTCGATCGCTCGAATATTAGAAATGGTGGAACAAGCCAGTGCTAGAAAATCTAAAACAGAATTGTTTATACGTAGATTTGCCAAGGTTTATACCCCTATTGTATTTTTCGCCGCTATCGCCATAACACTGTTGCCATCCCTTTTTCAGGATAATTATGTGTTCGAAGATTGGTTGTACAGAGGTCTGATCTTCTTGGTACTTTCTTGCCCTTGTGCTCTTGTAGTGTCTATACCTTTAGGATATTTTGGAGGACTTGGAGCTGCTTCTAGAAATGGACTCTTATTTAAAGGGGCTTCTTTTCTAGATGCCATCACAAAGGTCAACACTTTGGCTATGGATAAAACGGGAACATTAACCAAAGGGAATTTTAAAATTAAGTCTATAGAAAGCCCAGTTATGGGGGAATCCCAATTCTTAAACCATATAAAAAGTATAGAGCGTCAGTCCTCGCATCCAATTGCCAAGGCAATCCTGAGTTACCCGAGTGATGAATGGACCAGCCAGGTAAGTGATGTAAAAGAAGTACCAGGTCAGGGTTTAATCGGGATTGTAAATGGACAAGAAACCTTGGTCGGGAATCTAGAACTTATGATCACACACCAGGTAAAGATCCCGGAAAAGACGAAAAACATTGTCGAAACAGTTGTTTTCATGGCCATAGATGGCACCTATTCGGGTCATGTCGTTATCGCAGATCAGCTAAAGGATGATGCAAAAAAAGCGATTGACAAAATAAAAGCAACAGGAATAACTAATTTGATGATTCTCTCTGGGGACAAGCACAGCATCACCTCAGCACTCGGAAATACTTTAGGGATTTCCAATGTAAAAGGAGGGTTGTTTCCAGAGGATAAGCTAAAAGAGATAAGTAAATTAAAAGAAGATCCTGGACACATTGTTGCTTTTGTTGGAGATGGTATCAATGACGCTCCTGTATTAGCGATGAGTGATGTTGGTATCGCCATGGGAGGGTTGGGCAGTGATGTCGCAATTGAAACCGCGGATATCGTGATACAAACAGACCAAATTCACAAAATTGCAACTGCAATACAAATAGGTAAATCTACTCGAAGGATTGTATGGCAAAATATTGCTTTAGCCTTTGGTGTTAAGCTCATAGTGCTTCTAATGGGAGCATGGGGAGTAGCTAGTATGTGGGAGGCTGTGTTTGCAGACGTTGGAGTAGCATTTTTAGCTATTTTAAATGCTGTTCGATTGCAGCGAATGCAGTGGAATTAAGCTCGAGAACTTGGCCTGGTTGCATGGAATCTACGTGGATATCGCCAATGCGCACTCTTATGAGTCGCAAGGTTGGATATCCAACGGCAGCAGTCATTTTTCTGATCTGCCGGAATTTTCCCTCAGTAATGGTGATGCTAATCCAAGTAGTAGGACCATGGCGCTGATCTCGTATTTTCTTTTCTCTTTCTGGTAAATTTGGAGTCTCTATGCAGGTGACCTCACAGGGTTGTGTACGGTACTTTTCCCCATTTAAACCAATTAAAACTCCGGTGCGAAGATCCGTTATGGCTTTTTCTGTAATTTGACCATCTAACAGAGCGTAGTATTGTTTTTCTATTCCACTACGATTAATTTGATCACTAAGCTTACCATCGGTTGTCAGTAGTAAAAGACCTTCTGATTTTTCGTCAAGGCGGCCTATGGGCATCAGACTGGACTCAAAATCGTACAATTCTCTTAAGAATCGTTTTTGTCGCAACTGTCGTGAATCATTACTGGTCAGTTGACTTATATAGCCATAAGGCTTAAAAATTTTAAAATGTTTATGTAAATAACGCATTGTGGCAAAAGTATTAAAATTAAAAGCGATCCAACATAATAAATTGGGGTATTCACTTTTAAAGAAATAGAAAAACTGCTTAATTTGTAGTTATTAACTTATAACTAAAATAATCATGAAGCTTCAAAAGAAACTATACATCTTAATATTATTATTAGCTGCTCTGTTTTTTGAAAATAATACTTACGCACAGTCCTTCACTGAAACAAGCCCTGAAAAAGTTGGTTTTTCCAGTGAAAGGCTTGAATACTTAACTAAAACTTTTGAAGGATTTGTTGAGAATGATGCACTTCCAGGTTCAGTCATTTTAGTGGCTAGAAAAGGAGAAATAGCCTATTATAAGGCTTTTGGTAAAAGGGATATTGAACAAAATGACCCTATGGAAAGAACAGATATATTCCGTATTGCTTCTCAAACAAAGGCTATTGTTAGTGTAGGCATTATGATCTTACAAGAAAGAGGACTACTTACCATCTCTGAACCAGTCGGGAAATATATCCCTGAATTTAATAAAACTACCGTGGCTGTACCAGATGAGAATGGTGGATATACTATTGAGCAAGCTCATCGTGCGATTACTATTAGAGATTTATTGACTCATACTGCAGGTGTTGGATACGGAAATGGAGTAGCTGCTGATAAATGGAAAGAGGCTGGGATACAAGGCTGGTATTTTGCTGATAGAGAAGAACCTATTTTACAAACCGTAAAAAGAATGGCTAAGCTTCCTTTTGATGCCCAACCAGGAGAGAAGTTCGTCTATGGTTATTCCACTGATATTCTAGGTGCTTTAATCGAAGTGGTTTCAGGACAGAGTCTTGATGCCTTTTTAAGTGAAAACGTATTCCAACCCTTGGGAATGAATGACACCCATTTTTACCTTCCAAAAGAGAAGAATGATAGACTTTCAGTAGTGTATTCTGCTACAGATACAGGCATCGAAAAAGCACCAAATCCTGGGGCAATGGTAGGACAAGGAGCATATATAAAAGGCCCTCGTGTAAGTTATTCTGGAGGGGCTGGTCTTTTAAGTACCGCATTTGATTATGGGCGTTTTCTTCAAATGATGTTGAACGAAGGAGAATTAGATGGCACAAGAATCCTGTCACGTAAATCAGTGGAACTCATGACTGTAGATCACATTTCTAATATTAAATTTCCTTGGGATAATGGAACTGGCTTTGGTTTAGGCTTTTCCGTTGTTAAAAATTTAGGTGATCGTGGAACAATGGGTTCTGTAGGTGAATATGGATGGGGAGGGGCGTACCACTCAAGTTATTGGGTGGATCCTTCTGAAGAATTGGTGGTAGTTTACTTAACGCAAGTCATTCCAACTAAAATATCAGAAGACCATCAGAAATTACCTGTATTAATCTATCAAGCCATCATAGATTAATAACAGGTAATCGCAACTCAAAGGACGGCGGTAATGGCCTTGCTGGAACACTTTAAAGGGTTACCGCCTATGGTTCCAATGTACATCAACGGATCGACAGGGTAGAACTGTTGATACCACAGTGCCACTTTATGGATCTTGTGCAAGGAGGCATGGTAAAACAGTTGAAAAGGATCAATCAAAGGACAAGGAACTTCAACCATCTTCTGGCTTTTGTAATATTGAACTAGTTCGGTCAGTTCAATATCGGGAAAGTCCTATAACCCGCTGGCCACAAATATGTAAATTTAGATTTGGAATGGGTTTATTAACTAATGCATTTTGCAACCTATTTTTACCGTTAAAAACATGCAGCAAACATCAGACCAACATCAGTGGAAATCCGAGCGGGAAAGGGAATATGCTAAATTAGGGGCCGAGAGTTTCAGAGTTGCCAATATTGTTTCAAATTTTTGTGTTATTGTAGATTACAAATCCTTAGTAATAGGCTCTAACACCTGAATTAAATGCAAAAAAAATACTAAAATTTTTTATTTAATTTCAGTAATTCATTCAAACTTAGTACCTTTTACCAAAACAACATTATGGCTACATTTAAACTAACTATTAACGGGGAGTCACACCAAATCGATGTGGATCCTTCCACGCCCATGCTTTGGGTACTTAGAGATCACTTCAAACTTGTTGGAACAAAATTTGGATGTGGAATTGCTCAATGTGGAGCATGTACGATTCATGTATCTGATGTCGCTGTGCGTTCGTGCCAGTTACCAGTCTCCGCAGTAGGAGAACAAAAAATCACCACTATTGAAGGTTTATCGGAAAACGGAGACCATCCAGTGCAAAAAGCCTGGCTCGAACAAGACGTCCCTCAATGTGGTTACTGCCAAGCTGGACAAATAATGTCAGCAGCAGCACTTTTGAAAGCAAATCCCAATCCAAGTGATGAGGAGATTGATCAGGCCATGAATGGCAATATTTGTCGTTGTGGTACTTATATTAGAATAAAAAAAGCGATAAAGACGGCTTCGTCTTCATTGTAAACCAGCTTTACTACTTAATCTCAAAAACAGGAACAGTGACTTTAATAAAAACATCATACGGTAGAAGATCATTTCTTAAAACCTCAGCATTAGCAGGTGGAGGACTCGTTGTAGGCTTTAGTTGGCTGGCATCTTGCAACCCAACAAATAAAGAAGTTGCTAAAATGCCAAAAGAATGGTTTGAAATAAATGGATATCTGAAGATAGGGGACAATGGCCTAGCTACAATAATGTCTCCAAATCCAGAAATAGGACAAAATGTAAAAACATCCATGCCCATGATTGTGGCGGAAGAGCTCGATATCGATTGGGACAACGTTTTAGTGGAGCAAGCTCCTTTGAATACAGCAATCTTTACTCGTCAATTAGCAGGGGGAAGTGAATCAATTAAATTCGGTTGGGATGGACTTCGCATGGCAGGGGCAACTGCTAGAGAAATGCTAAAACAAGCCGCTGCCCAACAATGGGAAGTTCCCGTTAGCGAGGTAACTACGGATAAAGGTATTATTAGCCATAAAGCAACAAATAGAACGATTGGTTATGGAGAGGTGGCTTCGGTGGCCGCAACAATAACGCCACCAAAGGAAGTTGAACTGAAAAACTATGATGAATTTAAAATTATTGGAACCTCAAAGAGAAACGTTGATGGATTAAAACTGGTAACCGGAAAACCCCTATTTGGAATTGATCAAGATCAAGAAGGTATGCTAATTGCGATGATCGTTCCTCCTCCAGCCTTTGGTTTAAAACTTAAATCTTATGACGATTCCAAGGCGCGAACAATGCCTGGAATAAAAGACATTTTCACCATCAACACCTATGAAAATGTGAAGGGAAAAAGTATGTTTGATGTCGATGCCTTTCCAGAATTAATAGCGGTTGTAGGAAACACTACCTGGGAGGTAATGCAGGCTAAAAAAGCCATCATAGCACAGTGGGAACCTTTTGAAGAATACCAAGAGAACTTTCGTGGTTTTTCAGGAAAAAACATTATTTCACAAACAATTCCGGCAGGAAAGGAAAATAGTGAAGATCATTATAAAATTATGGAGGCCATGTCCCTGAAGGCTTCGAAGATTGTACGAAAAGATGGTGATCCAGATGCAGCCTTTAAAGGAGCTGCTAAGATTATAGAGCGTAGTTATACAGCCCCTTTTTTATCCCACAGCACTTTGGAACCTATGAATTTCTTTGCCGATGTTACTGAGGATAAAGCACTCCTAAGTGGTCCAGTGCAAACTCCAGAATATATGGAAAAATCTGCAGCAGAAAGGTTAGGACTTCCATTGGATAAAGTGGAACTAAAAATGACCCGACAGGGAGGTGGCTTTGGACGACGACTTTATGGCCATTTTGTAGTGGAAGCTGGTATAATTTCTCAAAAAACAAAATCCCCCATTAAGCTTATTTACACTCGTGAAGATGACATGACATTTGGAACATATCGTCCCGCTTATCACGCAAGGTATAGAGCCGCGCTTGATAAGGATAATAACCTTATCGGATTTCATGTAAGGGCAGGGGGAATTCCAGAAAGCCCATTGTTTGCCAATAGATTCCCAGCTGGAGCGGTGGATAATTATCTGGCTGAAACTTGGGATGTTCCTTCTAATATTACCGTTGGTGCATTTAGAGCTCCACGCTCAAACTTTATCGCGGGAGTCGAGCAGGCATTCTTAGATGAAGTAGCTGAAGAAGCAGGAAAAGACCCAATTGACTTTAGACTAGAATTATTTGAAAGAGCAAGCAATAACCCTGTAGGAGAAAATAATGATTATGATCCTAAGCGTTATGCCGGAGTTCTAGAACTCGTTCGTGAAAAATCAGGTTGGGGTAAAGAATCAACCGATAAAGTCTATAGAGGGGTCTCCGCATATTACTGTCATAATTCGTATGTAGCTAATATTTTGGATATGGCCATTGAAAATGATCTGCCTGTGGTTAAAAAAGTATATGCTGCTGTGGATTGTGGAATTGTTGTAAATCCAATTGCAGCGACCAATATGGTAGAAGGAGGAACCATTGATGGAATCGGAAATGCAATGTATGGAGGTTTGGTTTTTAAAGACGGAGCTCCAATTCAAAATAATTTTGATCGCTATCGCCTCATCAGACATAAAGAAAGCCCAAAGGAAATAGAGGTTCACTTTGTTGATAACAATGAACATCCTACAGGGCTAGGCGAACCACCATTTCCACCGGTAATGGGTGCACTTGCTAATGCTTTGTATAAAGCTACAGGCCAACGTCATTACGATCAACCCTTCATTACAAACAAAAAGGTAATCGGATAAAATAGTTGCGAAATTCCATTTTTGGTATTCAAAACATACAAGATAAAATAAGTATCAAGCAGCCATATGCTTTGGTACTTTTTTTTACGGATTTAATCTGTAACTTTAACAAAATAATGCTAAAATGTTTTTTGTGAAAATTTAACACAGGAACTTTACTGCTTTAATATGCGTAGAATCAAATTTTTGTTATCTTGTTTTTTTTTAGACTAACATCTAAAAATACCCTATTAATTATTCCAAAAACAAACAAAACGTAAATAACATAGATTACAACGAATGAAAATCACTTACAGATTATTTTTATCATCCCTTGTGCTATATTCTTTAAATAGCTACTCCCAAGAACAAAAACCAGAGAATTACACCCAGAAGATCGCTGGAAGTGAATTAACAATAGATATGGTAGGAATTCCAGCAGGAGAATTTCTAATGGGCAGCCCCGTAACGGAAAAGCAAAGATCGGAAGATGAAGGTCCACAACACAAAGTTAAACTCGATGCTTTTTGGATGTCATCTCATGAGATTACATGGGAATTATACGATCTATACCTACAACGTTCTGTAGATGATGTAAATGATCCAAATAAATCCAAAGATATTGATCATGACATTGACGCGGTTGCCGGTGCAACCATTCCATATGTAGACATGAGTCTTGGAATGGGAAAGGGAGCGGGCCTCCCTATTGGAAACGTAACACCTTTAGCCGCCTCAAAGTTTTGTGAATGGTTGTCTGCAAAAACGGGCCATTTCTATAGACTTCCAACGGAAGCAGAGTGGGAATATGCTGCTAGAGCTGGATCCCAAACCGCCTATCATTTTGGAGATGACCCTTCTGAACTAGGGGAGTATGCTTGGTATATGGATAACAGTGATGATCACTACCATAAAATAGGACAGAAGAAACCTAACCCATGGGGATTGTACGATATGTATGGAAATGTAGCAGAATGGACATTAGATCAATACGTTCCTGATGCTTATAGTAAGCGTAAGAAAGTTGCGAAAAACCCTCATGAAGTAGCGACTGAACCATACCCTTGGTCTCTCAGAGGGGGATCTTACTATGATCCGGCAGAATATTTGAGAAGTGCTTCTCGCTATGGTTCAACAGAAAATTGGAGAATGAGAGATCCTCAATTTCCAAAAAGTTTATGGTGGAACACGGATGCTCCTTTTGTTGGATTTAGAATAGTAAGAGATCCAACCCCTCCGTCAAAAGCTGACTATGAAAAATACTGGGGAGTAAGCAAGCCTTCCAAATGAGACCTAGAACATTTTTAGATAGCAAAATGAATTATTAACCTAAAATAGCTTATATCGTTTAGCGATTAAAAATACTATACTAATTATTTAATTATGAGAAAATCAGATAAAAAACCATTACTTGATATCAGTGGTTCTAGAAGGAATTTCGTAAAAAGCACAGCACTGTTTTCCGCAGGGATGATGCTTCCAGCCACTGAGATGAACGCGATGTTTAATGTTTTGAATGACAAAACCTTAAAAATTGCCTTAGTAGGTTGTGGAGGTAGAGGTACTGGTGCAGCAAACCAAGCGCTTAAAGCAGATGAGAATGTTCAACTTGTCGCTATGGCTGATGCCTTCGAAGACAGACTAAATGGAAGTCTACAGCACCTTGAAAAGGAATTTGAAGGCACTAAAAAAGTTAAAGTAAAAGAGAAGAATAAATTCATAGGATTTGATGCCTATAAAAAAGCTATTGATCTAGCGGATGTTGTAATCCTTACAACTCCTCCAGGTTTTAGACCATATCATTTTGAATATGCTGTAAATGCCGGAAAACATGTTTTCATGGAGAAGCCACTTGCAGTAGACATCCCAGGAATACGTAAGGTTTTGGAAATGGCAAAAGTTGCCAAAGCGAAAAAATTAAATGTGGTTGTTGGCTTGCAACGCCGTTACCAAAAAAACTACATTGAAATAGAAAAACAAATACGAGAAGGAGCAGTTGGAAAAATCACCTCTGGTCAAGTATATTGGAATAGTAGTGGAGTATGGGTTAACCCTAGAAAACCTGGCCAAACTGAGCTGGATTATCAAATGAGAAACTGGTATTACTTCAACTGGTTATGTGGAGATCATATCTTAGAGCAACACATTCACAATATTGATGTGGCCAACTGGTTTATAGGTGAATATCCAATATCAGCCCAAGGAATGGGTGGACGTCTTGTGAGAACTGGCCCTGAGCATGGAGAGATCTTCGATCATCATTTTGTAGAATTCAAATATCCTAGTGGTGCTATAATCTCTAGTCAATGTAGACATCAACCTGGTACTTGGTCTAAAGTTGGCGAAGATTTCCAAGGAACAAAAGGAATCGTAGACACTAATGACGCAGGTGCGGCAAAAATTGTAGGCTATGACAATGAAGATATTTTCTCCTATCGAGGTAGAAACGATCCAAACCCTTATCAACAAGAACATGATGAACTTTTCAAATCTATTCGTAACAAAGGAGTTATAAGTGATACGGAAAATGGGGCGTATAGTACTATGACTGCGATCATGGGACGAATGGCAACCTATTCTGGACAAGTTATCAACTGGGATGAAGCGCTGAAATCTGATCTTCAAATTATGCCGGCAGAAGTAACTTGGGATACAACACCACCAACATTACCAGGAGAAGATGGTAATTACCCAATTCCCATTCCAGGAAAAACGAAGGTCATGTAGTAATTTAAATAAATAAAGTAATAACTCTTACTTTAAAAGAGGAAAATAAAATAAAAAGAGCTTCAAGTTTTAAATAATTTGAAGCTCTTTTTATCTAATAAATAATAGAGTAGAGGCCAGTAATTTATTTATAAAATCTCATCAATAACCACTTCGCGCATCTAATAAAGTCAAACCCTCTTTGTCCAAAATCAGCGAAGCGCTGGACGAAATTACACCTAATTTTCTTCAGAAATTGCACTTCCTACGGGTCCTCTCAATATTTGGTTGAATGGATAACCAAGCCAAGCCAAGGAAACTGTCGCAGGTACGGTGTTGTGTTTTTTGGAAATTTAATCCAAGGTATTCAAATTTTAAATCCTGAATTACTCTTCGGTGGGTAAAGGCTGATATGTGAAGTTTTTAAAATGTACTTCGCCTTCACCTATAGAGACCAAGCCTATTCGCAGACTCAAAAACCCACTTAGAACATTATGATGAATGGCTGAGACCTCCAAGGAACTTTCAATTTTCTTCCAGTTTTCACCATCTATACTATAAAATTGGTTTACAATATTATTGTTGTTAATAAGCTTTAAATGTACTTTTCTATTCAATACACCCTTTTCAGCCTCAAATTGCCAACCACGTAAATTAGCAAGGATATTAGAATGATCCGCTAATATCCCAGAACCTGATTTCTCATTATAAAACAATACTAAACCACCAATAGCATTTCCCTTAATTTCTAATTCTACAGACACGCTATAGGAATGATCCGAAGGGGAAATTAATAGAGGAGAGCTATCGGCTATAGTACTTCCTTTAGCTTTTATTTTCAAGGTGTTATTTTCTATCTTAAATCGATCCTTGTCAAAATCTGCGTAGAAATGCCATTTAGGATCAAGGATCGAAGAATCAAATGTATCACTGAGCTGATAATTACTTTTGGAGACTTTTGAAGTCGGCCTTTTAATTGGTTTAGAAATAACAATGGAATCAGGCATTTTAAACCATCCATCTGATGTCCACTCTAGTGGTGCAAGTAGCGTTTGTCTTCCCAAATTATAATGATCCTTTTCATAGCCGTGAAATACCATCCAAGGTTCACCAGAGGCAGTCTTAAAAACGGTGGCATGTCCAACCGAAGCCCACTGATCTTCAGGATTTTCAGTTCTAATAATTGGATTGTAAGGAGAGTTTTCCCAAGGTCCTAATGGTGATTTAGAACGGGCAGAGATTACCATATGTCCAGTAGGAGGACCTGCAGTACCTCCTTGAGCTACGGTAAGATAATAATACTCTCCATGCTTAAAAAGTTTAGGACCTTCCATACAGAAACATTCAATAGTCCAATCCAAAGGAATAGACCAACCATCATAAGCATGTATTTCTTCACCATCGGTGGCTAATCCGTCATCGGTCAAAGGTACATATCCGCCGTTTGGGAAGTATAAATAGCGATTACCATCTTGATCTACTACATGACCAGGATCAATATTTCCAATTTTAAGATCTATAGGATCGCTCCATGGACCTTCCATTTTATCAGAAAATATCACGTAGTTTGTATTATTAGAAGGGAAGTAGATATAATATTTATCCTTGTATTTAATAAGGTCAGGAGCCCAAACTGAGCCTACAGGTTTTTGTAAAGCATTCGTTAGTATGGACCAATTAATTAAATCCTCTGAATGCCATACTGTAAGTCCGGGATGATAATCAAATGAAGAATGAATCATGTAATAATCCTCACCATCCACTAAAATACTAGGATCAGGAAAATCTCCAGAAAATATTGGATTTTGATAATGAGTCAATGGAATGTTTAAATTAGGGCGTTGTTTTTGGGCATTTGACCAAAAGAAACATGCCAATAAAATAAAAAATAATGCATTTTTTTTCATGATTGAGTTTGTTAGTTCATCCAAATATACAGATTAACCACAACTTATAGTCATTTTAAATATAAGTTTAAAATTAATTATTATGTTACCAACTACCAGTTATAAAATTCGTTAGATTATAAACTTGCTATAAATTGGTTAAGTTCGGGGGTAATAAGGTCATACTTTTCTTTATTCTTTAAATCTGTTAGAGGGTCAACTTCATAGGGCAAATAACAACCAAATGTTGCCCACAAATTAAAATATGGATTAGGAGAGAGCCTGTAGGTTCTTCCCGATCTCTTTAGGCAGCATGAATTGGACCATATTTCCTATTTCACAAAAAATCATTTAAAATCTGGAAATTGATTCTTTTCGATGAAAATTACAATTTAAAAACTAGATAGTTTTAACCGAAGAGTTCTATAGCCATGTTAAACTCATTATAATTGAAAATGAGAATAAACACTCTCTTTCTTTTAAATTTCAATATATTTATTGTCCTAACGATACCTGAAAAATGAGTTCATTTGAAATAGACCTTTCTACAAATAAGGGTATATGCATTAATCTTGAATGTATATATTGTCGCGGAAAATTTTCAACAGAGCTTGATACTAATTTTACGGAGGTGCAATCTCCTTATTCTAATGAAGATAGATTGTACTGTACTGAATGTGAGAAACCATATGAATGTTCAATAAAAGTCAATCTGAATAAATTTGAAATAATTTTTAAAGATAATTTAAAAGGATCTATTAGTTATTCAGGAAATGTAAACCAAGACGAATACAATGAATCCACACCATATCAATCTAAGCAATTTTATCACATCCAAATAGATCGGCTTAAAAAAATACTCAATGTAGAAATTGAGCAGTATATTACTGACCAGGCATTAAATAGGTTGGTATTTTCTGGTGTAATTACCGCTCTTGAAACTTATCTAAATGAAATTTTCATATCGATTGTGTTTGAATCCGAGTATACCTTAGAAAAATTTGTTAGTGAATATGAACCATACAAAAAAGAACAAATTTCCCTAAATAAAATCTTCTCTAAATATAACTCATTGGGGGCTCGTGTTAGAGAGGATTTGAATTACCTTATTTACCATAACATTGGAAAACTGATTGCTGTTTTTGACATATTTAATTTTGATCTTCAAAAATTTCCAAGAATTAAAGATATATCAATCGCAATCCAAAAACGACATGATTTGGTTCACCGTAGTGGTTTAGATAAAGACAATAATTTTCAAGAGATCTCAAAAGCAGAGGTAAGAGCATTAATTTCAAACACAAGCCAATTGGTAGGTTATATCGATAAAAAAATTAAAGAAAGATGTTATTTGCCAGAAGAATTTCTATTTTAGAATCACTCTTCGCCGGGGAGTACTATGTAAGGGTTTTCTCCATGAAATAGAAGATTTAGTTACTCTTTCATGAGTGTATATTTTTCCTTCTTTTAAATTTTGTAAAGCATCATTTATAGCCTGTTTTTGCTTTTCACTTAGAAAATCAGATTCTTTTTCAGAAAAGTCCATTTTAAAATTTATTAAGATTGTTTGGAATACATTTAATCCATTTGCCCAGACAAACTGCCATGGTAAAGTTAAAAATAACTTTCAAGCTTTAGTTTAAAAGATCATGAAAATATGCTTTTAAGGAAAACCGTAAGGTTTTTGGGAAATCTGCAATGTATCTTTGAATTCATATGGAAACAGTTCTAGTTAATTAAATTAAGGAACTGCAATTAAAGTGTTTTTTGTTATATTGGATAGCTTTTCTGCTCTTTTAAATTTATACTATGATAGATAAAACTACTCAAGAAATTATTGTTTTCGATTATATTCCGGCGGTAAGCTATGCTTTATACCAGAATCACGTACCCGTAATAAAATTATTATCTGTTAAAAATAATACAGACAAAGAGTGGGCTAATCTAAACGTTAAAATAACTCCTGAAGATGATTTTGCCAAACCGATCGAGTTTTTTGCTGAACAGATACCTCCCGACACTTTATATCAACCTGAGACCATTAATTTAAAACTGAATCCGTCATTTATATATACATTAACAGAAAAGCTTTCTTCCCTATTACGTCTCACAGTTCTGGCCGATGGTAAGGAAATTTATAGTGAAACCTACGAAATTGATATTCTCGCATATGATCAATGGCTTGGAAGTAGTGTACTTCCTGAAATGATCTCTGCCTTTGTAATGCCCAATCTACCCGAGCTGTCCCCACTACTGAAAGCGATCTCTGTGACCATGCGACAATGGACAGAGAATTCCGCTTTGGACGACTATCAAAGCCAGGATCCGGACCGGGTGAAAAAATTGATGGCGGCCTTGTACAAAACCATAGCCGAAAAAAATATAACCTATTGTACTGTCCCGGCAAGTTTTGGGGGGATCGGACAACGAGTGCGGATGGTTGATATGGTGTTGAAAACAAAGATGGCAAATTGCCTTGAAATGTCTCTTTTATACGCATCCGCCCTGGAAGCCATGGGGATCCATCCCATCCTGGTTGTTATTGAAGGACATGCTTTTGTCGGAGCATGGCTCATAGACGACACATTCCCCGATGCCGTCAATGACGATCCAAGTTTGCTTACCAAAAGGATGGTTAGGGGGATCAATGAAATTATACTCATAGAAGCAACGGCCATGAATGAAGGCAATGTCCCTTCTTTTGACGAGGCGATTGAACTTGCAGGCAATCATTTCAATGATTTAGATAAGTTTCTTTACTTTATAGATGTACACAGGAGCCGTTTTAGTGGTATTCTACCTGTCCCGTTACGTAGGAAAAAGGGAGAGGATTGGGAAATCATAACCTTCGACCATCCCTCTGAAAATCCCGTCGATTTAAGAAGTCCGGTGGCTCTTGAGAGTGTTGTGAAATTACAGCATGTAAAAAAAATAGACTATGGCAAACAGCAGCTGTGGGAAAGAAAGTTGCTAGACCTTAGTTTACGCAATAACCTGTTAAACCTCCGAACCACCAGGTCATCTTTACAGTTCATACCCGTTCCGCCCAATGAATTGGAAGATGCCATGGCCGACGGAGAAGAATTTCAAATCCTGGCAAAGCCCAAAGATTGGGAAAACCCGCTGAGAAATACAGGGGTATATCAGGCACTCCACCATAAGGACCCCATACTGCAATTGGTTAAAAAAGAACTAAAACAACATCGCTTACGGGTATACCTTACCGAAGAAGAACTTCATAAAGGATTGTTGCACCTCTACAGGAATGCCAGGCACGCACTCGAAGAAAATGGTGCCAATACTTTATACCTGGCTATTGGTTTGCTGCGATGGTACGAAACACCCTCCAGCCAGAAACCCAGGTTTGCCCCCATAATGCTCATGCCGGTCGAAATTATCCGAAAATCGGTAAAAAAAGGATTCATTATTCGTAGCAGAGAGGAAGAAACAGTATTGAATGTCACACTCCTGGAGAAGTTGCGCCAGGATTACGGCCTCTCCCTTTCAGGACTGGACCCTTTGCCAAGAGATGAGAGTGGCGTGGATGTCAATCTGGTGTTTAATATCATCAGGCAGACGATCATGTCTGTCCCGCGATGGGATGTGGAAGAACAAATCTTTCTCGGTACTTTTTCGTTCAGTAAATTCATCATGTGGAACGATATTCATTCCAATGCCGAAAAACTTGCGGTGAACCCCATTGTTAAAGGGCTCATTAAAGGAGGTCTGGAGGTCCCATTGACGTGTGCCCGGGAAGAACACCTGGATGGTATATACGGGCATGAAAAACTCCTGCTCCCCATAAGTGCGGATGCCTCGCAGTTACAAGCCATTGCTGCCACAGTCTCCGGAGAGAGTTTTATACTACATGGTCCTCCTGGAACGGGAAAATCACAGACCATCACCAATATGATTGCCAATATGCTATACCGGGGCAAAAGGGTCTTGTTTGTGGCCGAGAAAATGGCCGCTCTGTCCGTAGTACAAAACCGCCTCGAAGCTATAGGTCTGGCGCCTTTCTGCCTGGAACTGCATTCCAATAAGGCAAGAAAATCGGAAGTACTGGAACAGTTCCGTAAAGTGATGGAGGTCGCCAAAAGCAGTATCCCGGAAAACTTTACCAGCCACTCCAAAAGACTGGATCTGTTAAGGGACGAACTCAATCAATATGTTGAGAACCTTCATGAAAAACAATCTTGCGGTTTTTCCCTTTTTGAGCTCTTTAATGCATACTCTGGATGTAAAAAGGGTTCGGACCATGTGCCATTTGATACCGAAAATCTCAAAACATTAAACAGGGAACAGGTGCAGGAACTTATGGATGTTGCCGAGCAATTGCAAACCGCTGCGCTTATCTGTGAGGGTGCATCCTGTGAACACCCATTGTACGGTATGGAGATTTCGACATACAGCAGTAGCTTTAAGGACAATTTAGGCAATCAGCTGGAAGTATTTTTGAAGCACAGGAAAAGCTTAAATGATGTCCTGGAAAATATAGTAGTTGATATAGACTGGCCCCATACTTCTTGGGATGATGAAAAGCTAGAAGAGTTTAATCAAATGATTCGGACTATTAATGAGTTGCCTGAGGTCCCTGAAAATTTCTTTATGGAGCGGGAACTATATCGGTTGGGAGAAGAACTTCATCCGTTAATAGATGCCGGAGAAAAGAGCGATGCACTAAAGCATAAGTTACTCGAGAGATTTCAGACAACCATTTTAACCGCCCCTGTCGGAGAAATGCTCGCCGGGTGGAACATGGCTTCCGTCCAATGGTTTCTGCCACGGTATTTCGCACAAAAAAAGTTGAGGAAAACCGTGTATGGCTATCTGAAAACAGGGAAGATACTAAAGACTGAAATACATCAGATCCTACTGGATTTATTGGCGTACCAGGAAAACCAAAAGCAGATTGAAGACCACAAAGATTTTCTAACGGAAAAACTCGGGCCCTTATGGAGAAATGGTGCACCCCAATGGAATAAGCTCAGCGAAGCCCTCTCCGGGATACAGTATGTCGAGCAGGAACTTTTAAAACGGTTGCCGGGCAAAGAAGAAGCTTACAGGATAAGAATGGCCATTGGACGTTTATACAACAAGGGTTATGTGTATTTCAAGGAACATTACGGTAACTTATTCAGTAAACTGCCTGTGGTCATGCAACAGGAAGAAAAAGAGCGGAGAGCCACAGAAAAACTGGTCAACTGCGCCCTGGATTATGAAAAACATGCCGGAGTGGATATCAGCTTGGAAAAAGCCATGCGATGGAGCCAGCATTTGGAGCAGCTAAAAAACTGGTACTATTGGACGCAGGTGCGTAAAAAGGCAATGTCCCTGAATCTTAATGGGCTTCTTGAAGTATATGAAAAGGGTGAACTTCCCGATGCAGAGATCAAAGATACACTCTGTAAAAGCCTGTACAGCGCTCTTGCAACCATAATCATAGAACAGGAAGAAAAATTATCCATTTTTAATGGTAAGTATTTCGATACACAAATATCCAGGTTCAAAGCCTGGATCGAGGCCTTTACAACGCTTACACAGGAGCTGCTTTATGCCGAATTGGCCATGCGTATCCCAGAACTCTCACAAGGTACCGTAGCCACCTCGGAAACCGGGATATTACAGCGGGCGATAAAGAGTAAGGGTAGGGGTAAATCGCTTCGCCAACTATTTAATGAAATTCCCAACTTGTTGCCCCGAATAGCGCCATGCATGCTGATGAGCCCTATTTCCGTAGCACAATACCTGGATATTGATAATGAACCCTTTGATCTTGTCATTTTTGACGAAGCTTCGCAAATGCCGACAAGTGAAGCCGTAGGTGCTATTGCCCGCGGACAAAAACTTATTGTGGTAGGGGACCCCAAACAAATGCCCCCCACAAGTTTCTTTTCTTCCATACATTTTGATGAGGAAGACAGCAATGAAGATTTGGAAAGCATACTCGACGACTGCCAGGCGTTATCTGTACCATCCAGGCAACTACAATGGCACTATCGCAGCCAGCACGAGAGTTTAATAGCCTTTAGTAATGCCAAGTATTACGATAACAGCCTGTTTACCTTTCCTTCTCCCGATGATCGCATATCTAGGGTACGCTTTATTGCGGTAAACGGAGTTTACGAGCGTGGTAAAACCAGGCAAAACCGTGCAGAGGCAGTTGCCATAGTAAAAGAATTAATACGACAGTTAACAGCTCCGGATGGGGAAAGAAAAAGTATAGGGGTAGTTACCTTCAGCTCAGTACAGCAAACCCTCATCGAAGATTTGTTAAATGTTGAATTTGCAAACAACCCGACCCTGGAAGAGATCAATAATAAACAGAAAGAACCCCTGTTTATCAAAAACCTGGAAAACGTTCAGGGAGACGAAAGGGATATTATCCTTTTTTCCATATGCTACGGTCCGGATAAAAATGGCTACATCTCGCATAATTTCGGTCCCCTGAACCGCGAAGGAGGCTGGAGAAGGTTGAATGTTGCAGTGTCCAGGGCAAGGTATGCCATGAAAGTCTATTCCAGCTTACATGCTGATCAGATTGATCTCTCACGTACTCGCTCGGAAGGAGTGGCGGGATTAAAAGCGTTTTTGGCTTTTGCAGAAAGAGGCAAAAAGGCCCTCCCCGTATCACCTGCTACCTTATCCCGGAACAACCGAACAGGAAGCCTGGAAACTTCCGTGGCTGATTTTCTCAAGGAACATGGATATAGGGTAGAGACCAATATCGGGAATTCCGGTTATCAGGTAGATATGGCCGTCATCCATCCGGATAAGGATGGAGCGTATCTCGCTGGGATATTATTTGATGGAGCCAATTACCGCTCTGGGAAAAGCGCCAGAGATCGTCATGTTATACAGCCCTCGGTGCTAAAACTGTTGGGGTGGAATATTTTCAGGATATGGAGTCTGGATTTATGGGAATACCGGGAAGAAGTATTGCAAAACCTTCTCGAGTTCCTGGATAGGTTAAAATCCGGAAAGACAGAGGAAAAATTTCTTTATAATGGAGAAGAAAGTATAGAAATAGATATGCCGGAGTCTTTCGGAGAAAAGATAATAGAGGAAACTGTGCCTAAAAATGCTCTTAACAATAGTTTTGATAACAAAAGTATTCTTCCGGTAATAAATAGCCCTCAGCAAGATCATACATATACCATTACAGAATTACCCCCTTTGTATAATGTAAGTTACGAGGATTTTTTGTCGGAAGACAATACTGAAAAAATTATCGATCAGGTACAACAGGTTATGGCCATAGAAGCTCCCATAAATGAATCGCTTTTATGTAAAAGAATATTAGCGGCATGGGATATTACCAGGCTGGGGTCTCGCATTCAGGTTCGTTTTGATCAAATCTTTAAAAGAATGGAGTTAAAAAGGACTAAGGATAAAGATGAAAATGTTTGTTTTTGGAGAGATGACCAGGTCCCTGAACAATATACAGTATATCGTATTCCGGCAGAAATCTCCGAACGCCGCAGTGCAGAAGATTTAACAATCTACGAAATCTCGAACGCTGTAAAGGAAATACTTGTTAACCAAATGAGTGTGCCGGAAGAAGATCTTGTACGTGCCGTTGCCAAAGTTTTTCAGTATGCAAGAGTTGGAGGAAATGTGGATACCGCAATGAGACAAGGCATCGAACTGGCAGTCGAACGGGAAATGGCAGTGAGAGATAAAAACGACAGAATTGTTAATAATTAAATTGCCTATTGACAATAATCGCTAAAAATCAAGTGGTAATAAGGCATGTGACGGCGCGCTGCAAAAGTTAATTTTAAAAAGGGGAATTTATAAAAATACCGAAGACCATGACAGTATATGCACCTGACCCTGACCACGATTTCAACCGAGAAATAACTTGCACTTACAAAGACGAAAAGTATTCAGTACGAGACAATGGAGCAGTTCTTCGCCATCCCCGAAAGAAAGGGAAAATCCGCCCGACCGACAATCAATGGACATTCGGAAAACCTAACAAAAAAACAGGGTATAGGGAAATTGCATCAAAACGAGTACATAGAATCGTTGCATATGCTTTTCATGGAGAACCGCCGACCAAAGAACACGTTGTTGACCACATAGATACCAACAAACAAAATAACAGACCTGAAAATTTGAGGTGGGTTACAAGATTAGAAAATATATTACTCAATCCAATTACTGCAAAACGTATTGCAATAGTTTGTGGCAGTGTTGAGGCATTTCTAGCTGACCCTTCTAAATATCGGGATAAATTTCCAGAGCCAAATTATAAATGGATGTGTACTGTAAGTAAAGAAGAAGCGCAAACAAGCTTAGAGAGATTAACTGCCTGGGCTAAAATCGATATGCAATCTAAGAAAATTGGAGCATTGGACGAATGGATATTTAATCGTGATAGGGTTGAAAAAGAACAAAGAATAGAAGAAATTTTTAAAGAAGTAAAAAGAAGAACAAGAATCAACAGGGAAGCATTATGTTATAACAAAGCGAAAAGAAATAATTATTACGATGCTCGTAAATATGCAGCAAAACTACTGCACTTTGAATTAAACTTATCTTATTATGAAATTGGTAATCTTTTAGGTATTTCGTCAAGTACTGTTAAATTGTATATAGAAGTTAGTGCAGATTCATATAGTGGAGACTATGCTGAAGTCAATGAAAGATATCATAAAAGAGTATCTGAACAAAGTGATATAATTCCCAATAATGTCATTCAAAAAAATTGGGACGCAGAGTCTGCTTTTCCCTGCTGCCCACAAGAAGTAAATAATAATCCAATCGAGCAATACTCTGCACGATTGAAAAAAAATAGTGTGTTTTTTTACACCAGTTATTATTCCACGACTATGTTGGAAAGTGCAATCATAGATAAAGGAGAATCTTTACTGGTTATGTATGAGATAGAAAAGCAGCAAGGCTCAGATAAAAGATGGGGACTAATGAAAATAATATTTGAAAACCAAAAGTACGTGCATGAGATTATCCTAAACTATAATGGTACACAACAGCATTATTCACTAATAGAGGTTGAAAACCATTTTAAATGTATTGTTAAAGGGGATGAATGGGCTCCACTAAAAGATACTCAAGGAAGGGGATTTAAGGATGGTTATCGACCTCTTTAAGAGATTTTATAGGTTTAAAAGAAAAATTAAGCAGTATTCTATTAGTCACTTTACATTAAAATACTGTTCTTTTTAACGTTCGTTTCCTGAAACTAATTATCTACCAAAGAAATTTACCTCCAGTTAGTTACTTTTTCCGTTTTTTTTAATAGTTTTATAAAATAACCTTTTTTGAAACAAATATTATGCTGGTAGGATATGCAAGGGTTTCAACCCAGGATCAAAATTTAGAGTCACAAATTGACTTGTTGGAGAAGGAGGGATGTGAAAAAATTTATACTGATATAGCCAGTGGTGTTAGGGAAGACCGGAAAGGGTTAAAAGAAATGCTTGAATTTCTCAGAAGAGGGGACACTGTCATAACCTATAAAAATGACAGGATATTCAGGTCTTTAAAAAATATGATAGACCTCATAGATACTTTTAATGAAAAGGGTGTACATTTTAAAAGTCTAAGCGAACCGGAGTTTGATACCACATCGGCCAATGGCAAGTTTCTTTTACAAATATTTGCTGCTGTTGCAGAGTTTGAACGAAACCTTATTAGTGAAAGAACAAAAGTTGGACTTAAGAACGCTAGGAAGCGTAAAAAACTTCTTGGACGACCTAAAGGTTTTAAAAAGGAAACAGTTGAAAAATACCAATATGCTAAGCATCTTTATGACAACCAAAATTTACCAATAGAAGAAGCATGTAAAAGGGCAGGGATGAGTAAGACTACATTTTATAGGGTCGATAAAAAATTTTAATGAAATACGGATAACCGTAAATCATTATTAAAAAGATAAAGTAATTTCAAAATCTCATATAAGATATAGAGTTATGAAATTAAAGACATTAAGATTAAAGAATTTTAGAAGCTATTCGAGGGAGACTGAAATTGATATTTCAGATCTCAATGTAATTATTGGAAAAAATGATGTAGGAAAGTCATCTATCCTTGAAGCATTAGATATTTTCTTTAATGGAAAACCTGATAAAAATGATTTATCAGTTGTAAATGACGAGTCACAGATAGAAATTAGTTGTATTTTTAATGATTTGCCAGACATCTTAATCCTTGATGATTCAGTTGAGACATCATTAAGCGATGAGTTTTTATTAAATAGTGATGGTGATTTGGAAATCAAAAAAAAGTTTCTGGTATCAAAAACAGGAAGCATTTCAGAAGAAGCTGTAATAATTTGTGAACATCCAGATAATGAGAACTTAGTAAATTTGCTTGAAAAGAAACGTACTACTTTAAAACTTCAACTTGATGAATTGGGAATAGACTCAGAAGGAGTAGACCAACGAAAAAGTAAAGAATTAAGACGGGCAATTCGAAATCATTTTTATCCTGATCAAGAAATTCGTACAACAAGTTGTGAAATAAAAATTGATGGAAGGTTAGACAATGAAGATAATCGAAAAAAGATATGGAGTGGGCTTAAGAAATATCTACCCATTTATTCATTGTTCTTTGTTGACAAACCTCTTAATGATCAAGATTCCGACATCCAAGACCCAATGAAAGAAATAATTAAGGAGGTTCTTAAAAGGGATACTATATCTCCACTGTTAGACCAATTAAAGGAAGCCGTTCAGGAAGCCTCAACAACAATGGCTGACGAAACAATTACGAAATTAAATGAATTGGATTCAAAATTGGCTGAGACTTTACGTTCAAATTTCCCTAAAGAGCCTTCTTGGAATACGATATTCAAATTAACATTGGAAGATAATAGAGGTGTTCCCTTAAATAAAAGAGGAAGTGGAATGAGGCGTTTAGTTTTACTTAGTTTCTTCCGTGCTCAGATCGAGAGCAGAAGAACCTCAAACGCTCCTAATATCATTTATGCATTGGAAGAGCCTGAGACATCTCAGCATCCTGATTTTCAATTAATGATTGTAAATGCGTTGAAAGAACTATCGGAAACAAATAATGCACAAGTTCTTTTTACAACACATAATTCTAATTTGGCAAAGGAAATCCCTAAAAAATCATTGAGGTATGCTTTTGTAGATGATGGAAATATTCGAGTTGAAAATGGAACAAATCCAGATGGCTCTGATAACTCCAATATAATTGATAGAATTATCGAAACTCTTGGTGCGTTGCCTGACCCAAAAAATAAAGTAAAAGCCCTAATATTTGTTGAAGGAGAAAATGATGTTAATGGCTTAATTAACTATAGCAAATTGTTGCATAATCATGACAATTCAATTCTCAATCTTGATAATAATGAAGCGGTAGCTTTTATTCCCACTGGAGGGTCTCAATTAAAACATTATATTGAGAAGAAATATTTGGATGGATTATTACAATCACAAGTACATATCTATGACTCGGATAAACAAGAATATATAAATAGTGTTATTGCATTGAATGCCGAAGGAAATCTGAATAAAGTAGGGTTCAACACGAAGAAGCCTGAATTGGAAAATTACCTGCACCACGAAGCTATAAATGAATGCTATAAGAGTCAAAACATTGAAATAAATCTTACTGAAATACGTGACATAGATGATGTTCCAGAAAAAGTGGCAATTGCCGTACATAATGCATCAGGAGGCGATTGGAACTCAATTAATCCTGATCCAATAAAAAATGAGGAAAAACAGAAAAAGAAAATTTCTAGAGTAAAACGCCAACTTAATATGACGGCTGTTGAGAAAATGACTATCGACCGATTAAGAAACAGAGGTGGCTATGATGAAATAAAAAGTTGGTTAGATACTATTAGTGAATTTGTCAATTAAAAGATATTTAGGTTATGAGTGAATCAACCAAAATAAAATGCCCTAACTGTGACACATTGATTGACGTACAAGATATTCTTGCACATCAATTAGAAGATGAGATCAAACAAAAGTACCAGGCTCAACTAATTGAAGAAAAACAAAAATATAATAAGGAATTCCAGCTTTTAAATGATGCCAAAGCTGAATTTGAAAAAAAGAAGAAACAAGAAAATGAATTGTTCCAAGAAAGGCTCGAGAGACAAGTTAAAGAAGAAAAAAAATTAATAGAGGAGAAGCTCAAAAGTAAATTACAGGAAGAACAATCTGAACAATTTCAGGCTTTGCAAAAAGAGTTAAATGAAAAGTCAGAACAAATTAAGGAACTTAATCGTACCAAAGCAGAAATCTAGAAGTTAAAACTAGAGAAGGCCGAATTGAAAGAAGCTGCTGAAGCTGAAGCGCAAAAGAAATTAAATGAAACCTTACTTACTGATAAAGAAAAAATTAGAAAAGCGGAAGAAGAAAAGAATGAGCTGAAGTTTAAAGAACTTCAAAAACAACTAGAAGACCAGAAGAAGCTTACGGAAGAAATGAAACGTAAGCAGGAGCAAGGATCTATGCAGATGCAAGGAGAAGTCCAGGAATTGGCAATAGAGGAATGGTTGGCTTCACAATTTCCTTTGGATACAATAGAAGAAATCAAAAAAGGAGCCAGAGGGGGAGATTGTATTCAAATTGTAAATACGCGTACTCGTCAAAATTGTGGTAAAATTTACTATGAAAGTAAGCGAACCAAAGACTTTCAACCTACTTGGATCGAGAAGTTCAAAGCAGATATGCGTGAAAAGGGAGCGGATATTGGTGTCCTGGTAACAGAAGCAATGCCATCGGATTTTGATCGTATGGGGTTAAGAGATGGTGTATGGATATGTTCGTATGAAGAATTTAAAGGATTATGTACTGTATTAAGAGAATCAGTAGTACAACTTAGTCTGGCTGTCAGTTCCCAGGAAAATAAAGGGGACAAAATGCATATGCTTTACGACTATTTAACCAGCAATACATTTAGAATGCAGGTTGAAGCAATAGTTGAAGGATTTTCCCAAATGAAATCCGATTTGGAAAGTGAAAAACGATCGATGCAGAGAATCTGGAAACAAAGGGAAAAGCAAATCGAAAAAGTTATTACTAACACCATAGATATGTATGGATCGATAAAAGGAATTGCCGGAAATGCCATTCAATCCGTCAAAGCGTTGGAGCTAACTGATGGTGAAGAATTTGATGATGAAGATTAAATTGTTGCCAAAATGAATTCAAAAGAGTTTGTAAAATGTGAAAAACCATCTCGCATCAAACTAAGCTGATTTTCACGAGTTTTCACTAATTTCTTCACGAATAAAATTATGTAAACAATTTATAGACACCTTTCTATGAAATATAGATATTTAAGTGAATCCATATTTTAAATTATTTAAGTCCAGATTTTAATTTGTTAGCAACACAAACGACCTAAATTAAAGACTAAGCTATTTGAACCATAATTTATATTATGTAAAATAGAAATTATCGTTATCCCCTTTAACAAACCTATCCAATGAATCCCATCGTTTGATTTGATTCAAAAATTAAATTATTCTTCCATGAAATTACTACATTTACTTGCGATCAATAATCTAATACACCTAACTCATGAAAATCACCAAATTCGTTTTTCTTTTAACTTTAATGACAACCGTTATGGTTTATGCGCAATCTGAAGAAAAACAATACTCAAATCAAGAGCTAACCAAACTAGCTAAAGAAATTCAAGATCAGGTCATTACCATAGATACACACTGTGATTTTGATTTAAACAACTTCACCTCACAGGTGAATTACTCGCAAAATACCGATTCACAGGTTAATCTACCAAAAATGAGAAAAGGCGGTTTGGACGTCGCTTGGTTAATTGTTTATACTGGTCAAGAAGAACTTAGCGCTAAGGGTTTTAAAAAGGCACATAAAAATGCCATGGATAAATTCAATGCAATCCATCGTCTCTGCGATCAATACGCTCCTGAGGAAATAGAGCTTGCTTTGAATTCCGAAGATGTTAGACGCATTCATGGCCAAGGCAAACTCGTGGCTATGATTGGTATCGAAAACGGCTACTCCATTGGAACCGATATCAATAATGTAAAGAAATTTTATGATTTAGGTGGCCGATATATGTCTCTAGCTCATCAAGGACATAGTCAATTATCCGATTCCAATACTGGAGAATCAGATAACATCTGGCTACACAACGGATTAAGCGAATTAGGCAAAGAAGTTGTTTCTGAAATGAACAAATACGGTATGATGATAGATATTTCACACCCATCAAAAGAAGCTATGCGGCAAATTATAGCGTTAAGCAAGGCACCAATTATTGCCTCCCACTCCTCTGCCCGAGCTCTTAGTAATCACAGCAGAAACTTAGATGACGAGCAATTAGAATGGATAAAGGAAAATGGTGGCGTGGTTCAAGCAGTGGCTTTCGCAGGTTACGTCGATGTGGAAAAGAATGCAAGATTTCAAGAATTAGTAAATGAGATATTATACAATGCCGCTGCGGAAGAAGGTTTTAAGATTCTAGACTACAATCAATATAAAGAGCTGCCTAAGAAACAGGCAGAAGAATACTATAAAAAGTACCAGCGGATACAAAAAAAGATTAAACTTCAAATAGAGAATCTTGAGCAAACAGAAGATCCAGTAGATGTAGCCGATTTTGTGAACCATATTGATTACATGGTTGAAAAAATCGGAATAGACCACGTTGGGATCAGCTCCGATTTCGACGGAGGAGGCGGTATTTATGGCTGGAAAGACGCTTCTGAAACCTTAAATGTAACCAAAGAATTAATTCGTCGTGGTTATTCCAAAGAAGAAATAGAAAAATTATGGGGAGGTAACCTCTTGAGGGTTATGGACAGTGTACAAGCCGTTGCTAAAGAAATACAATCCAAGAGTCACTAAACTTTTTCTGGGTTTACAGGAACCATATGAACAGGAATCGTTGTTTTCTCTAGTACAGCGTTTGCAACGGTTCCGATAAGAAGTTTTTCAAAAGCGCTATGGCTATGTGTCCCCATAACAATGAAGTCTGCCCCCCACTGCTTTGCGTAGTCCAATATCTCCTTAGCAGTATCTCCCTCAGCCACATGGGTTTTTAGTTGTGGATCCCCAATATGAGAAGCTACAGTGGCAACATAATCCTCTGCAATTTTTTTCATTTGATCATGAATTTTGGGATCATACGTAAGGTTCATCGATTCAAATCCCATAAAAACAGGATATTGTGCTCCGTAATACTGTAAGTTCGTAATCACATGAATCAAACAAACTTCTGCGTTCAAGCTTTGGGCAAGTTTATACCCATCGGTAACTACTTTTTCAGAGGTAGGGTTATAATCTATTGCAATCAATACTTTTCTCATTGGACTAACCTTTTTAGTTTCAACTGGGTGATATCAGAACATAAATCACAATATTCTAAAGACCAGTCTCTTAAAGATACCCAATTTTAGAAAGAAATGGAAAAACTTTAAGTAAGATTTAATAATTATGCAAAATATGATTACTCTTCTTTAATGATCATTAGAGAAGCTTTCACATTGGTCGCTAAATTCCACTCATTGGATGAAATTTCATTTCCTTGGTCATCAAACACCGCAAACTGAGCCGTATTTGGTGTATATGCACCCTCATTAAGCGCCCTAAACTCAATTTTATTGAAGCCTTTTTCAAGCTCGAAATAAAATCCTCGAAAGTTTCCTTGAAGTAGCACATTGGGCACCACTACTCTATCATTAATAATTATATTAACCCGATCACCATCGACATTTCCGTGGTCCCTGGCCATAATTTTTACCGTTTTAGATTTGGTACGAAATTCACCGAAATATTGTGTGGTTGTGGCACCAACCTTTTCACCATCACGAGTCCTATAATTCTTATTCATTTTCTTAACAAATCGGTCTCCAGGATTTAAGAAAGCTTCATTACTTTCCATTAGGTTAACCTCTTTGTTGGCCATTTCAAGGGCTGACTTATTAGGGTTCTCTGGGACCTCAGGAGCTTTAACATCTGGTTGGGCTTCTATATCTAATGGGATAGGCTCTTCAGCTTCAGGATTTTCAGTAATAACGGGGTCAAGCCCCTCTAATTCTATAGGAGTATTTGGAAGTTCTCCTTGTCCATAAGCTATCGAGCCAATTAAAAGGACAAACAGACAACAATACAATCGCATTCCTGGTTTACTTTCAAACATAAAATTTATTCATTTTGGGTAAAAATACAAACCAAAAGCATGCCAAATCATTTCAAAAAAGTTAATTTATCCAATAAATTCTAAAATAAATTTTAAAATAAAGCCAAATTTTTAAACCCTTTACTGTTTAAAAATTTGGCTTCTGCGGTTGGTTAATCAAGAAATCATGAAAAATTCAACTTTTATCCCTTTTCAGTTGTCGTTGTATTTTATCTATTGCAGATTTAATAGACTTCTCAGGTTCTATTACATTATATGCGCCCCAAAACTCTGGATCTGAAAATCCAGAGGCCTCATCAGCAATAATGATAGAGGGTTTCATGCGATCACGCCATCGCACATTTTTGCCAGAGCCATTTTCATACCAATCTGTAATGGCCATTTCACTACTGACATAATATTTTGAATTAAATAACTTTCCTTTCCTATTCACTACGAAGGCTAGCTGCACATTTCCATAGCCATAATACCACTTCCCTTCTTTGATGCGGTAATCCACCCTATAGGAGGCTTCTGTAGGATAAACAAGGATATCACGTGGTTTATGTCGAACTAGCAAATTCCCAGCCCTGTCACGATCCTCAACATTTAAATTAAATACTGCGCTTGCAAGAGCCTTGGTGCTTGAGTCAATATATAATTTGCCGTAAAAAAGTGGTTCCTCAACCCATTCTTTTTGTTTAAACCCTATTACATAAACTGGCTTTCCATTAATGGTAGATCCATGGAGGTATGAAAAGTCATAGTACGAAATTAAATCTTCATCAAAAATATATTCAGGATACTTCATTAGATCCACATAAAGTGGTGTAAATGGTCCTCCCTGTAATTTGAGAGCTACGGTATCTAGTCTTGAGTAATTACTACTCTTTCTTGATTTGTAAAGGTCTATAATATCCTTTCTCGGTGAACTATTAGGTTGTTTGTATATATAGGCAACGGCCTCTGCTAGAGAAGCATTTTTACTTCTTTTTCTAATGGTTTCTCTGTAAAAAGCCGTCATTCTAACAGGTTGATCAAGATAATTTAATCCACTATTATTCAACATTTGCTTTACTAGGGTTAAAGCATCCTTTGGTGCAACCAAATCGATTTCTTCTAACGCAATAGAAATTGGTTCCAAGGTAATGATATTGTCCTTTTCCCTTAAAGATGCTATAGGAAGGATCTTCTTTTGATATCCCAAAAAAGAAATGGCCAAATGTCTATTGGATAGAGAATCAGGGATCTTAATGGCAAATTCTCCTTCAGTATTGGTTATAGAACTAATATTCGTGTTATCAATTGAAATGGTGGCGAATACCAATTCATCATTCGTGGTGGCATCCACAACTAATCCACTGTATTGTTTAAACTGCAATGTATCCTGGACTTGGGGACTAACGGAGAATACATCAGCCCTTACTGTGTTAAATGAAATTAAAAGTAAACTTAAAACCCACCCTAATTTTATGGTATATCGTCCCATCGTTACTTTTTAATTAATGTTAAAAACCTACAAAAGTTACAATTTTTTTACCAATTCTTTTAAAATACAACCTTATTTAACATTGCAAATTGATTTTATTCTTAGTAGCAATGCTTTAAAGATTTCACCCCCTGCTCTAGCCTTTATACTAAGTTGATCCAAGTGTATTAAAAAAATAAAAATTATCTGATTATTAAATACAAAAATCTCCCACATAAGCATAGGGAGATTTAAGTACAAAGTAGGATTCAGGTAAGACTTGAGGCAATCCTTAAAACGTTTTTTGAAACTATAGAATTTGGGGCTCTCTACATTTTCAAAATAAAGGTAATCCAATTCTTTGAGGTGAAAAATTTTTTGTTGTCAAACACATTTTTTTGTATGTGAAGCGCAGCGTTCAATACATAGGTATATTACGATAATAGCTTATTAGAAGGTGCTTTACTATTTACTATTTGAACAATGGTATTTTCAAATTCAGTTAGATTCACTGGACGTAAGAGAAAGGCTTCCACTTGAACATTATTGTGCTCGATTACTAATCGCTGCCTATAATTGGATATTAATGTTACTAAAGGTGTATTGTCACCGATAGCCACTCGCACTTCTTTTAGGGTTTCAAGGTTAGTTACACTGTTTGCATGTAATCCAACAACGGCAACATCAGCCTTAATAGAAGCTAAAGTTTGACGGTTTGCATTGTTGATATGAAGCACCTCAAATTGAAGTCGCTTCAATCGGAACTTCATTAAAGATGCCACCATCCTATCTTCCTCAATTAATACACAAGTATATTTAGTCATCTAGCTCGTTTATTTGGTCCAACAAACTATCTTGTACCAATTTATACTCAATTTTGAATTTTTTCAAAATATCTTGAATTTTCCAAAACGTATCCAAATGCTGACATTCCTTTTGTATTAAATCAACATAATGGAGCAGCACATGAGCTTGAACCATCTCAAGTCCATTCTTTATTTTATGTGCTCCTCTAGAAATTGAAAACCTATCCTTGGCTTTAATGCACACTTCTGTAGTGTCATAAAACTCCTCGATATTATCATTTAAAAGAACGACGATTTCATTAAGATACTCTTTGTCTCCGAGACATTCGTTCACCAATTTAGAAATATCGGCCTTTTTTGTGTTTTGTTCTTTCTTCACTGAAAATAAATTAATACGACTCATCATTGCTTATGATTTTAACTAAAAGCATTGAGTAAGTGTTCCATGTATTACTACTGTGATTTGGTGCATTGGAGCCTTTATATGGGTTTACCATTAAAACTCTTATACAAACATATTTGGAAACTATATGAAAGAAAATTTTTTGTTGTGTAAAGATGAAATTTGTATGTGAAAGTAACACTAGAATTTAAGGGTTGTATTACCTTAAATTTTCCAGTATGAAGTCAATAGTTTTATTAGTATTGTAGTTGTGATTATAAGACTGTGTTAAGTGAATAGGCTTATGCACCAACCCTAGATCCATCATATGTTCTATACTACTTTGGTTCTCCAAGGAAACCTTACCACTTAAAAGAATCGATAAATCCCCCTGTCGCTTATAATAATCATATATTTTCTTAAGGCCTGTTAAATACAAGAAATCTTTAGTAAATCCGCCACCTCTATGAACACGCAGGGTAATAATAAAGGCTTTCTCTCTATGGAGTTTATATTGATTGTGTAACAAGTCAAAGGTATCAGCAAAATCATAACCATCGGTAAGAGAATCCGCCGCGATTACTCTATAAGCCAATGTTTTTAAGCGATCTAGGGTTAATGCTCCACTCATGTACTCACTAAAGACGGCCAGTCCCTCTTGAGTTTCTACATTTTTTGGAAAACCATTAGAGAAAATCTTTAAAGGCTGGTTTAATCCGTTAAAAGTAGTAACCATATGCACCCCTATTTCGTGGTTTGCAAGAGTTTTTAGTTGATTTTCGCTAAAACGAGCGTTCTTTTTAATAAATAAGGTTCTTAGCTTGTTTGAGACCATAGCATCTGCAGCGATACTAGTGGATAGTTTAATGTTTATTTTAAAATCATAGCTCTTAACAAAATTTTCAAAATAAGCCATTGCGTCAAGGGCTGAATAGATTTTTGGGTCTTCCTTATGATGATCCTTTAGATGAATAATGAACTTTGCGTTTTGAACATCTCTTTCCTTCGGGGCTCCATAGAGTCGAAGACTATTATAAAAAAATTTCTTCTTCTCGCCGATTGCATCAGAGCACTGTAGAACATTAGAATAATAATATATAATACTCTGATACAGGGTTTGTATCTGATCATCATGAATTTCTTCAAGATTGTTTAAATACAACCCTTGTTGTAACTTAAAGGCATTAAAATTACGTTTAGGGTACCTGAACCTAGGAACCTCTGTGTATTTAGAACTGTAGAATTTCTGCTTTTCCTTTTCTGAATTCAGTGGATTCAAATAGGTAAGTAATTCAATCCCTTTGTTTAAACGATCTAAATTCCTATCAATTGCAAAAAGTCCCTTATATTGTTCATCCAACGCCTGTTTCATTATGGCCGAACATTAGGTTTTAACTGCCTTTTCACCTTCATAATACATCATATTTTCGCCTTTGGCAATAATTGAAGATACAGTTACATCCCCCGTTACATTAACAACAGTTCGAATCATATCCAAAATTCGATCTACAGGTAAAATAATGGCAATCCATGCAGGATTTAATCCAACAGACTGCAAGACGATAATAAGCATTACTAAACCAGCACTTGGAACTGCAGCAGATCCGATAGAGGCTAAGGTGGCTGTGAGTACAATGGTTAGTTGTTGCCCGAGCGTAAGATCTATCATATGTAATTGTGCTAAGAACACCACTGCAACACTTTGATATAAACATGTTCCATCCATATTAACTGTAGCTCCAATAGGCAGTACAAAACTGGTTATTTTCTTATCTACTTTTAAATTCTCCTCCACACATTCAAGTGTAACAGGAAGTGTGGCCGCACTACTTGAAGTGGAAAAGGCCAATGTTTGTGCAGGTCCAATAGCTTTAAATAAATCTACATACGGTACCACTTTGACAAAAAGTTTCATAAGCAGAGGATACACCACAAGAATCATCAGTAATAACCCTAATGTAACTGTCAAAGAATACCAGCTAAGACCCTTAAATATCTCAACAACTTTACCTACATCATCACCGGCCATTTTACTAACTACGCCAGCAAGTAAAGCAAAAACGAAAAATGGTGCCGCTTTCATAATGAGATCTACCATTTTTAAGAATACTTCCATTACACCTTCTACAAAATTTATCACGGGTATTGACTTTTCAGCCGGAATAAATAACAGTGCAATCCCGAAGAATAAGGCAAAGAATATTACCTGAAGCATTAAGCCATTATCAGCAAGTGATTCAAAAATATTGGAAGGCACAATATCTACCAAAGGTTTTAAAGGTCCATCTTGTTTAGCTTTATCAGCTTCTTCCATTTTCTCATCAACCGATGAATCATTCAATTCAGCTCTAGAAAGATCGGTTATCTCTAAAGCACGCTCTTGGAATGCCGGATCATGTAAATAGTCAATACCATCTTTTATCTGCAAATTCTCACTCTCAGCCCAAAGTTCATAACTTATACGGTTATCAATTCTACTCTGTTGGTCTATGAGCTCACCTGGTTTGATAAGGTTTACAAGTATAAGCCCTAATCCAACAGCAAATATTGTTGTTAGAAGATAGGCTAGTAATGTTTTTGCTCCCATTCTTCCCAAGTTAGCAGGGTCACCTATTCCAGCTACGCCATTTATAATTGAAAATAAAACAAGGGGCACGGCAATGAGCTTTAATAGGTTTATAAAAATGGTTCCAAATGGAGCGACCCAATCAATGGTAAACTGACTCCAGCCTAATTTACTTGATAAAAGTGCCCAAACGATACCCAGTACTAATCCTATGACGATCTGCCAGTGTAATGCGATTTTTTTCACTTAAAATGTGTTTAGTTAGAAAAGTTAGCTTTTGTAAAATATAATATTTAAGACCCTTAAATATCGCGATGTTTTCTTGCTTGATCGATAAGTTTGTAGTCCGCTATAACAAGAGCTGTCATGGCTTCAACAATCGGTACTGCTCTAGGTACCACACAAGGGTCGTGCCTTCCTTTACCGTGCATTTCTACTGGATTTCCTTCAGTATCAATAGTGGGCTGGGTTTGCATGATTGTCGCTACAGGTTTAAAAGCCACTTTGAAGTAGATGTCCATTCCATTACTTATTCCACCTTGTATTCCCCCAGAATTGTTAGTTTTAGTAGTACCGTCTTGGTTGTACAGATCATTATGCTCACTACCTCTCATCGCTGTACCGGCAAAGCCACTACCATATTCAAATCCCTTTACCGCATTAATTGAAAGCATGGCCCTGCCTAATTCAGCATGCAGTTTTTCAAATGCAGGCTCACCAAGTCCAATTGGAAGATTTTCAATCACACAAGTAACTGTACCACCAACAGTATCCCCATCCTTTCTAACTTCTTTGATAAAAGCTTCCATTTCCTTGGCCTTATTGGGATCGGGACATCGAACAATATTTTGTTCCGCCTGATCAATATCCAAGTCTGTATAATGTTTATCTAACGTAATATGTCCCACAGAAGACACAAAAGCACGAATTTTAATGTCTTTAAGAAATTGTTTAGCGATCGCTCCAGCCACTACTCTACTAGCGGTTTCTCTAGCAGAACTTCGACCTCCTCCTCTATAATCTCTAAAGCCGTATTTCTTATTGTATACATAATCCGCATGAGAAGGACGGAAACTATCCTTGATATGAGAGTAATCATGTGATTTTTGATTTGTATTCTCAATGATAAAGCCGATAGGAGTTCCCGTAGTCTTTCCTTCAAAAACTCCAGATAAGATACGAACTTCATCGGGCTCCTTCCGCTGGGTAACGATAGCCGATTGTCCAGGTTTTCTTCTATCCAAATCTAATTGGATTTTATCGAGGTCAAGTTGAATACCCGCTGGGCATCCATCAATTACACCACCCAGTGCTGGTCCGTGGGATTCGCCAAAAGTGGTCAAACTAAAAAGATTTCCGAAGGAATTTCCTGCCATGAATTTTATGATTTTGACAAATGTAATTTTTAATAAAGAGATACGAAAATTAATTTTCTGAATCTCCAAAAGATAGTGAAGTAAAATTTAAGGTAACAATGAGAATCCTAGCCCCTTTTTTAGTTTGGCGTTAAAGCCTAATCTATTAATTTCAATAAGTCTTAAACCCCACCTTTCTTATATAACCATATTGCTTTTAACATATTAAATGAAACTTATTCTTTTATCGCAGTCATGTGATAAAGCATCACTTCAACTTGTAATTCACAAAACACTTAACAATAACATGATATATATTTAATTTTTAAAAAATATACTTTCATGTTTTAGTTACTTCCTTTACTGTATAAAAATCATCTTTTTGAGAAAACGTAAATTAGAAGTTGTGGTCATTTCAGATGTGCATTTGGGAACCTTTGGTTGCCACGCAGGAGAACTACTCTCTTATTTAAACAGCATCTCCCCAAAAAAATTAATACTTAACGGTGACATCATCGATATTTGGCATTTTAGAAAACGTTACTTCCCTAAGTCACATCTTCAGGTAATTAAAAAAATCATTGATCTATCCACTAAAGGAACAGAGGTATATTATATTACTGGAAATCATGATGAGATGCTCAGAAAATTCAGTGATATAAGTATGGGTAATATCCATATTCTCAATAAACTTATTTTAAATTTGGATGGAAAAAAAGCATGGATTTTTCATGGGGATGTATTTGATGTATCTATACAACACACCAAATGGATCGCTAAATTAGGAGGATGGGGCTATGATTTTCTAATCCTCTTTAACCGAATTATTAATTGGGCTCTTATTCGAATGGGAAAAGAGAAGTATTCCCTCTCAAAAAAAATAAAGAACGGGGTTAAGAAAGCCATAAAATATATTGATGATTTTGAGAGTGTAGCAGCTGATTTAGCTATAGAAAATGGGTATAAATATGTAGTGTGTGGCCATATACACCAACCACAAATGCTCAGAAAGGTCAATAAAAACGGAGCATGCTTATATTTAAACTCTGGCGATTGGATCGAAAATCTAACATCTCTAGAGTATCACCACAAACGCTGGAATCTGTATCATTTTAACCAGGATAAGCTGAGCTCTTTCTACGCAGATGAGGATCTAAAATCCATGAATTACAAAGAGTTACTTGCCGCAATTACCATTACTTCAAAAAAAGTATAATCCTTAGGTTTATTAGCATGGTTTGAACCACTTTAAACTAAGTTCTTAAAATGCTATTAAAACTTAGAATGTTCCTTCGATTCTACAGAAAATTTTCTTATTTTTAGTACAAACATATGTACTATGCAAATAAACTTTGAATACGATGGAGTGGCCGCTAGTTCCCGATTGGAACAACTGGTTAAAAAAAGACTAGAGAAGCTGGAAGATAAATATGATTTTATAGTCCGCTTTGATGTGTTTTTTCAAAATGAACGAAGTTCCACTAGAGAAGCTGGAAAAATATGTAAAATCAAATTACGTGTCCCAGGCTCACTACTATTCTCGGAAGCTTCTCACGAAAAATTCGAGATGTCTATTCAGGAAGCCGCTGATGATTTAGAACGCCAACTACAAAAAAAGAAAGGCAAATTAAAGACAAACTAGTTGCTTAAGGGCAAAAAAATAAGGTCTGATTTTTAGAAGCCAGACCTTATTTTTTTGGTTATACTAAAAAGCAAAAGGCATACTATTGTTGTGCTCTAGCCTCTTGAATCATTTCCTGATTAGCAATAATACCGAGCTCAACCCTTCTGTTTTTAACACGACCATCGGCAGTAGAATTGTCATATTTCGGCTGCGTTTCTCCGTACCATTTAGTTGTTAACCTTGAACTAGAGACACCATTTGCAATTAAAAAGTCGCGAACAGATTTCGCTCTTTTTTCTGATAGTGCGTAATTGTATTCATCCGAGCCAGAGGTATCCGTATGGCCCTCTATAAGAACATTAGTGTCCTCATATTCTCTAAAGACTTCTGCCATCTTATTTAAGGTAGCTTTACCTTCTGGGGAAATCTCAGCAGAATTAATTTTAAATTTAACACCACTATTTTCATCAAAAGTTACATTAATACCTTCACCAATTCTGGTAACCTCTGCACCGGGTACGGCCTCTTCAATTGCTTCAGCATTTCGATCCATTTTATTACCTATTCTATTTCCCACAACACCACCAACAGCGGCACCTATAATAGCACCTAAAACGGTATTGTTTCCATCACCTACATTATTTCCTATAACGCCACCAATTACTGCACCAGAACCTGCTCCAATGGCAGTACCTCGTTGAGTCTTATTCGAATTTTGGATAGCATCACAACTAAACATTAATAGCACCGATGCCATAATTAGACTCCCCTTATACACTGTTCTTTTCATAAGATTATTATTTAGTTATATTTATTTAAACTTACATACTGATTCTGTTGAATTGGTAGACTACCGTGACACTCTCACCATCTACATTTGAAACAGAACTAACGACCATTTGGTCAGCACTTAAACTTCTAATATCAAAAACATAGCCAAAACCTCCGCTTATATCCTTTTTCTTTTCATCGATAAATTTAAATTGGAATTTTGATGGATTTCCATTAACATCATCTTGAATTGACCAACGAATGAATCGCTGACCTGGAGCGCAATCACCTGGAGCAATGATATTGTAATAGCCCGTGCTATTATTCGAGCGGAAGAACCACTCACTTCCTCTAAAACACTTAGAGGTCACATCATTGAAAAGTAATGATTTGAAGTAGCCCTCATTGTTCTGATAATCAATATGGCTCAATTCCCAGGTTCCGTTTAATGTTTTTCTGGAATCCCGATTGGCCTTACTCAGCCCACAGGAAGACGCAACCGCTGCGACTACCAATAATAACAAATATGCCTTTTTCTTCATAATTAAGTAGTTTTAATTAAACCGATTTTGGGATCTAAATTAATCATTATTACAAGCTAATTTAGATTTCTCTATTAAATTAATAAAAATTTAAACACAAGAATATATTAATATTCTATTAGTTTTAACAATTCTTCTCTAAACCTAGTTCTAGGCAAGTAGTTATTCTCTAGGGATTTAGCAAAAGGGATGGGGGTTTCGATGCTTCCCACTCGAATGATCGGAGCATCTAAATCTTCAAAGCAGTGCTGTACAACCAAGGCTGATATCTCACTGGCAAGTCCACAAAACAGTGTATCTTCATGCAAGATAAGTAATTTCCCTGTCTTTTTAACAGATTTGTATATAGTTTGTTCATCAAGTGGCATCAAAGTTCTCAAATCAATAAGGTCGGCATCAACTTGAAGTTCATCAATTATATCAATAGCCCAGTGAACCCCAGCGCCATAAGTAACAATAGTAACAGCAGTTCCCGATTTGACCTTCATCGCTTCCCCTATAGGCGTGTTATAATATCCTAATGGAACATCTTGATATTGGGTTCTATACAGCGCTTTATGTTCGAAAAATAGCACTGGATTTGGATCTTCAATAGCGCTTATTAAAAGTCCTTTAGCATCCTTAGGAAAGGCCGGGTAAACCACCTTTAACCCTGGAGTTTTCAAAAACCAAGCTTCATTTGTTTGAGAGTGGAAAGGTCCAGCCCCTACACCTGCTCCGCAAGGCATGCGAATAACAACATCAGCTTGTTGTCCCCATCGGTAGTGGGATTTAGCAAGATAATTTACGATGGGGTTAAATCCACTGCTTACAAAATCAGCAAATTGCATCTCTACAACCGCTTTAAAATTTTGAATGGCCAGCCCCATTGCTGTTGAGACAATACCTGATTCGCAAATTGGCGTGTTCCGTACACGGTCTTTTGAGAATTCTTCCACAAATCCTTGAGTAACCTTAAATACCCCTCCATATTCTGCGATATCCTGTCCCATGATCACAAGTTGATCAAAACGCCTCATGGCTTCTTTCAAACCATCAGAGACAGCATCTATAAAACGTATATTCTCTGTTTGATCCCCTGGAAGTACTTGGCTCGGGTGATACTCTTTAAAGACGTCTTGTATTTCTTCTTTTATAGTGCTTTCTATATCATGAGCTCCAAAAGCTCTCTGCAGATGCTCTTCAATTTCACTACTTATTCTATCTTTTATACCACTGATTTGATGTAAATCAAGGACGCCTTCATCTATTAAAAAGTTCTCATAATTTGAAACTGGATCCCTAGCTTTCCAAGAGTTTATTAGACTTTTGGGAACATACTTCGTTCCACTAGCTTCCTCATGACCACGCATACGAAAGGTTTTAAATTCTAGGAGCACGGGTCTAGGACGCTCTCGAATATTTTTCGCTAAAGCATTTACATTGGTATATACTTCAAGAATGTTGTTTCCATCAATGATATGGGACTCCATCCCATATCCTTTTGCTTTATCTACAATATGTTCACAGTTGAATTGTTCCATAGTAGGGGTAGATAATCCGTATCCGTTATTTTCTATACAAAAAAGAACTGGTAACGACCAGACGGAAGCTATGTTTAAAGCCTCATGAAAATCACCTTCACTAGTTCCTCCTTCCCCACTAAAAACAGCACATACCTTAGGCTCGTTTCTTAATATATTACCCAGTGCAATACCATCGGCAACACCCAGTTGGGGGCCTAGGTGGGAAATCATTCCAATGATATGATACTCATGTGTCCCAAAGTGAAAACTACGATCCCTTCCTTTTGTAAATCCAATATCCTTACCTTGCCACTGTCCGAATAGTTTATAAAACGGAATTTTTCGAGTAGTAAATACCCCTAGATTACGATGCATTGGAAGAATATACTCATCCGTTTCTAGGGCGGAGGTTACCCCAACAGCGATGGCCTCCTGACCAATTCCACTAAACCATTTTGAAATTTTTCCCTGTCGAAGTAAAACCAACATCTTCTCTTCGATCATTCGGGAGGTAAGCATCGCTTGATAAAGCTCCAGCTGTATTTTACTGGAAACCGAGCGATTATCAAAAACCATCGCATTGGAAATTAATGGGTGATCCATGAATTGTATTTTTACCAAATTTAGAAAAAAATATAGAATTTTGACTTTTTCCGACAAAAACAAAGGATTTAAAAGATACCCTTTAATTTTTAGAAATTCATACATTTGTTAGAAGTAACAATTGGTGTAAAATACTGGACAAATGAATAAGATACCTAGTGTTGATCTAACAGATTTTTTATCAGAGGATCCTAAAAGAAAGCAGAAGTTTATTGATGAAATTGGTAAAGCGTACGAAGAAATTGGTTTTGTAGCCTTAAAAGGTCATTTTTTATCTGAAAAGTTAATTGAAGATTTGTACCAGGCAATAAAAAATTTCTTTAACCAACCACAAGAAATTAAAGACCAGTACGAAATTCCTGGAATTGGAGGTCAAAGGGGGTATACCTCCTTCGGTAAAGAACATGCCAAAGGTAGAAAGGAAGGGGATCTAAAAGAATTCTGGCATTTTGGGCAGTACGTGGAGAATAACCCAAAACTAGAAGCTGAATATCCAGATAATGTTATAGTGAAGGAAGTTCCTGAGTTTAATACAACGGGCAAGCAAGCGTACAAGCAACTTGAAAAAACCGCTAAATATGTGCTTAGAGCATTAGCGCTACATTTGGATCTGCAGGAAAATTACTTTGATAAATTCATCACCAATGGAAATTCAATTCTAAGACCAATTCACTACCCCCCTATTAAAGAAGAGCCCAAAGCAGCAGTAAGAGCAGCGGCTCACGGGGATATTAATCTGATCACCTTACTTATGGGAGCGCAAGGTAAAGGGCTTCAGGTTCAAAACCATGAAGGTCAATGGATTGATGCTATAGCAGAAGAAGATGAACTTATGATTAACGTTGGTGACATGTTATCGCGCTTAACCAATAATAAGCTAAAATCAACCATACACCAGGTGGTGAACCCTCCTAAAGAACTGTGGAACACTTCTCGTTATTCCATCCCATTTTTTATGCATCCAGTGAGTGATATGCCGCTAAATGTGTTAGAGAATTGTGTGGATGAAGATCATCCAAAACTATACGAAGATATTACCGCAGGTGAATTTCTGCACCAACGACTCATTGAACTTGGCCTTATCAAGGCTTAAAATAAAGGTAATACAAGTAGAATTAGCTGAAATTAGCCATAATGGATTTACAAGACCAATTAAAAAATTTATTCCCGGAGCACGAATTTGAGTCGGAAGAAAAAGTGAAGCCCACAGAAAATTCGATTTGGATTCAGGATGAACCCTTATTGTGCAAATACGAAAAAAGAAAGGGCAAACCCGTTACAATAATCGATGGGTATAACGGTGCAGATAAAGATTTTAAAATTCTAGCAAAAAAGTTAAAAACCAAACTAAGCGTCGGTGGCTCTATTAAGAAGGAATCCATCATAATCCAAGGAGATTATCGTGATCAAATCATGTCAATACTTCAAGAAGAAGGTTTCAAAGTCAAGCGTGTAGGGGGTTAAAGTCATTTTGAAATTAACATCAAAAATTATGGTAATTCATTACATAATTTATACATTTACCCCTAAATAAACTAATTGTTTCTTCCAAATCTATAGATTAAATGACTAAAACACTGCACATTACAAACGGAGATGAATTTACCGCGGTTTTGAAGACATTAGATATTTCTGGTGACATCATTACATGGCGAGAAATGCTTTGTGAAGGTAAAACCACCCCTGAGGTCGGTAGTGAAACTTTTTGGCGACAACGATATGAGTTTTTAAACAGAGCTTATAAAGTGACCAAGGATACCTTTATCAATAGGACGCTAAAGGAATACCGAAATCTCTGTAATCAGAAATCACAAGACGAAATTGTCCTTTGGTTTAATAAAGATCTCTTTTGTCAAATTAATATGATTGCCGTACTGAGTTGGATTAAGAAAAACAGATCTAATGCCACTATTTATCTAATTGGATCTGGTGTTGAAAAAGATTCAACCCCCACCCCTTCCCTATCCACTTTAGACAAAGCAGCCCTTGAGAAGCTTTATAAGGACAGGCTATTACTGAATAAGGATGATATTGAATACGGGGATTATATTTGGCAATTATATTGTGAAAATAGTCCCATTCGCCTGCAGAGTGCCATTAAACAGAACAACAGTCAACTGCAATACCTCACCAATGTTATTCAAACCCACCTACACCGATTTCCAAGTTTAAAAAACGGTCTAAACCAGCTTGAGAACAAAATGCTTGACAAAGCATTATATCAAAATATAAAATCCAAAGACTTATTAGTAGATGCGATGCTAAAAGATCCAGGCTATTACGGTTATGGAGACATACAGTACTATAAAATAGCCTCGAAACTAAGACCATTGTTTCGTTCCTTTTCCCCAGTTAAACTTACTAAAACTGGAACTGCAGTCGCTGAAAAACTTGAAAATTATTATCCGCAAATAAGGAACGAAAATGAATTCCTAGGAGGAACTCCTAAATATTCATTCCTATTCCTTGAAGACTCTGCGCAATTGCTTAAATTATAAAATGACTTCGCTGGATGCTTCTGAATTAATCCTCAATGAGGATGGCAGTATATATCACTTAAATTTATTTCCAGAAGACCTTGCTCCAACGGTTATTACCGTGGGCGATCCCGATCGCGTCGCTGAAGTTTCAAAACATTTTGCAACCATTGAAACTAAAAAAGGAAAGCGTGAATTTATCACCCACACAGGGTGGTATGATATGCAGCGAATAAGTGTAATATCAACAGGCATTGGTACAGATAATATTGACATAGTGCTCAATGAGCTGGATGCACTAGTGAATATTGATTTTAAGACGCGTAGAGAAAAAATAAATAAAACCTCTTTAAACATTATACGAATAGGAACCACTGGATCCATTCAAAAAGAAATAAAGGTCGATAGCATTCTGGCAAGCCAATATGCCATAGGTCTAGATGGCCTATTGCATTACTATCAAAGTGAATCTGTTCAAGAGGCCGATATGCAAGAGGCGTTTATCGATCAGATACACTGGCCATCCACCCATCCAAAGCCCTATATAATAGCAGCAGACCAAGGTTTAGTACAAGCTTTTCAGGAGGATCATTTACACCTAGGTACAACAGCCACAAATGTTGGTTTTTACGGGCCACAATCTCGCGTATTACGCTTGCCATTAAGTAATGCAAAGCTCGTTGATAGCTTGTCAACCTTTCATTATAAAAATCAAAGAATCACCAATTTAGAAATGGAATCCTCTGCGATCTATGGACTCTCCAAATTATTAGGTCACAAAGCCATATCACTAAACAGTATTGTAGCTAACAGAATTAATGGCACGGTAACCCAGGATCCAAAGCTTGCCATGGAAAGACTAATTGTATTTGCATTGGATAAAATTTCTAAAATTTAATGCCAGCCTTGTACACTCCTTTTAATTAATTGTCTATTTTTAATTTCAGATACTTTTTTGACCAAAGACTATGAAAAAAATACGAATTTCCGGGGTGCCAGAACATTTTAACCTTCCTTGGCATTTGGCAATTGACGACGGTGCCTTCGAAGATAGAGGAATTGAATTATTGTGGTGTGATGTCCCCGAGGGAACTGGTAAAATGTGTCAACTACTACGCGATGATCAAACCGATATCGCCGTAATACTGACCGAAGGTATTGTAAAGGATATCGTGGCAGGAAATCAGGCAAAAATTATCCAAAAGTTTGTGGACTCTCCTTTGTATTGGGGTGTTCACGTAAATGCTGGCTCTAGTTTTAAAACCCTGCAGGACCTCAAAGGTACCACAGCCGCTATTTCTAGATATGGTAGTGGAAGTCACCTGATGGCTTATATCAATGCCAATGAACAGGGTTGGAATACTTCGGACTTAAAATTCGAAGTAGTCAATAATATAAATGGAGCGGTAGATGCACTAGCCAACGGTTCGGCAGATTATTTCATGTGGGAGCATTTTATGACAAAGCCATTGGTGGATCAAGGCATTTTTAGAAGAATATCCGACTGCCCTACTCCTTGGCCTTGTTTTGTCATTGCAGCTAGCGATACAGCTATTAAAAAACATTCAAATCTCATAAAACATATCTTGGAGGTAATCAATATTTATACGTTGGATTTTAAATATATTCCAAGTATTGATAGAATGGTATCAAATCGATATGGATTAGAGACCAACGATGTCAAAGAATGGTTGTCCATTACACGTTGGAGCCAGGAAAACATCTCGCCAGTGATTATTAAAAATGTTCAACAACAACTCTTTGCATTAAATATTTTAGATAAAATACTTCCATATGATGAGGTGGTCACCAATTTATAGGTTCTAATTGTAAGGAAGTTAAGATCTCATTACAACGACTAAAGTGTTTATTACCAAACCAATACCCCCTATTTGCGCTAAGAGGCGAAGGATGACCAGCGGTTAATATATGGTGTTTTTTTGCATCTATGAGTTTTATTTTTTCTTTGGCATAACCACCCCAAAGCATAAAAACAACATCGGATTTGTCGTTGGATATGGTTTTTATTACTTGATTTGTAAAGGTTTCCCAGCCCTTTTTATGATGGCTTCCAGCCTTAGCTTGTCGAACTGTTAATGTCGCATTGAGTAAAAGCACCCCTTGTTTTGCCCAGTGCTCTAGATTACCACTTAAAGGATAGGGTTTATCCACATCCGTGACCAGTTCTTTAAAAATATTTATAAGCGAAGGAGGGTGGGTTGTTCCATCGGCCACCGAAAAACAAAGCCCATTAGCTTGATTTGGTCCATGATAAGGATCTTGACCTATAATGACCACTTTACACTGTTCAAAGCTGCAATGATCAAAGGCAGCAAATATGGAATTAAATGGCGGATAACACGTATTATTTTGATATTCCAATGTTATAAAATCAAGTAGCTTCCGGAAATACGGCTTCTCAAACTCCTCTTTTAAATGAGACTTCCAATCTGGGTGTAGGTCTAACTTCATTTTTGTGTTGTATTTAAATCATTTACTTGCTTTGCTTCTAATTGTTCATTCAACCAATCGATCACTGTTTTAAACAGATCTTCCTTTTGCAAATCATTATGAAGTTCGTGGTAACCGCCTTTGTATAATTTAAGATCAATTAGAGGAGATTGCTTAGCAAAGGCTTTACTTGCCCAATGACTGGTGATATAGTCCCCTGTACCATGAAACAACAAGGTTTTTATGGTAAGTTTATCTGGGTTTTGCATGATCCATTGACCACTCTCCAGAATAGGAAAGGTATAAAGTGGACTTACTTTATTATGCACTAGAGGATCATCTTTGTACTTTTCTACTTCCTCTGCTACTCTAGAGATGAATTTAGGATCTATACCGCTTGTCAAAGTTATTTTAGGATAAAGATAGAGACACAGTTTGCCTAAGAATAATTTCCAAGAAGGTGGATCAAAGGCAAGCTCCAAATAAGGACTTGAAAGAATCAATCCTTTACAATGGATCTCTTTATTCATAGCGTAATTCAACACCAAGTTTCCACCAAGACTGTGGCCGTACAAAAATAAGTCCAACTCTGGAAATATTTCAGCTTTCTTCATACATACCGCCTCAAGACTATTTAGAACTGCTTTAAAGCTGGGGCAGCACCCTCTTTTTCCTTCGCTATGACCATGCCCGAAGAGGTCATACCCAAAGACTGCAAATCCTGCATCCACTAATTCAGGAATAAGAGATCCTGAATAACGTCCACTGTGCTCGCCCATCCCGTGCACTAAAACAATAGCTGCTTTGGGGGTTTCGTTATACCAGTACTGGCCGAAAAGCCGCCTATTATGACAATAAAAATGATATCCTTGGTATTCCATATCACAAAATAAAGAGTCCTTTACGTTCTCTAAAATCGTAAACCATCTGCAGATTCCCTACAAAATTCTATGTTATTTTTTCAAAGGGTGCGATTTGACACCTTCAGTTGTAATGGTCACTGGTTTAATCAAACCATCTTCATCAAATTCCATGACTTCTATGCAGGTCTCTCTGGAATCTCTTCCAGTTTCTCCTTTAGGCCTGCGGTGATATACAATATAATACTGATTAGAATCTGGATACTGGATCACAGAGTGATGTCCTGCTCCTGTGGCAATTTTTGGTTGTTGCTCGAGGATCTTATCAATTCGTTTAAACGGTCCCAAAGGTGAATCTGCAATGGCATAAGCCACACTATAATCTGGACCTGTCCATCCCCCTTCGGACCACATAAAATAATACTTGCCGTCTTTGATAAACATAAAGGGTCCTTCCACGTATCCCTCTGGGGTGATTTCTTTAAAGAGCTCCCCATCCTCATAGGGTATGAACCCCGTGAAATCATCTTTGAGTTTCACAATATTGCAATGGCCCCATCCCCCATAAATCAAATAATACTGACCGTCTTTATCCTTAAATACAAATTGATCAATAGGTTGAGCACCGTTGTGAAACTTACCCACAAGCGGTTTACCGATTAAGTCTTTAAAAGGACCTGTGGGTTTATCGGCTACTGCTACTCCTATCCCTCCTATTTCTTGATCACTTTGAATATCGTTAGCTCCAAAGAATAAATAGTACTTCTGATCTTTCTTAACAATGGCAGGAGCCCACATAGCACGATGTGCCCATTTTACTCCAGCGGTATCTAAAACTCTAGGATGTTTGGTCCAATTGACCAAATCTTCAGAAGAAAAGGCATCTATAAAGACCTGATCTTCATAGGGGGCGGAAAAGGTTGGATAAATCCAATAGGTATTGTCAAAAATGATTCCTTCTGGATCAGCATACCAACCTGGAAAAACAGGATTGTTTTGTCCCCAAGAGTTCAAACCCAGAAGCACAGTGAGAAATAACAAGATAGGTTTCATAAATTTGGATCGTTTAATTTTCTAGAACATCCCTCATGGCCTTGGCCTTTACTAGACATTCCTCATATTCATTTTCCGGAATTGATTTGGCAGTAATAGCACTCCCAACAGAGAAAGATACATATCTTTTTTTTGAATTATAAATAATACTTCGAATGATCACATTAAAATCAAAATTCCCTTGTGGGTCAAAAAATCCGACAGCCCCACTATACAACCCCCTTTTAAATGTCTCTTGCTCTTCAATAATTTTCATAGCCGTGTACTTGGGAGCCCCAGTCATACTTCCCATAGGAAATAAACTTTTCACTGCATCCACAGAGTTAGTGTCCGATGGTATTTGAGCTGCTATTGTGGAGATCATCTGATGTACCTGCATGAAGCTGTAAATCTTACACAGCTCCACTACTTCGACACTTCCCTTTATCGCAATTTTAGAGAGGTCATTACGGACCAAGTCCACAATCATGACATTTTCAGAACGCTCCTTAGGATCATTTTGTAAATGCTCCAGTAACCTAGCATCCTCTTCCCTATCCTTCGATCGCTTTGAGGTACCTTTAATGGGTTGAGAGATCACGATATTTCCCAGTCGTTGCATAAAGCGCTCTGGAGAGGCGCATAGTAAATGATAATGTTCATATTTCAAATAACATGCAAAGGGAGCTTTGGATATGGCATTGAGGTTTGAAAAAGTTTTTAAGGGATCTATAATAGCATCTTCCCCATAGAATTCTTGACAAAAATTCACCTCGTATATATCCCCTCTGTTGATATGATCAATAATCTTTTGAAAATGGTCAAAATACGTATCCTTTTGCATTCGAAGACTTATCTTAACCGGATTTACTTGATCGGTTTGTTTATCAAAAATTTCAATTCCTTTTATCTGTTTATAATCTGGTTCTAATTCATCCTCTACCATGGCCAGATACTGAAATTCAACCACTGTCCCTTTGATTATAAACAGTTTTTTTGGTTGAAAAAAATAAAGATCAGGTAAAGAAAGACCATCAAAATTCTTCGATTCTAGATCTTCAACAGCATTTTTCAAATCATAAGTTAGGTAACCAAAGATCCAGTCATTTATGGATGTTTGATATTCTTTGAGCTCTCTAAAGGCCACTGTATAATCGGTCTTAATACTAGTAAATGCATCTAGAGCTAAAATGGCCTCATATTGACTGTGGGTATTTTGGTGCCCGTTACTATCCAACCAAACGACTTCTTGAAATTGATTCGACCATTTTAAAAGCTGGGTTTTAAACAGCTCAACATTTGAAATATTGAATTGTTTAACAGTTCTACGCATATTGTGGTTAGGCTTTACATTAGTATGTTACAAATTTAACAAAGATTACACATTTTAATCTAATAATAATACCTAATATTGCAGTGTAGAATTAATACAACACGAATTTTTGCACAATGCAAACAGAACAAAAAAAATATAGTACTACTTCAATAGCGTCGTTCAGCACAACAACGTCGTTATTTGCTTTGGTACCTGTTCGCCATGTTCGTTTTCCCCGTCGTCGCCGCCCGTAAGGGTGCGATCATATTATTGGAGCTAGGTGTGTCCGGTTCCCCATCTAAAGAATCCTTTTTTATATTTTCATTAATTTTTAATTAGGTAGTTGTATGCAAATACTTATTGCAAACGATAAGCATATACATTATGCTCAGGAGATATGTGATACCATAGAAGAGTCCGCTAAGCAAAGAGGGACCGGTATTGCAAAACGTACTCCTGAATACATTACCACCAAAATTCAAAATGGGAATGCGGTAATTGCCATCGATGGCAAAAAATTCGCCGGATTTTGCTATATAGAAACATGGGGGCATGGAAAATTTGTGGCGAATTCAGGACTGATTGTCCATCCTGACTTTCGAGGACAGGGTTTGGCCACCGAAATTAAAAAGAAGGTTTTCCAGCACAGTAGAACAAAGTTCCCGGATGCTAAAATTTTCGGCATTACCACAGGACTCGCAGTTATGAAAATCAACTACGACCTGGGTTATGAACCTGTAACTTTTTCTGAGCTTACAGATGATCCAAGTTTTTGGAATGGTTGTAAAACCTGTAGAAATTTCGACATATTAACTCGAAATGAAGGAAAAATGTGCTTATGTACCGGGATGCTGTATGATCCTGTCGAAAAAGAAAAAAGCAAAAAAACAGAGCAGAAACACTCTTATGACTCTAAGGTTTTTAAAAGACTAAAAAGTATAAAAGAATCCATATTTCTATCAAAGGACAGACTAGATAAACTAGATAAAATATTTAAAAAATGAAAAAATTAGTATTAGCTTACAGCGGAGGACTTGATACTTCCTATTGCGCAAAATCACTTTCTGAACAAGGATATGAAGTTCATGCGGTAAGTGTTAACACTGGAGGTTTTTCTAAAGAAGAAATTGCAGAAATTAAACAAAAGGCCCTAACATTAGGGGCCAAAACTTATGTGTCCATTGATGCTGTAGAAAACTTTTACAACAAGGTTGTTAAATACCTTATTTACGGAAATGTCCTTAAAAATAATACGTACCCACTTTCTGTAAGTGCTGAGCGTATTGTTCAGGCCATCGAAATCGTAAATTACGCTAAGAAAAACGGCGCTAATTACATTGCTCATGGCAGCACAGGTGCTGGAAATGACCAGGTTCGATTTGATATGATTTTTCAAATCTTAGCGCCAGAAATCGAAATTATAACGCCTATACGTGATCAACAACTCTCTAGACAACAAGAGATTGATTATTTAAAAAGCAAGGGCATACATATGGCTTGGGAAAAAGCTAAGTATTCCATTAATAAAGGACTTTGGGGCACAAGTGTCGGCGGGGATGAAACCCTTACCTCTCACCTACCCCTTCCAAGTGAAGCCTATCCTAGTCAACTAACTAATATGGGGACGCAAAAGCTAAAATTAACCTTCACAAAAGGTGAATTAACAGCTATAGATGGCAAAAAAGATACCCCGGTTGCCTT
>NZ_DATGNU010000035.1:0-27831 GCF_035306585.1 Galbibacter sp.
CGTCACTTAGCACTTATGCCATACGTAGCAGATTTATTAAAATAAAAGGAAGGTAACCATGGAATTAATATTAAAGAACGACGTCGAAAACTTAGGTTTTAAAGATGATGTGGTAACCGTTAAAAATGGTTACGGTAGAAACTATTTGATCCCTAAAGGATACGCTATTTTAGCTACCACTTCTGCTAAAAAAGTATTGGCTGAGAACTTGAAGCAAAGAGCCTTTAAAGAGAAGAAAATCGTTGATGACGCTCAAGTTATTGCAGATCAACTTAAAGGTTTAGAGATTAAAATTATCGCTAAAGCTGGTGTTGGGAACAAACTTTTTGGTTCTGTAACAAACGCTGATCTAGCTGAAGCGATTCAAAAAGAGTCTAAAATAGCCATTGAGAAGAAATATATAAGCATCTTAGGAGGTAACGTAAAAGTTGCTGGTCCTTATGAGGCTACTATTAGACTTCATAGAGAAGTAATTGTTAACTTCCCATTTGAAGTAGTAGCTGAGGCTTAAGAAGAAGTAATTATTTCATCATAAAGGAGGTTGTATAAAAATTTAATTTTTTGCAGCCTCCTTTTTATTTTTACACATCGATAAAATAAGGAGTTCAAGTGAAGTACAGAAGGTTAACTAAAGAGCAGCTAGAGGAAATGCACCAAGAGTTTATAAACTTTTTGGCCACGCAGTCTATAACTGCACAAGAGTGGAATGATATTAAAGAAAATAATCCAGCGGTTGCTGAGGAGGAAATAGATATCTTTAGTGATTTGATCTGGGAAGGAGTGTTGTCCAAAATAGCGTACCTTGAAAATATTTTTGACACAGGAATGCATTTATTTCACCTTACGGAAAAGGAAATGAAGTTGATCGCTGTTCGTGTATCTCAACCGGGAATTGACTTGAGAACCAAACATGGGTTTGGATGGTTTAAGCAGAATTTCATGGGGGATAATGTAGAGATTATGACTGCGGTTAAAGCTTATTCAGATGATAAGTTAAAGGATAGATTTGAGCTTATAGAAAAGGGTGCGATCATCACCAAAGGGGAATTATTCCGTTTTTTTGACGATATTATCGAATAGGGATAAGTACCAAAGAAGTTTTAAACGTAATAATTTAGAATACTTTTAGTAGCAAAGGTATTATTTAGTGTAAATCTCCAAACACAACATATTAATGGCACAAAAACCAAGCATAGCAAAAGGAACAAGGGACTTTGGACCAGAAGAAGTCAGTAAAAGAAATTATATTATAAGTACCATAAAATCTCATTTTGAGGTTTTTGGTTTCATGCCTATTGAAACTCCTAGCTTTGAAAACTCAGAGACCTTGATGGGGAAATATGGGGATGAAGGAGATCGTTTGATTTTCAAAATTCTTAACTCTGGGGATTATTTATCTAAAGTAGGGGATGATCTTTATGCCAAAAAGGATGCCAATGCCTTAACGGCAAAAATTTCAGAAAAAGCGCTGCGTTATGATTTGACGGTTCCATTTGCACGTTATGTGGTCATGCACCAAAACGAAATTGAACTTCCTTTTAAGCGATACCAAGTGCAGCCAGTTTGGAGAGCAGATCGACCTCAAAAGGGACGTTTTCGAGAGTTTTACCAATGCGATGCGGATGTTGTTGGTTCAACTTCCTTATGGCAGGAAGTTGAGTTTATACAGCTCTATGATAATGTGTTTAGTAGTCTTGGGGTAGAAGGGGTGACCATTAAATTAAATAACCGAAAAATCCTTTCAGGTATAGCTGAGGTCATTGGCGCCAAGGACAAGCTCATAGATTTTACAGTGGCTTTAGATAAGTTGGATAAGATTGGTGAAGTTGGTGTGAAAAAGGAAATGCTCGATAAAGGGATTACGGAATCTGCGATTGAGAAACTTCAGCCTTTATTTAGCTTTACCGGTAGCAATACTTTAAAATTAGAAAGCTTAGCATCAATGTTGACCGCTTCTCAGGAAGGACTTAAAGGGGTGGAAGAACTACGTTTCATTCTAACTAATATTGAAGATTTAGGCCTTAAGATTTCAAATTTAGATTTAGATGTAACCTTAGCTAGAGGGCTTAACTATTACACCGGGGCCATCATTGAGGTTGCGGCACCAGATACCGTAAAGATTGGCTCTATCGGGGGAGGTGGTCGTTATGATGATCTAACGGGTATATTTGGTCTTAAAAATGTAAGTGGTGTTGGTATTTCATTTGGTTTGGATCGAATCTACTTAGTCTTGGAAGAACTTGGTTTATTTCCGCCATCTGTTACCACTACAACCGAAGTGCTATTCTTGAACTTTGGCCAAAACGAAGCCTTATATGGACTTAAAGCTGTTACATCATTAAGGGAAAATGGCGTTAAAGCAGAATTGTATCCTGATGATGCGAAGATGAAAAAACAAATGAACTACGCTAATAAAAGGGGTATTCCATTTGTTGTACTTGCTGGAGAATCTGAGATGAAGGAGGGAATATACACTTTAAAAGATATGGCCTCTGGAATGCAAGATAGACTTAATCTGACTGATTTAATAGCGAAGTTTAAGACCTCATCCACAGTCTAATCGTAATGCTGCGAACTATCTATTAAGATAGTATTCTAAAAGCAACTCACAACAAATGAAGAGATAGGTACAAATATACCTTACTGTATTACCTTTTTAGAAATAGTAAGCCAAAGGGCATGTAAAGATTTTCATTATCTGCTAACTCTATAGCAAGAGCCAAAATAGATTGCTGTAATTTGAAATGGAAATTAATTGAAATTTTGGTTTTGATAAATGGAATTCAATGCGATAAAGCTTGTTCGAATAATATTCTAATGAAGTATCCATGTAAGAGGCTAGCATTAGAGTAACTTGATTAGCCCTCCTTCTTTGAAAAAGTATTCACTTAATTAAAGTTCCTGGAAATGAAACCCTTTCATCTCTAACACTTTAGTGAATTTAACGGGATCCTGGGTTTTAACCCGGAGGATGTTATCGCAATCCTCCAGATCAAAATTCCATTGTTCGTTTTTAAGCGTCAAAATGTCTAGTTCAACTTTTAACAATTTGACTTGTGATTGATTGATGACGGTAGTCTTGAAAATGTGTACACTCATTTTCTGCAAAAATTAATGCTCCCAGAAAAAAGGTGGCTCAATATTTAGACTTCTTAGGTATACATACCCTTGGCCTCTGTGGTGGATTTCATTATCTATGAAATAGAAAATGGATGATATAACCGTACCTTCATATTGACCAAAGGTTTTAACAGGTTTATGAAAATCCTCTAATTTGATTTTTGGGAAGTACTCATTTAAGATCTCGGTGGTTTCATCCCATGCCTTTAAATAATTTTCTTTTTTATTTTCATAATCGTGTTCTTTAAATTCGGCAGTTTTACCATCCACAATCTCTTTGATTCCTGGCCCTGCGATGGCTAACATTTCTTGGATCAATTTGGCATAAGGGCGCATGCCCCCAATAGAATGGTTAAAGAATTCCTCCTCAGGGAATACTTCGATCGTTCTTCGAGTTAACCCGCGATGCGATTGCCAGTGATTTAAGAGTTGTTCTGAAGTGAAAACTGTTGCTGATTGGGTCTGTGTTTTTGAATTTTCCATAATAAATAGATTTCTGTGATTTTATTTTCTTTTTCAAAAGTAAGAGGGGGCTATGACAAGGGCTTGTCAGTAGTGGTAAAAAAAATTAAAAAGTTTTAGTTATGATGACATTGGGTTGTCATAAGGCGGTAGTTTATTTGTGAATAATTTAAAATCAAGGTATTATGAATGAAAGAATAACCTTAGCGTTAACAAGTGAGTCATTACCAACAGTAATGAGATCCTATTTCCATTATGTGTATTGGGCCAATATCACGCTAATCGATTGGATGAGGACCAAGTTCTCACAACTTCAAAAAATAAAGGCTACCTCAAGTTTTATGGCAACGGAATTAACCTTGAGTCATCGCTGTGAAATTCCGGTGTTTAACCTTGATGTGATCAAGATTGATGATAAAGACAAATTCGGAGAAGAACCAACGAATAAGACTCCTATTTTATCGGAGCTCATGGAGTTTTTGCATGAAAATTCTCTGGCGATTTCCAATTTTATCAACCATCAGGTCCAAAATAGTTTTATCCAACTAATTCCTATTTGGAATCTTTGGATAGAGAATAATGAGCCATACTATTATTTTTTTATCAAGGTGGTCAATTGCAATACCTACCTCAAAGAACAGAGGATCCGCCTCGGTCAAAAGCTGGCTTGCACTAATGCTCCCTTGAGACCTTACAATGATCATCTTTTTAACTAAGACCGATGTCCTTTAAAGAACGATACTTTCAATGGATGTTATATCTTTGGCATATAGGCCAATCAGTTATGAGTAATGAAACTGTTAAACGATTTGATAGAATCGTATCCATCCACATTCAATTACAGTCTAAAAAAATTGTTCGAGCTCAAGACTTAGCGGATCGATTTCAAGTTAGCTTACGAACAATTTATAGGGATATTCGTACCTTAGAATCCTCAGGAGTACCCATAGTCAGTGAGGCGGGAGTAGGATATAGTATTATGGATGGTTACCGGTTACCGCCCATTATGTTTACTAAAGAAGAGGCCGGTAGTTTTGTAGCCGCTGAAAAATTAATGGAGCAGTTTACCGATGATACGCTTGGTGCATACTTTAAATCTGCGATGTATAAAATCAAATCTGTTCTGCGGGGTGGGGAACGGGATTGGATTGACGCCATTGAATCTAAAGTAAGGATCAACCCATCGCGTGAATTGTTTAATAAAGATATCCCTAACGGTTTAGAAGTTATCTTTGAGAGTATTGCGGAAAGAACACAATTGTTTTTGACCTATAAAGCCTTCGAGGCGGATAATTCTAGTGAGCGGTATATTGAACCAGTGGGATTATTTCATGAAAATAATTACTGGTATCTTATGGCATATTGCCATCTTCGAAAGGATTATCGGCAGTTTAGAACAGATCGAATGAAACAGATAAAGAGGACCTCATTGCCTTACTTACTAGAACATGGACCACTGGAGGATTATCGGCCAGAAAGGCCGAAGGAGGATTGTACTAAGATCGTGCTGAGGGTTGATAAAAAAGTAGCCCGTTATATGACAAGCAGTACAAACTACTACGGCTTAACGAAGCAAGTTCCAATGGGAGATGAGATGGAGTTGACCTTTATGTGCTCTAGGGTTGAAAATGATTTTGTACGTTGGTATTTAATGTTCTCAGATTATGCAACTATCATAGAGCCAGAATCTTTAAAAGTAACAGTGCGTGAAATTCTCGCTGCTGCTACCTCAAGGCTATAGGACTTTAATTTAGTACGTTTTTAAGGGGCATTTTTCTTTAAAGTTTTGTACCTTGTTTTTAAATACTAAAAGGAGTGAGAAATTTAATAGTCATATGCTTACTATGGTGTTGCGCTAGTGTAAGCGGCCAAAATGTTCAAGAAATGGAGAATACCTCGATTTATCAGTTTACCGTCAAAGACATCACTGGAGCGGATTTTGCATTAAGCGATTTGAAAGGTAAAAAGGTGATGATCGTAAATACCGCTAGTAAATGTGGGTTGACACCTCAGTATGAGCAATTAGAAAGTTTATACAACACGTATAAGAATCAAAACTTTGTGATCATTGGATTTCCTGCCAATAATTTTGCAAATCAAGAGCCAGGAACCAATGAAGAAATTGCGGAATTTTGCCAAATGAACTATGGAGTTAGTTTTCCTATGATGAGTAAAATTTCCGTGAAAGGGGATGATATACACCCGTTGTATGCTTTTCTTACTCAAAAGGAGCAAAACGGTGTGGAAAGTTCTGAGGTCTCCTGGAATTTTCAAAAATACCTCATCGACGAAAATGGTCACCTAGACAAGGTAATCGATCCTAAAACTTTGCCAACGGATCAGCGTATCATAAGTTGGATTGAGCAGTAGGTTTATCTCCAACTCCACTGATCCAGGTTATTAATTCTTTAAATTTGTTTGACTAAAGAAAATTGCATGATTGCTGTCCCTGAGGCATTATCTCTTATCCAAAGATCGATTACATCCAATACAGTCGTAGAGATAAATATATCGGATGCACTGGGTTATGTATTGGCTCAGGATGTTGTCTCCAAGATTGATTTGCCTCCCTTTAGGCAATCTGCCATGGATGGGTTTGCCGTGCGTTTTTGGGATAAGAAACAATTCCTTATTAAAGGTGAAATTCAGGCGGGATCTAACCAGGAAATTTCATTGCACAAAGGTGAGGCTGTTCGGATTTTTACAGGAGCTCGTGTTCCTGTGGATGCAGATAGGGTCATAATGAAAGAACACGTGGAAGATTTAACCACTCACATCAGGGTAGTTAGTCTTCAGGAAAAAACAAATATAAAGGCACAAGGGGAGCAGATCAAACGTGGTGATGTTGTGCTTTCAAAAGGCGTAGAACTCAATACCGCTGCACTTTCTTTCTTGGCTGGATTGGGGGTGGATAAAATAAATGTTTACAAAAAACCAAGTATAGCCATTTTAATTAGCGGCAATGAATTATTGCAACCTGAAGATCCTTGGCAGGAGGCTAAGACATACGATAGCAACTCTTATATTTTAAAGTTATTTCTTAAACGCCTTGGAGTGAAAGAGGTATCCTTGCATTATGTTAAGGATGATCCTCAACAATGTGTGGCCATAGTGGCAAAGCTACTTGAACATTGTGATTTTATTATAGCCACCGGGGGTATTTCTGTGGGAGATTATGATCTAATGCGGGATGCTTTTCATAAGAATAAGGTAAAAGAAGTGTTCTATAAAATCAATCAAAAGCCCGGGAAGCCTATTTATTTTGGATTAAAAAACGATACGGTGATTTTTGGACTTCCTGGAAATCCAGCTGCTTGTTTTATAAATTTTCAGGTTTATGTATTACCTGCTCTTAGACGATTTTTTGGAAAAAAGACACCAAATTTTAAAAAAGGGATATCCGATCACAGAATTGTAAATAATTCTGATAAGGCTTTGTTTTTAAGAGGGGCATGTGAAAATGGACATCTTAAAGCTTTTTCCAATCAAAGTTCGTCCTTATTACAGAGTTTAATACAGGCCAATGTGCTTATTTATATTCCAGAGGATATTAAAGTTGTTGAAATGGGAGATGAAGTTCAATATGTGGAGATAGTTCAGTAATTTTACCAAAAGGAAAAAAAAGCACTATGGAGCGCAAGAAAAAAAACGTATTTATTCAAGGAGCTATACCTGCGGAGTTTATAGCGGAATCTATAGCAAAACACCAATCCAAGCACAGCATTGGGGCACATAATATATTTTTAGGCCAAATTAGGGCCGATCATAAAGCGAATAAAACTGTGGCTGCCATAGAGTATACTTCCTACCAGGCGATGGCCGATGAAAAGCTTTATGAAATTCGGGAAGAAGCCTTTGAGAAATTTGATCTGACATGTATGCACATCTATCATAGTTTAGGAAGGGTAGAGGTAGGTGAGATCTGTTTTTTTGTTTTTGTCTCCTCAGCGCATCGAAAAGGCGTATACAAGGCAACGGAGTACATCGTTAATCGCATCAAGGCTGAAGTTCCCATTTTTGGAAAAGAGATATTCGAAGACCAAACGCATCAGTGGAAAGTCAATAGCTAAACGGAAATTCTAGAAGCTTTATGAAGGATATTGGACACCATATTACAGCAAATTGTCTAGCCATTGCGCAGATTGAAATTCAGATGGATGAAATGGCCTGGGAGGGTTATGATGATGCTACTTTTTCTGCCATTCAAATTGCGGTTGAATTGGCTGTTAAAAATGCATCAACCACTCTACCTGGGGTTCATCTTGTGTCATTTGACGCTATTGAACTCTCCCAAGAGCGCATGGAAAATACGCTGATTTATCAACTTCATTTAAAAGCGGTACACAAAACAAGTATTGATACCCAAGCCTTGTATGGTATTGCTGTTGCAGGGGTATCTCTTAAGCAATTGGTTGGTTCAAAGGGTCAGCTTAACATGGGCGCCCCGAAAATTGTAAAAAGTAAAAATCCCTATATAACCGACAAACGAATGTACCCTAGAGGACTCACCGCAGCTGTGGTGGTTTGTTCTGATAGTATTTCTGATGGATCCAAGTCGGATGCTGCTGGGAAGGCTATTATAGCAGAATTGGAAAATTATCAGATAACGGTCAATCACTACGGAGTAATCCCAGATGAAAAGGACATAATTTCTCAAAGTGCATTGGACCTTTCAAAGGAGCATCATTTGTTAATTTTCACTGGCGGAACGGGATTGTCATTTAGAGATGTTACACCGGAGGCTCTTGAGCCACTTATACAGAGAAGAATTCCAGGAATTGAGGAAGCAATAAGATCTTATGGTCAACGGCGCGTACCTTATGCAATGCTCTCCAGGAGTTTGGTGGGTACTATTGGAAATTGTTTAGTAATGGCCCTTCCCGGATCTACCAATGGTGCTCGGGAATCCATGCAAGCTGTTTTTCCTCATGTATTACATGTCTTTAAAATTTTAAGAGGGCAAACTCAGCATTAAACCAATGAACATATCACAGGGATTCGTTTGTAGGGCTTACCGTTTGTATTATGGGGATGAAATTTGATTTTGGAGCCTCACATAAGCAGCAATGATAATCCTCTGGCAATTGTTCAAAGGGTATATTGTGTTGAATATTTTGGCTGGCATCTCCATACATTTGATCGTATACAGTAAGGCAGTCCCTACACTGATAGACCTGTTTTTCTTTTATAGCGATGGGCTTGATACTTTTAGTATTTAACGATTTGTCAATTCCTTCCGTGGATTGACCGAGCTGATTAAAATATTCTTTACTCAGCTCCATCAGTAATCCAGGCAATGCCAAGCGATCCACATGAAGAGCATAGGTTTTATAAACTCTGGTATTTGGGTCGAAGTTTTTCGCATAACTTACGTTATAGGTACTTCTGAGCTTGGTCTTACTAGGAGTCGGTGGATTACATTGTATAACAATAGAGGTAAAATGAAAAGCGTTGTTGTGCTGCTGGGTAATTCCTATGGTAAGACCATAGGTGCTAATATCATAACTATCTAATTTTGAAACAATGTAATTTTTTAACTTAAGTGCCGCTTGATCTCCGACGGGAAGATGCCAGTTGAGTTCTAATTGAGAGTGCCTCACATTAATACCATGCTTCCCTAAGCATCTCTCCCACGCTAATTTGGCATCTGCTGGAATACCTTTAATGATAAAAGACTTCCACGGGGTAATACATATTTTTCCTACTTTAGACACTGCGCAGAGTTCACATAAATCAATCAAAAAAGGGAGGTTGTATTGGTTATTGCGCCAATACAAACCTAACCAGTATTTATCTGTACCCATTTTGTTCATGCCCTCGTAATAAGGAAAAGGATGAAAAGGGATGTTTAAGGGACTGTCGATAGTTCTGTTATTCGTATCTGTACTGTCATTTATAAGTTCAAAGAGTAAGTCTACGGATTCTAGCTCCTCCATCAACAGATTTTCAATACTTTTAGAAACAGTCGCCATGTCCCAACTATAAATTAAGGCGGGATAAAGCTGCAGCGATCCCCAGTTTGGCATTTGAATATAGAGATACCAATAATCTTCCCACTTGGAGGCTATAAAATTAAGATGTCCTGTAAACAAAGGGACTAAACGTTGCAAGGGATCGACAATGTTTATTTTAACCTTCGGATGAGATTTGAACAGTTCCAGGAGATATAGATAACGATCACTGGTGAGCCATGGAGTAGTAGTTAGAATATCGGTGGATAGATAGGAGCAAACTATATTTTCTTTATCCTTATGAATGCTATCTACACAACTTATGTCCTTAGTAAAGCTCCAATTGTTTACAGGTGTTTCAGTTGTAAATAAAATATCTTGCCTTGAACCAAAACTAATATGTCCCACTCCTTTGTCCAAAAGTGTTACTAGGATCATTTTTAGTTCCCCAGGGCTGAGCACGCCTCCTTTTATGAGCAATCGGTAATAGTCCTTTTCCATATGAATTAAATTAAATCGGTTTGGTTTTTAAGCAGTTCTCTTATTTCTGTTTTGCAACTTCCACAACCTAGTCCAGCTCCAGTCTGTTGACACAATGCATTAAAATCTAGTACTCCTGCTTGCATAGCTTCCTGAAGATTGCCTATTCCTACCTGGGCACAGGAACATACCAGTGAGCCTTTGACCTGTTTAGCCTTTGCTGTTGATCTAAGTAATTGGTTTCTTTTATCGGCTAATTCAATACGATTTGAAATCATTTCTTTGAACTGTGCAAATTCATTTTTATCTCCCATTAGAATAGCACCAATTAAATGATCATCTTTTACGATGCATTTTTTGTAATAACGTTTTTTAAAATCAGAAAAAATAATTTCTTCATAAGAGGGGTCATTTTCGGGTACTTTGAGTTCTCCTATGCTACAAAGATCGAGATCGTTGAACTTTAGAATATTCATCGGCGCTGAACCCTTATATATGCTGCTAATGTCACCAGCAAAATAGTTGGCCAGAATATCGGCCTGTTGTTCCGCGGCAGCTGTTATACCAAATAGTCGATTGTCAAATTGGGCAATTTCTCCAATGGCAAATATAGTGGGGTCAGAGGTTTGTAAATGCTCATTCACTTTAACCCCTCTACCACAATCCAATTTTATTTTTTTAGCCAGGTCTATATTGGGAATCGTTCCTATGGCGTATACTATAGCATGTGCGACGATGGCTTTTCCGCTTTTAAGGGTAATGGATAATTCTTGCTTTTCATCATGATTAAAGACGGTGCTCACCTCATTGTCAAAATAAATTTGAATTCCTTTATCTTGTACATCCATAGACAGTAGTGTGCTAGAGGTTTTATCCAATTGACGCTCCATAAGGCGGGAAGATCGCTGTATAATAGTGACTCGAAGCCCTTTAGGTTTTAAGGCGGCAGCCATTTCCAAGCCTAACAAACCTCCTCCTACGACCACTACATGCTTTTGTGGTGTTGGGACCTGCAGCCTGTTTAGGTGTGCTTTAAAGCGATCAGCATCAGTTTTGGTTCTAATGGTAAATCTTCCAGGAAGTTCAAGTTGCGCATTCGATGGCACGAAAGGACTGCTACCTGTGGCTAATATGAGCTTGTCATAAGAATATTTCCTTTTGCTATTATCGATAATAGTTTTATTCTCCCGATCTATGGAAGTTATTTGGCTGCTGTGATGCAGCGTGATTTTGAGTTTATCGAGTTGGTCTTTTTTTATTTTCTCAAGCTGCTGCCATGATAATTCTTCGCTGATGTATTCTGGTAGTAATACACGATTGTAAAAAGGGTTGGCTTCATGGGAAAACACCTCAATGGAATCGGTGGTATTTTGGTCTCTGTAATTTTGAATAAACCTAAAAGCAGCGGCTCCAGCTCCGATAATCACGATTTTTTCAATTGGTTTTATGTATTTAGAAATGGAAACTGCAGTGAATTTAAAATCAGGTTCTTTGGATTGCGGATCGACGATGGTATTGGTTAAGTTATTTGCTCTTCCAAGGTCGCTCTGTAGAATTCTCCCCCAATGCATGGGTGCAAATAAAACGCTTTCGCGAACCGAATCGGTTACTTTTGCTTTTAAACGAATACTTCCATTTTTACTTTTTACCTCACAAATATCTCCGTTAGAAATGTGATGGATATAGGCATCGACTGGATTGATTTCAATTCTAGGATGGGGATAATGGGTTTGTAATCGTGCCACTTTCCCTGTTTTAGTCATGGTGTGCCATTGGTCTCGAATGCGACCTGTGGTTAGAATTAAGGGGTAGTCGACACTGGTGCCGATAGATGCGTTGTTTACACTATAAGGGACATTGAATTTTGCTTTTAGGTTGGGGGTGAAAAATTTGCGATCTTCAAATAACCTTGGTGTACCAGGATGTGTTGGCGTGGGAACTGGCCACTGCATGCTACCCTGGCTTTTTAACCTTTGGTAATTAAGTCCAGAAATATCGATATGGGTGTCCTTTGTCATTTGGCAATATTCCCTGTAAATTTCTTCACTCGATTGATAATTAAACCCTCTAAACCCCATATAATTCGCGAAATCGCAGAGGATCTCAACATCCGCTCTCGCCTGCTTTGGTCCTTGGAGTACTTTTGGTAAATAGCTGATTCTTCTCTCGGAATTGGTCATGGTTCCTTCCTTTTCTAACCAGGCGGAAGCTGGTAAAAGTAAGTCCGCATACTTTGTGGTGTCAGATTTATGAGAAATATCTTGTACCACTACGAATTTGGCATTGGATAAAGCCTTTTCAACTCTTCTTGAGTTGGGCATACTCACCAGGGGATTGGTTCCAATGATCCAAATAGCCTTTAAATCTCCTTTTTCCAGTGCATCAAACATTTCAGTGGCAGAAAGGCCGGGTTTGGGTGAAATCTTATTAACACCCCAAAAGTCAGCGACTTCCTTTCGGTGGGTAGGGTTGTTTAAATCCTTGTGAACGGCTAATAGACTCGCCATCCCACCAACCTCTCGTCCACCCATGGCGTTGGGCTGTCCAGTGAGTGAAAACGGACCAGCCCCAGGTTTACCGACTTGACCTGTGATAAGAGAAAGATTGATAAGTGCTACATTTTTGTCTGTTCCAATCACACTTTGATTTAATCCCATAGCCCACATGCTTATGAATTTGTCGGATAATCCGATCATATCTGCTGCCATTTTTATATCCTTCTCAGAAACACCACAAATCTTAGCTGCTTGTTTTATACTTAAGGATAGAATCTGCGCTCTATATTTCTGATAATTGTCTGTGTGATTTTTTATGAATTCGTAATCAATTAACCCCCGTTCTAGTAACCGTCTCCCGATGGCATTATACAACACAATGTCTGTTCCAGGAATAAGTTGAAGATGCAAATCTGCAAAATTGGCCGTGTCGGTTTTTCTGGGATCCACCACGATAATTTTAACATCAGGATGTTTTTCTTTATGTTTTTCAATTCTCCTAAATAGAATGGGGTGGCACCAGGCAGGGTTAGCTCCGGCTAGTAAAAAGCAATCAGCAAGCTCAATATCCTTATACGATAAAGGGACCACATCCTGGCCAAAAGTGTTTTTGTAACCCACCACAGTTGAGCTCATGCAGAGTCTTGAATTGGTATCTATATTATTGGTTCCTAGGAAGCCTTTGGTGAGTTTATTGGCAATGTAATACTCCTCGGTTAAACACTGGCCAGAGATGTAAAAACCAACGCTATCTGGACCATGTTTTTTTATGATGGAAGAAAAGACTGCGGCAGCTCTCTTTAGGGCGTCATCCCAGCTGACACGCTCTCTCGGGTGGGCTTTACTCCAACGCATTTCAGGATAGTGGATTCTATCGGAGTAGTCATTGGCCACATAGTGTAGATTCATCCCTTTGGAACACAACATTCCTTTATTTACTTCATGATCGGGATCCCCTTTAACCGCTACCTTTCCTTGGCCGTCCTTTGTGACGATCATCCCACATCCAACGCCACAATAAGAACACGTTGTTTTCGCTGTTTCTTTCCCTCTCATCTGCATGATTTTTTACTAATTTCAATAAATAATTTTACACTACAAATTGTAGTTTCAAGAATTGTCAATGTCTAAAAATTTGGGTAGTAGAATTTTGATATCCTTAGTTTTACCCTACTGATTTTGACGATATTACGCTGTTTATAAAAACGTATTTTGTGAATGGCTTACAGCGATGATTAGCAACATATAGTTACATGTTTCGTGCTGAGAACTTCACACTGTTTGATTAAAATTAAGTACAAATACTTAATTTATTGAAGCGAAAAGCGATTATTTAGAAAGAATTATTAGATTAGAAAAACGGTGTATATAAAATGAATTTCTAAGAAAATGGAGTGCTTGAAATTCGCAAATTCTCAATGCGATGTTTTCAAGAGTTTATCCTATTTGATATTCACGGGCTTTGTTGGCGAGTTCCATGGGGTTTTTAACATCCATTTTTTTCATAAGATTAAAACGGTGTACCTCGGCGGTTCGTTTGCTGATATTCAAGCTATCAGCTATTTCCTGATTGCTCAAGCCTTCTAATACAAGGTTCAAGATTTGTACTTCTCTTTTGGTGAGGTTGAAATCGTTCTTGGGTAGTTTGGGTTTTTCAGAGGTGAAATTATTGATAATACTAGCAGATACCTCTCCAGTGAAGTACTTACCGCCATTTGCAATGATTCGAAATGCTTTGATGATTTCTGCTTTAGTTGCCCCTTTTAGAAGGTAACCATCGGCACCGGCCTTAATAGCACTCAATACATACTCCTCAGAATCGTGCATCGAAAGCAATAAGGTCTTGATGGGAGATCCTATTGATTTTAACTCCTTAACAACTTCTATTCCAGATAATTTTGGCATTCGAATATCTAAAACTAATACATCTGGAGTTAGATGCTTAACCAGCGATAGGGCCTGGGTACCATCATATGCTTCACCGATAATTTCAAATTCCGTAGAATTTTCTAGCATTGCTTGTATTCCCGTGATCACCAAGGGATGATCGTCCACAAGTATTAACTTAATTTTTTCCATCATAGTTGATTCTAAGTACAAAAGTAGGAAAAAATACGTATTTTAATTTAAATCTGATGCAAGAGGAATGTTTAGCGTGATACGTGTTCCTACTTTTTTGCTCGAGGAGATAAACATGCGACCGTTTATATATGCGATGCGTTCTCTCATAAAGGTTAGTCCCATTCCACCATGGTCTTGCTGAGCACTTACCGCATCTATATCAAAGCCTTTTCCGTTGTCATCAATGACGATACTTAGTATATTGGGGTTATGGGATATGGTGATTATGATCTGAGAGGATTCGGCATATTTAATAGCGTTGTTGACGGCCTCTTGAACAATTCTGTAGATATTGATTTCAACTAAAGGTTCAAGTCTTAAATTAAAGTTGGTTTCGTTTATGGTACTGATTTCTTTGGTTGTAAAATTGGAGAGTTCCTGGCTTAGCTTTGAAAGCGAGGCAGCAACACCATAGTCGACTAGTTCTGGAGGGGATAAATTAAAAGTAGCAGTTCGTACCCCTTTGATGATGTCAGCACTCAAGGTTTTTAATTGGTCTATTTTCTTATTTGTACGCTCTATGTTACTCGTGTCAATGCTTTCTATGGTAAATTTTAATCCAGTTAACATTTGACCAATGCCATCGTGGATATCTTTGGCAATCCTATTTTGCTCCTTTTCTTGACTCTCTATAATTTTTGATGAGAGTTCTTTCTGCCGGTCCATCTCTGATTCAAAGTGATCTTTGGTGAGTTTGCTAATTTGATTTTGGGCTTTTTTTCGCTCGGTGATGTCAAAACAAATTACTAGTAGGGTTTCGTTATTATCTTCATTGTGGTATGGGTTAATGGAGACTTCAAACCAACGCGGTTCGCCTAGAGGGTCACTCCCTTTTATCTCACCTTGCCAACCAGTATTTTTGTGGGTTTGTATTACGCTGTTTATGTATTCTTGGTCTTTTTCTTCACTAGTGATCAAAGAAGAAAACTGAACCTCTTCATTGGGTTGGTAATTGAAAAATTTTGAAAACTTACTTCCTGCGCTGATGATATACCCTTGAGGGTCTATTCTGGCAAAGAGTAAACTTTGCTCCATTACCGTATTTAGTGTCTGTAGTGCTTTGACCGATTGCTCTTTCTCCTGGCTTAGTTTATCAGCATTTCGAGCTTTCTCTTGGGCTTGTTCGTTTAAGGTTAATAGCTTCTTCACCACTTGGTTGATGTATCCTGCACTGGGTTTTAAGGCAAGAAAATAGGCTATAATAATAAGTAGAGCGCCTAAAAAGCAGAAAAGGATCAATTGTGCTTTTAGGCTTTTTGAGATTTGATCAATACGGTCCTTATTATAACCGTTCCAATTATTTACCTGTTCAAGATAATTGTTTTCAATTTTGTAAACTTCGATAATTTGAGATTGTATATCAGGATGAAACTTTAATGCTTTAATTTGATTGATGGTGGTTTCACCTGCTTTGAAATAGTTTTCAAAAAATGGCCCTAGGATAGATGCCGTTTTTTTTTCACTTTGCGCTTTTTGAATTTGTTGTTTTAGAGCGTTAAGGCTGGATTGCCATTTGGTAATGGAGGTATTTAGCCTTTCGATAGCCATTTGATCCAAATTCTGAGCTAAGTGTTCATTTGGTGATTTGGGTCTTTCGATAAGATTGAGGGTGGGGTGTTTATCACCGAAAGCGAGATAGGTAGCATTGTTCTCCAAATTTTTTACCTGAAGGTAGATATATAGCAAGCTTGTTAAATAACATACGCTAAGACATATAAGGGTGATGATAAAAAGTCTTTGTAATCTCTTATGTATTATGCGATCTAGCGTTTGTTTCGCACCCATCTTAATTTAATTATTATTGTATGGCTTTCTCGATTAAGGTACGAGAAGTTGGGTTTAAATTTAATTCCAAGGCTGCTTTTCGTCCTCCTTCAGACATTTTAGCCCAAGTTTTTTGAAGAATACTGATGAGCTTTTCCTCGGTGTGTTTTTCTGAGAACTCGGCAAAGTAGTAGTTCAGAAACACTAAACAAACCACATCCTGTAAGGTCTGGGCATCCTCGTTTTTTTTGAGCTGTTTTTTTTGAATTAAATCACTAACCTCCTGGGTGAATTCTTCAGAGTAGCCCACCTTTTGTAAAATGGATCTTGTGAGTTCCGCATGCATTTTTTTCAGATCTGTTCGCCACTTGAGGTATCCCGCACGATCCATAGGGTACGCGTGGCGATCAATCTTCCAACGGCCAATATGCTGTGCTCTTGCTGCGATTTTTAGACTTTCCTTGGCCTGTGGTTGAAATTGCTCAAGGGTATCACTCATACGCATGGCATAAACTAATTCTTTGGGATACTCTTTTCCTTTAAAGTATTCCTTATTTGGGTCTAGTTGGTTAAGTTGGTCGATTTTCAGGATGGCTTGTTGAAATCTATCTTGATCCATTTTTCTTTTTACGTTAATCTACAAAGCCAATATACACATTTTCGTTTTCAATTTTTACAGGATAGGTGGCTAATTTAAGGTGGTCTCCACATAAACTTTCTCCGTTTTCTAGTGAAAAAGTTTTTTTATGTAACGGGCAGGCTACTTTTGGGATACCACGGAGATCTCCAATCATTCCTCTGGAGAGTACCATTTCCATTTTATGAGGGCAGAGATTTTGACAAGCATACCACTGATTACCTTTTTTAAAGTTATAAACGGCTATTTGTTTTGATTTGTATTTTACACATGCGCCAGAATTTACGGGAAAATCTGAAGTAAGTCCCGCTTTAAACCAATGGATAACTTTATGTTGTGGTACAGTGTCGTATTGTTGAAGTAGTTGTTTCATAGTGTTTTTATATAATGGTTTATAATTTCCCAACTTGCTATTGAATTTCTATCAACGCCATGCTCTAGGCATCTTCTGATCCCTTAGTGGCACAAAGTTTATGGTGTCATCAACCTGATCTGAGTTGACAAAGTGTTTGAATCGCTTGACCATTTGAGGATCTTCAATGGCTTGTTTCCATTCGCATTGGTAATGGTTAATTAGGGTCATCATTTCATTTTCTAATTCCGTGGCTATGCCTAAAGAATCTTCTATGATCACGCTTTTAAGATAGTCGATTCCTCCGTCAAGTTTTTCAAGCCAGGCTGCCGTTCGCATCAGCGGTGATGCCGTTCGTATATAGTACATCAAAAAGCGATCTAGATACTTTATACAGGTTTTTTCATCGAGTTGTTCAGCAAGTAATATGGCATGTTTGGGATTTGCACCACCATTACCGCATACATAGAGATTCCATCCTCCTTCCACTGCTATAAGTCCAAAATCCTTCCCCCGAGCCTCAGCACATTCTCGTATACAGCCCGATACACCACCTTTGAGTTTATGTGGAGACCTCAGTCCTTTATAGCGGTTTTCAATTTCAATGGCAAAGGACACGCTTTCGTGCATACCAAATCTGCACCAGGTAGAACCTACACAACTTTTAACGGTGCGCAATGATTTGCCATAGGCGTGTCCACTTTCAAATCCAGCCTCGATTAGTTCTTTCCAAATTAGAGGTAACTCATGTAGTTGAGCTCCGAACATATCGATGCGTTGTCCCCCAGTTATCTTGGTGTAGAGGTTAAATTTTTGAGCGACCTCTCCCAGAGAAATTAATTTCTCTGGAGTGATTTCACCACCTGGGACACGAGGGACAATTGAATAGGTGCCATTTCTTTGAATATTCGCTAAAAAGCGATCATTAGAATCTTGGATTTCCACTTGTTTGTTGGCAGTTTCCATATAAATACTTGAAAAAAGGGAAGCCAAAAGTGGTTTGCAAGTTTCACATCCGTTTCCATTGCCAAAGAGTTCTAAGGCCTGATCAAAACTGGTGACTTTGTTGATTTTAATCAAATCATAGAGTTCTTGTCTATTGTAGCCAAAGTGTTCGCAAATCTCCTGTTTGACCTGTTTTCCAAGGGATCTTAAGGTGACTTCTACTAATTCACGGACCATAGGTTTACATCCACCACACCCAGTGGTGGCCTTGGTCTTGTCGATGACCTCAGAGAGACTATTGCAGCTACCATCTTCTATCAATCCACATATCTGTCCTTTGTTAACGCTCTCACAGGAACAAATCTGTGCGGTATCGGGGAGTCCTAGAATATTCCCGGACGCTCCAGTACTGGATCCCCTAGATCCTAGGATGAGGTCTTCTGGATTTTCTGGAAGCCTCATGTTATTATTGTATAGTTGAAATAGACTATTGTAATCTGAGGTATCTCCAACTAAGATCCCACCATATAATTTTTGGCCATCTTTACTGACGTTGATTCGTTTGTAAATGCCTTTGAATTTGTTTTCATACGTGATTACGGACACGTTCTGATCACTTATAAAAGGATCTCCAAAACTTCCCACTTCAGTACCAATGAGTTTTAATTGGGTAGATAGGTCTATTTTGGGGTCCATAACCGTTTGATGATCTTGCAAGAGTTGAGCCACCGCTACTTTGGCCATATCGTATCCTGGTGCTACTAATCCATATATAGATTGATTGTAAAGGGCCACTTCACCAATGGCATATACATCCTTTTCGGAGGTCTGCATTTTTTCATTGACCAGTATCCCTCCACGTTCACCTACAGTAATACCAGCGGCTTTAGCTAGTTCATCTCTTGGCCGTATCCCCGCGGAGATAATTAACATATCAGTTTTTAATTGCGTTGCATCGCTAAAGGCTAAGCCTTCAATGGCAGTATTACCTAAAATGGTTTTGGTAGATTTTTCCAAATGAACCTCGATGCCAAGGTCTTGGATTTTACGCACTAATAAATCACTGGCTGGACCGTCCAATTGCCGTGGCATTAGCCGAGGGGCAAATTCCACAACATGTGTCTTTAACCCCAGCGCTTTAGAGGCATTGGCAGCCTCTAAGCCGAGTAATCCGCCTCCTAGAATTACTGCGTCCTGTTTTCCTTGTATTTTAAGCTGGTTAGCATAGGACTTTATGGCATCTAAGTCTTCGAGTGTTCTATATACAAAGACACCTTTTTTTTCTAGTCCATTTATAGGGGGAATAAAGGCTGAGGATCCTGTTGCGAAGACCAGATAATCATATGGAAAGACTTGGTTTTTATAAGTGGTTATTTGTTTATTTTTTGTGTCAACCCGTGAAACTAACGATGAGGTATGTAGTTTAATATGGTTGTCTTTATACCAATTGGCTGGGGCCAATAATAGTTGTTCAGCGGATTTGTTACTCATGTATTCGCTTAAATGAACTCTGTCATATGCTGGTCTTGGTTCTTCTCCAAAAACAGTGATGTCAAATTCATTACTGCCATTGGAGTTTACTAGTTTTTCACAGAACTTATATCCGACCATTCCATTTCCGATAACAATAAGCTTTTTCATAATCCGATGTTTTATACATGTCAAATATAAGTAATAATACGTATATAAATTATAAAGAAACTAAACTTATCTACGTATTTCACGTATTTTTATGGATAATTTAAAATGCCGGCTCTATATTATGGGATGTTTAAAATTAGAGACGATGAATTTTTAATCTGTTTACAAAGGCTTTTTATGGATCATAAATTTTTAGCTACATTTGAAAAACATCATTTCACATGAAGTCAATTTTTTTATTTAGTATCGTTTGTCTTTTCTATAGTTGTCAGCAGACCGTACCAAAACAATCTAGTATACCGGCGGCTATCGTTATGGATACTTTAGTTGTACAGGATACTGTTGAAACCATTGAAACGATCGAGAAAAAACGAGTTCCAGAATTAAACTCACTCGCTGATACGACTTTTGTTCGATTAGCGGATTACAGTGATGATTTTATCTATGACATGCGATATGCGACCAAGAATAATTTTTTAGAAGCTCAGGTGTATGATTGTGGAGAGTGTTATGTTCGCGCTATTACAGCCAAAGCGCTTATTAAGGCCAATAAGGCTTTTATGGAACAAGGTTATCGAATTAAATTCTTTGATTGTTACAGGCCCCACGATGTGCAAAAGAAAATGTGGGCCATTGTGCCAAATCCTACCTATGTGGCAAATCCTGCAAAAGGATCGATACACAATAAAGGAGGTGCCGTAGACATCACATTGACGACCTTAGATGGGGATCAACTCGACATGGGAACTACTTTTGATTTTTTTGGTAGAAAAGCGCGGCATGCCTATCAGGATTTACCCAAAGAGGTACTGGAGAATAGAAAACTCCTCAAATCTGGGATGGAGGCCTATGGTTTTGGTGCGATCACCTCTGAGTGGTGGCACTATAATTACAAACCTACCTTGGGATACAAGGTAGCTAACTTTCGTTGGGACTGTGAGTGATGCATAGTTGATTTAACGATTGTGTTACAAATTGATCGTTTCACCTGGCATATTGCCTTGAATTGGATAGTAGCAATTGTAAACTAAAATTAAAACTTATGGTACGATCAACTGAAGGGGAGCGTATGTACGGATTATTTGAGGACTTATATGCTGGAACGCCGTGGTTAGGGGTGAATATAATGTCCAATTTACGCACAATCACTGCTTCTAAGGCTGCTGCCCGGCCGTTGGAAAACTGCAACACGATATGGGAGATCGTGCATCATATGATTCGGTGGAGAGAAAACGTATTGAAGCGCGTGCAAGACAACGTTCTAGAGACCCCCCAGCATAATTATATTCAAGAAGTGGTAGATACCTCTTTGGAAGCTTGGCAAGCTACATTAGAAGAACTTAAAAATAATCAAAGCGATTGGAAATCCTTTCTGGAAAGTGTCACAGAGCAGGACCTTCATAAGATGTATGAACCTAATAGACAAGATTACTACAAACACATCCACGGGATTCTTCAACACGATGCTTATCATCTTGGACAAATTATACTTCTTTTAAAATTTGTTTAGAGGCCGATCTTTTGGGATTTTAACATAATTTAACTTGAATTCTAAAGGGAAATTTTCGGAAGAAAAAAAAACACGGACATATTTGTCCAAAAACCCTGAAATATGATGTAATTAAATGAATATTTAACGTTTAAACTCCCAAAAACACCTTATTTTTGCCATCGGAAAATCAATTGGTAAAATCAACATATCTCATGTTAGACTCCCTTAAGAAAGTACTATTCTCTACACGTTTAATGGCCATTCTTTTTGTAGTGTTTGCAGTAGCCTTGGCCATGGGTACCTTTATCGAAAGTTGGTACAACACAGAAACCTCAAAGATTTGGGTGTACAACACCTGGTGGTTTGAATTGATTATGCTATTTTTTGTGATCAATTTTTGTGGGAACATCAAGCGCTATAACTTAACAAAAAAAGAAAATTGGCCCGTTTTATTGCTTCACCTTTCGTTTATTATAATTTTAATTGGAGCGGGGATCACTCGTTATATTGGATATGAGGGGATTATGCCAATTAGAGAAGGTCAAACAGTGGATTATATGTTGACCCAGAAGAAGTATGTAACCGTATTAGTTGATGGGGAAATCAACGGTGAACCAAAAAGAAAATCCTTGCAGGATGAGATCATGATCTCTAAAATGGGACGTAAAACCTCTCTTCCGTGGAAGTCTGATTTTAATGGACAGGATTTCGAGATCTCCTATGCTGGTTTTATTCAAGGAGCTGAAGAAGGTCTTATAGAAGATGAAAATGGTGAAACCTATATAAAAATTGTAGAAGCTGGTGGTGGCGATCGTCATGATCACTATATCAAAGAAGGAGAAGTTACCAATATCCACAATATCTTATTTGCTTTGAATAAGCCTACCCCTGGAGCCATCAATTTGACGATCACAGATTCCGTAAGTACCATTGAAGCACCATTCGAAGGTACGTTTTTACGGATGGCGGATCAATTTCAGGGAGCGGTCATAAAGGATAGTGTTCAAGACCTTAAATACCGCTCATTGTATTCCATGGCTGGGATGCAGTTCGTATTTCCTGATCCTGTTGTCACCGGCTATTATGGTATTGTAGAGACTCAAGAGAAAATGCCAAATCAAGCAGATGCTTTGATTTTAGATGTTACCACAAATGGCCAAACCAAGCAAGTAAGGCTTCTTGGTGGTAGCGGGATTATCAGTAAACCAGAATCTATCTCTGTTGGAGGATTGGATTTTCACCTGAGTTTTGGCTCTATTAAGATTCAACTTCCTTTCAGTATTACTCTAAATGATTTCGTAGCCGAGAAATATCCTGGGACTGAAAAGGGATATTCTTCCTATATGAGTAGAATTACAGTTCATGATGAGCGATCCTTTGATTTTGATATTTACATGAATCACGTACTTGACCACGGAGGTCACCGCTTTTTCCAAGCGAGTTTTAATCCAGATGAAAAAGGAACCATTCTTTCTGTGAATCACGATTGGTGGGGAACTTGGGTAACTTACCTCGGGTACACCTTATTGTATATCGGTCTTATCGCTATTATGTTTGTCGGAAAAACAAGGTTTAGAAAATTATCAAAGATGCTCAAGAAGGTCAAGGAGAAGAAAGCCACAATGACCGCTGTTCTTGCATTGTTTTTAATTACCAGTACCTGGGCTCAGGTGTATGAGAATGAACCCAACAAAGATGAGCACGAACATGCACATGTTCAAGAGGAGGAAGTACAAGCCGTTGACCAAGCGCACCTTCATAGAGCCCCTACGAAAGCTGAGGTAGATTCCATTCTAAAAACCACTATAGTAAGCAAAGAACACGCGGCTAAATTTGGAGCCTTAATAATTCAGGATAGCGAAGGAAGGATGAAGCCTGTCAATACGTTTGCCTCTGAGCTGATGCGAAAAATACATGGTTCTGAGACTTTTAAGGGAATGGACGAAAATCAAATTTTAATTTCCATGTTACAGAACCCTCCACTGTGGTATAATGTGGAGTTTATTTATATTACTAAGAAAAACGATAGTATCCGAGAAATTGTAAGTGCTCCAGAGGATCAAAAATACCTAAAAGCTGTTGATTTTTTCGATGGACTTGATTATAAGTTGGGGCCTTATTTAGAAGAGGCTTATAGTACTAATACGCCAAATCAGTTTCAAAAGGACTTTAAGAACTTTGATCTAAAACTCGGACTTTTAAATCAGGCTTTAGGTGGAAACATTCTACGAATTTTTCCATTGCCAGGTCATGAGAATAACAAATGGATTTCTTTGGCAGACTATCGCAAAGGAGATTTTCATGTTACAGATAGCCTTTATTCGAATTTCATTAATAAGTCGTTGTCATTTTACTTAATGACTCTTGAGAATGCTAAACGTACTGGAAATTACGACCAGGCGGATAAGTTACTAGAGGCCTTCAAGCAGAATCAGAAAAATTACGGTAGTGAGGTGATGCCATCAGATCGTAAAATTGATATGGAATTGATGTATAATCAATACAATATATTTGAGGAGCTTTTGGTGTGGTATATGCTCGTTGGGATTGTGATGTTCATTGTAATTATTCTGCAGATATTTAAAGATAATTCGATCTACAGAACGATTATAACCCTTGGGAAAGTAGGTCTTCTGATATGTTTTATTTTGCACACCGCAGGATTGATTGCGCGTTGGTATATTAGTGGACACGCTCCCTGGAGTGATGCCTATGAGAGTATCTTGTTTGTTGCTTGGAGTACCACGGCCTTAGGATTGATATTTGCGCGTAAAAGTGATCTGACTGTAGCTGCTACGGCCTTTGTGACGGCGATCATATTGTTCGGAGCACACCTGAATTGGATTGATCCAGCAATTGCCAACCTGCAGCCCGTATTAGATAGTTACTGGTTGATGATCCACGTTTCTGTGATTGTTGGAAGCTATGGACCATTTACCCTAGGGATGATTTTAGGTTTGGTTACCCTATTTTTAATGATCTTCACTACCGAGAAGAATAAAAAACGAATGGCCATCAATATCCAGGAACTGATCATTATCAATGAAATGGCTCTTACTGTTGGTTTAGTGATGCTTACCATTGGAAACTTTCTTGGTGGACAATGGGCGAATGAAAGCTGGGGACGTTATTGGGGTTGGGATCCAAAAGAAACTTGGGCTCTTGTCAGTATTATGGTTTATGCCTTTGTGATTCACATGCGCCTTGTACCTGGTCTTAGAAGTAGATGGGCATTTAGTTTTGCTAGTGTAGTGGCCTTTGCCAGCATTATGATGACTTATTTTGGGGTGAACTTCTATCTCGTTGGGCTACATTCATACGCAAGCGGAGATAAGGTTATTACACCTGTATCGGTATATTACTCCGTGGCGTTTGTATTGATAGTTGGTGCTATCAGTTATTGGCGATTTAAGAAAATGTATTCTAAAAATAATCAACGCGTTGATTGATTAAAAAAAATAGTCCGTTACCCATTTTGACATCTAGTTTAAATGGGTAACGAATTTTATACAAAGGTAAGGGCGGGGTCTCTTACTTTTTTTATTTGCCACTATTGGTCTCTAGAAATAGGTAAGGAATTTTATCACAAAAATTGACGGATGTTCTTGTAAGTTCCATATTTAATTAAAGACAAAAACTTTAACTTTGGACTTTAAGATCAAAAATATACTTATGAAAACCGAAAATTTTAAACTTAACACCATCTGTACACATATAGGTGAGGTTGAGGATAAACAATTTAAAGGTGCCGTTTCTCCTATATATACCTCGACTGCTTATGCCTTTGAACAGGTAGAGGAAAAACGTTATCCAAGATATTTTAACACACCAAACCAACAGGCATTATCCAAGAAATTGGCAGCCTTAGAGTATGCCGAATCCGCCCTTATTTTTGGAAGTGGAATGGCTGCGATTAGCACTGCTATGCTGGCTTTTTTAAAGTCTGGCGATCACGTAGTACTTCAGAAAGAACTCTACGGTGGAACACATAATTTTATAGTACAGGAGTTCGAGCGTTTTGGGATCAATTACAGTTTTGCCCAAGGTAGAAAGGTCGAGGATTTTGAAAAGGCTTTCAAGTCTAACACAAAATTAATCTATTTAGAGTCGCCTTCGAATCCTTTATTATCTGTGGTAGATATTCAGGCTATTTCGAGTCTAGCCAAATCAAAAGGGGTGTTGTCTATGATCGATAATACATTCGCCTCCCCAGTGAATCAGAATCCTATTAAACTAGGCATTGATTTGGTTATTCATAGTGCCACTAAATACCTAGGAGGGCACAGTGATATTTTGGCAGGAGCTGTTTGTGGAAGTAAAGAACATATAGAAAAAGTACATTCATTAGCGATCAACCTAGGAGGTACTTTGAGTGACTACACCGTTTGGTTACTTGAGCGAAGTATTAAGACTTTAGGAGTTCGTGTAAAGGCTCAGAATCGAAATGCGAAGAAATTAGCTAAGTATCTCAGCAAAAATCAGGCGGTTTCTAAGGTGTTTTATCCTGGGTTGTCATCACATCCTGATCATGCAATTGCCAAGAAGCAGATGAAAGGGTATGGCGGAATGTTATCTTTTGAACTAAAAGAAGATATTGATGTTTCACAATTTTTGGATGCTTTACAAATTATCAAGCCTGCAATGAGTTTGGCAGGGGTGGAGAGTACTATATTGTCACCCGCACAGACATCACATTCTTTGCTTACAGCGGAGGAAAGGGAAGCTCAAGGAATCAGCGATCGCATTTTAAGATTCTCTGTTGGAATTGAAGATAGAAAGGATTTAATAGCAGATTTTGAGCAAGCTGTGGCAAAGGTAAGGGCACAACAATTGCAAGCATAAGCAGTAATTCGTGTGTCTGACCCTTACTACTTGTTAATACATTATTTAAGAAACAAACATGAAACTAGATATTCTGGCATTTGGAGCACATCCTGACGATGTGGAATTGGGTTGTGGAGCTACTGTAGCCAAAGAGGTTTCACTCGGAAAGAAGGTGGGCATTGTTGATTTAACTAGGGGAGAGCTCGGAACAAGGGGGTCTGCGGAATTAAGGGCTATAGAAGCGGAGAATTCAGCGAAGATACTCGGTGTAGCCTCTAGAGAGAATTTGGGCTTTGCGGATGGTTTTTTTGTCAATGATAGGGCGCATCAGTTGAAAATTATTGAAATGGTACGTAAATATCGCCCAGAGATTGTTCTCTGTAATGCCGTTGAGGATCGTCATATCGACCATGGAAAAGGGAGTAAATTAGTCAGTGATTCTTGTTATCTAAGTGGTCTTGTTAAGATTCAGACAAGTCTCGATGGTGAAGCTCAAAATCCGTGGCGTCCTAAGGTTGTATATCACTACATCCAATGGAAGAATCTAACGCCCGATTTTGTGGTGGATGTTAGTGGGTTTATCGAGAAGAAGGTGCAAGCGATTAAGGCATTCTCGTCACAGTTTTACGATCCAAATAGCAAAGAACCTGAAACGCCTATCACAAGTAAAAACTTTTTTGAGAGTGTTGACTACAGGGCTAGAGACCTTGGAAGGCTTATCGGAGTGAGTCACGCTGAAGGGTTTACTGTAGAGCGATTGTTGGGTGTGAACGAGTTAGGTGATATTCTTTAAAAAAGATACTATTTTTCTTTGCAAATGAGGTAAAATAAATTACATTTGCATCCGCAATTACACGGTGGTTGTAGCTCAGCTGGTTAGAGCGCTGGATTGTGGTTCCAGAGGTCGCCGGTTCGAACCCGGTCTTCCACCCATACTTGAAAACCCTGCTAAACATTGAGTTTAGCGGGGTTTCACTTTTTTTAACATTTTCTTTCCTTGGTTAAAATTTGTGTTATAATGGTAAAAAGTGGTAAATTTCAGGGTAAAAGTTTACGAAACAATTACGATGAAAGCACAGGTCAAAATGTATAAAAATGATGGAGCTGGTAAGACTGGCTATCCAGTAAAATTAATCATTTCTCACAAGAAAAAGATCGAACGTAAAACTTTGGTCACGGATTTAGAAAAGTATTGGGATCCTGTTAGGGAAATTCCACTACCTTCCTATCCGGATTTTGAAACATTGTATTCGCGGATCCTGGAGATTCGATCCAGGGCTGTTGGAATTGAATTTTATGAAATGGAGGATATGACCATGGCCATGAATTTTTTATTGAATTCTGGGAAAAAGGATAAACTGATTGATTTTTACACTTATGTAGATCAACGTGCTAGTTATATGCGATCCCTGGGGCGTGAAGGTAATGCCATTTCTTATGAAGATGCAAAAAAAGCATTGATGACCGTGGCTCCTTCTTTGAAGTTCTCAGAGCTTACTCCAGCACTTATCTCAAAAATGAAAGTAAAGAAACGACTTGATGGGTGT
>NZ_DATGNU010000036.1:0-5722 GCF_035306585.1 Galbibacter sp.
TCTCAAAAGCATATCCCAATGGAATATCAGTTTTGGATGTAGGCTGCGGTGCGGGGAATTTTAGCGTAAAACTTGCCCAGAAAGTTAAAGATGTCCAATACACCTTATTGGATTTAAGTAAACCCATGCTGGAGAGAGCAACACAGCGGGTAAGTAATTTAACGAGTCAGAAAGTAAGAGCGATTAAGGGTGATTTTAGAACACAAGCTTTTGAAGGGGAAGAATTTGATGTTATCATCGCCACTTCCGTTCTACATCATCTGCGAGATGATAAGGACTGGGAAGCTGCTTTTGAAAAGCTTTATAATCTTTTAAAACCTGGGGGAAGTATTTGGATTTTCGATTTAGTCCAACAGCATACAGCGTCTTTGCAGCAATATATTTATACAGATTTATATGGTGCATACCTCACTCAACTAGAGAATAAGGAGTACCGCGACAAGGTCTTTGCCTATATTGAAAAAGAAGATAGTCCAAGAAGTCTTATGTATCAGCTAGAATTATTAAAGAAGGTTGGCTTTAACCAAGTGGATGTACTACATAAGAATTTGTGTTTTGCATCCTTTGTAGGGTTTAAAAAATAACCGACTCTTACCCTAATAACTACCCCTGGTACAATACTAATGTGCTCTTTTCTTAGATTTTACATTGTTGTGTTTGGATAAGGTGTGTTTACTTCCTTCGATGGTATTCCAACTGTCTTTAAATAATTGCATAAAAGCCAGTGTCAATACCACCGTAGTTGCCAGTCCCATGAGAAAGATTGTCAAGAGTAACATTCCGTTGCCAGCAAACCAATCAAACTCCCATTTGGTCATAAATTCATGGGTGAAATTCGGATTGAGCTCTGTGATGTAGAGGGTTGAAAACAAGGTGAAAATGATCGTTGCAGTAAATCCAGTAACGATTCCTGTAGCAAAACCGAATTGATACCTGAAGGTCTCTTTTTCAATCCTTTTTAAGCGCTGTATCGCTAGATAGATTCCAGATCCCGTGATCAGGATATTGGCTACGCTAAAAGCGGCATGTTTATGCAATCCCACTAGGGCAAGTAGGAGAAAATATATAATTAAGACTACTCCAGTTATCATTCCGTATTTAAGAGCTGTTTTTTGAACCTCCATCTGTGTTATTTAATTAATAATCCTTCCTTACAAGTTAAGGTATTTTTCTAAATAGGTGTGTTCATTTAGACATAATCTTTGCTCCAATTAGTATATGCTCTTTCAATTTTGGTATGTATAAATACATTTTAAGGCTCTTTTGATGATATATAACCTTTGTTTTAGCAACGATTTTGCTTACTTCTTACATTGTGATAATTTGGTAATGGTATCTATTAATGTTACCTCTAAATCTAAGTTAAACGCTTGTATTCTTTGGTGGTTTATCCTTTAATCCCTTGTACTTATTCGTATTCATTAATAATGGATTATGTATGATGTAACCTAAAAGTACCTAATATGTATCCCTAATGTAGCCTAAAAACTTAACAGTTATTTAACCTTTTTGATATCTTGTACAGCGAAATCGATTAAGTACTATGGCTGGATAAACGGCTTAAAAATGTAAACTAACAATAACGAGTGCTTTATCGAATTTAAGTGGACTATAGAACATAAACTATCTAATTTAATTATGAGAAACGTAATTCTTTTTTGTTGCATTTTCTTCACTGCACTAATGGTTTCTGGACAGCAGAGTTCCATTACCACCAGCGGGGTTGTTTTAGATGCAGAAACTGGGACACCGATTCCTGGTGTAAACGTGATTGAGAAAGGGACGACCAATGGGATTGTCATCCTATCCATCGAATTTTAGCTTTCATCAGCAAAAGACCATAGCTAAAAAAGTGTAGCTCGCTAAGGACAATGGCTTTTGAAGTATAATAAAGAGAAACATCACTACAGATGTACCTTGTATAAGTGATAAGTTACTCACAAAAAAATTATAGCGGTGTAAACTAAGCCGTAAAGTGATAAAAAATCACACACAGTATTCAAGGAATAAATTAGCTGTATGTATTCAGTTGATTTAGGTTGGTTGGGAAACTTCCCGCTGAGATTTTTCAGCGGGGAGTTTGCATAACTAAAAGTAGAAGTACTCGCATGATAAAGCTTCAAAATAAAAATTGAAAGGGGGTATTTATAAATTCCTATTTCATTTAAAATTAAAAACTACTAACTCCATTACAATATGAATTTTATAAAATGCAATTTATTTTTCTTTTTTCTCTTGACCGTCTGCTCGAGTTGTTCGGAGAAAAAAGAACTTCAATTAAAATCCAAACCAAATATCGTTTTTATTATGTCCGATGACCACGGATACCAGGCTATTAGCGCCTATAATGATCAATTAATCCAAACGCCAAATATAGATCGAATCGCCGAAGAAGGGATGTTGTTTACCAATGCCTCGGTAACCAATTCCATATGTGCGCCATCTAGAGCGGTGATTTTAACTGGAAAGCACAGTCATATGAATGGTAAAATTGATAATATTAGTGTCTTTGATACCACTAATGTAACCTTTCCACAACTGCTTCAAAAAGCAGGTTATCAAACCGCTATGTTTGGAAAATTACATTTTGGAAACAATCCAAAAGGTTTTGATGAATTTAAGATTTTACCAGGACAAGGGAGTTATTACAACCCTGATTTTATAACCAATAAAGGAGACACCACTATAGTGGGGTACGTCACGGATATTATTACTGACCTGACCATTGATTGGTTGGATCACCGGCGTGATCCAGAGAAGCCTTTCTTACTGATGTATTTACATAAAGCGCCTCACCGTGCGTGGTTACCTGCACAAAGGCATTTACAAGAGTATGCTGGGAAAACGTTTCCATTACCAAAGACTCTTTTTGATGATTATAAAAGAAATTTAACAGGGGAGAACTCCATCTCAGGTGACCTAAAGGGAGATGTGAATTTAAACCCCTATAGTACGGCGGCACGTCAGGCAGAAATGGGAATTAAAAAGCACATGACTCTGGGATATGACAATAAGATTTATAAGGAAACCTTGGAGGATTTAGGAATTCAGGAGCCTTATATGGATATCGACCCAACCAGTCGTATGAATGCCGAACAAAAAAATGCCTGGAAGCAGACCTACGATCCCATTAACAGTGCTTTTAAAGAGGCATATCCATCCATGGATGATTCGACTTTAACGCTATGGAAGTACCAACGGTATTTGCAGGACTATTTAGGAACCATAGCCTCAGTGGATGAAAATGTTGGAAGACTACTAGATTATTTGGATAACAATCAACTTAGTGAAAATACCATAGTAATCTATACCTCAGATCAAGGCTTTTATTTAGGTGAGCACGGATGGTTTGATAAACGGTTTATGTATGAGGAATCTTTTAAAACACCGTTGTTAATAAAATGGCCTCATAAGATTACCCCTGGAATTTCAGAAGATGAAATGGTTCAAAACCTTGATTTTGCTCAGACCTTTTTAGAGATAGCTGGTGTGGAGGCTCCTGAGGATATGCAAGGTAAAAGTCTTGTTCCCATTCTAACGGGAGACGATGAGCAGTGGGACAGGGATGCTGTTTATTATCATTATTATGAGTATCCTGGGGAGCATAATGTAAGAAGGCACTATGGGGTGGTCACCAAGGAGTATAAACTAATACATTTCTATTACGATATTGATCAGTGGGAACTCTACGATCGAATCAATGATCCAAATGAGCTTCACAATCTGTATCATGATCCCAAATATGCTGATGTGGTAGAAATGATGACTGCGAAATTAAAAGAAGTACGAGCCAAGTATAAGGATTCTCCTGAAAATGATCAACGATTTATTGATTCGTACAATGATATAATTGGCGCTAACTAATTATATTAAGCATGGTCTTTTTTGGATCTGAAGGTGGAAGATCCAAATTAAGATGTATCCAAAAAAGGAATCAGCCTTATTAAAACAGGTTAGATTCCTTTTTTTTTGTTGACCTTATGTGAGGACCCATTGTAGAATGTAGGGGGCGAGTAAGGCTGTTAATAGCCCGTTAAAGCACATCGCTAATCCACTATAAACCCCTGCAGATGTACTGATCTCAAAGGCACGAGCGGTTCCGATTCCATGGGCACTAGTTCCTAGAGCAGTCCCAATCGCTAATGGGTTGGTGATACCCAATTTTCGTAGAAAAGGGGCTCCGATGGCATTGCCAAGAATACCGGTTATTATCACAATCCCAGCGGTGATCTCTGGAAGGCCTTCGGTGACTTTAGTTATCTCAATAGCAATAGGAGTAGTGACAGATTTGGCAATTAAAGATTTTGCAAGAATCTCAGGTGAGTTCCAAAGGTATAAACTCCCCAGTACAGCGAGCATTCCCAATAGTCCCCCTAAGATGACAGAAATCATAAAGGGTTTTATATCTTGTTTTATTTGCTGAAGTTTTTCAAATAAAAACACTCCCAAGGAAACCACAGAAGGACCTAGAAAAAAGCTGATGTATTTTCCGCCTATATTGTACTGCTTGAAATCAATTTCTAAGGCCAGGAGCACCAGAATAATCATTACAACCGACACGAGTATGCGGTTAAAGAGAATGTAATTAAACCTTCGTTTTAATAATCCAGAGAGATAATAAGCTAGGAGCGTTAGTGTTACTCCAAAGATGGGTTGTTCAAAGAATACCTTCATTACTTACGTAATAACTGAAACAATAATCCTGTGAGATACAAGCATAATAAGGTGCTAAAAATTACTGCCACAGAAATTGGAATCCAATACTGGCTTAGGATATCGGCATATACCATTAAACCAACACCGTAGGGAATGAAAAACACCACTAAATATTTGATTAGAAAATCGGAGGCCGGCTTTACGTCCTCTAATTGGATCACCTTAAGATTGAGGGCTAGGAAAATTAGCCCCATTCCCAGTATGTTCCCTGCAATGGGTAACTGGAAGAAAAACTGTAACGATTCACCTAGTAGTAAAAAAAGGAAAATCAGTAATAGGGATTTTATCATGTCTCGGCGTTCTATTTTTGTATAATGTTTAGTTCCGTTGGTAGGATCAAATATACCGATTTTCTATCGAGCGACCCATAAAAGTGTTAGGGGAATGTTCTTACTATGGAAGGCGAAAATAGCCCCTGTAATAGTTTATTTATACCGTAGGATACCTAATTTCTTCGCATCTTTGATTCCATATGTTATAAAGCGATATGGATATGTAACAAAATGTCATCACCACTGTTTTAATATCCGATATATTTGTTGGGGATCCGTAGATTTGATCGGTGTCGGGTCCAACTTGTATGTTCTATTGATCCCAATCTCCATATTCTTTCTTAAATGGTAAGGTAACCAGCTTGAACATATGGCTATTAACAATAAATACTAAATTTTATTAATAATGAGTACTGCCTTTTTGAATTTTAAAATTCACGATATTCTAAATTTTCTTCTTTTCCTAGTTCTGAGTGTATCTTACGGACAGAACCCATTAGTGATGGATCAATTTACTGCTGACCCAACTGCAAGAGTTTTTAATGGTAAATTATATGTGTACCCTTCTCATGATATTATTCCGCCAGTAGGCGAGGGGCGTCCCGAATGGTTCAATATGGCAGACTACCATGTATTTTCCTCCGAAAACCTTACCGAGTGGGAGGATCACGGCGTCATACTTAGTCAAAAAGATGTTCCATGGGGAGATCCAGATGCTTATAGTATGTGGGCGC
>NZ_DATGNU010000037.1:0-10077 GCF_035306585.1 Galbibacter sp.
TATGGTGGTATCTTGCTGAATAATTTTTATAGCCTTTGGCCTTTTGGAGGTTTCTATAGCATAGCGGGTTACTTGCGCGCCATTATTCAACCCTACCACTTCAAGCTTCCCCGGGGAATAAGGAACGTCCCAATAGATAATTCCTGTCTTGGTGTCAAAGGGTTTTTCTTCTCCAATGGTTGTTCCGTTCAATTCCAGGCGGGCATGTGTTGTGTTGGTATAGCAAACCACGCGAATCATATCCCCTTGCGCATAATTCCAAAATGGCCAGGCGTCAATGGAGAGTCGATCATCATTTCTCTTGATATAAGTACCAGCATAGATAAAGGGTTCTTCTTTCCATAAGGCTTGTCTGAAATGACCTCTTGGCTTAATGGTACCAGCAAAATCAACTAAACCGGTATTCAACCCTCTGGATGGCCAAGATCCTGATTCTCCTAGGTAGTCATATCCGGTCCATAAAAACTGGCCAAAAATAAAATCATTATCGGTGACGGCTTTCCAAGCATCGTAGCTATGTCCATTCTCACTACCGTAGATGATTCTCTCTGGATATTGCTTGTGATCAGCCAAATACTTACTTTCTGTATAATTATAACCAGCTATGTCTAAAGCTCCAGGATATGCTGTTTCATTGGACATGGCAACTCCAGCCAACCCAGCGGTTACAGGCCGGGAGGTGTCGAACTTCTTAACTACCTTAACCAATCTTTTGGCGATATCCCCTAATTGCTTTGCATCAGGGGCATCTGGGTTATAGCCCCCAAAAATGGGTTGTTTAAACCCGGTGTCTTTTCCTCCGTCCAATACCGGATGTGAATAAGGATCATTTGGATAATCTACCTCATTCCCAATACTCCAAGCAAAAACCGAAACATGGTTTCTATCTCTTCTTACCATATCGGCCAAATCTTCTTCTGCCCAATTTTTAAAAATGTCATAGGAACCTTGGAAACCGGGCTCCCCTACATTCCAACCATCAATCCATTTGCGTTTGGGATAAACCCATTCGTCATACGCTTCATTTAGCACTAAAAGCCCTATTTCATCACAAACTTCATAGAAATCTGGGCTTTGGGGATTGTGTGAAGTACGAACGGCATTAACCCCCATGGATTTTAAAGTAGAAAGCCTACTTCTCCAGATGCTTTTAGGGACTGCAGCGCCCAGAACACCAGCATCGTGATGTAGACAAACACCTTTCATCTTCATAGACTCCCCATTTAAAGAAAATCCTTTATCGGGGTCAAAACTAAATGTTCTAAATCCAGTTGTAATGGTGGACTGATCAATTATCTTATCGCCTTTATACAGGGTAGTCTTTAAACTGTATAAGTTTGGATGATCCAGACTCCATAATTTTGGTTTTCTAACCTTTATTTCAGCTAATAGCGCCTTTGAATTCCCTGCGGCGAGCTTTGTGGTTACCGAAGTGTTTCCTACCGGTATGCCTTGCTGACTGAATAGCTGATGAACAACCTTTAGATCCGAAGACTGTGGTGATTCATTTTTAAGGGTTGTCTCTATATGTAGTGTTGCTCTATTTCCTTTGACCACAGGGTGTGCGAAAACACCCCATTGATCGATGTGGATCGCATTGGCATAGACCATCCATACATCCCTGTATATACCCGATCCTGTATACCAACGTGAATCAGCATACTGACTATGATCCACACGTACGGAGATAACATTATCTTCTGCGTATTTTATGTAAGGCGTGGCATCATAGGCAAAAGAGATATATCCATTGGGGCGTTTACCTAATAAATGGCCATTGAGATACACTTCACTTCGGTTATACACCCCTTCGAAATAAATATATACTTTTTGATTCTCAAGAGCCTTCGAAGGAGTGAAATGTTTACGATACCAACCTATGCCACCAGGGAGGTACCCTGTTGCACTAGCCAATGATGGGCTCAACTGCTCACGCACACTCCAATCATGTGGTAGTTGTACCTCTTTCCATTTAGAATCCTCATAATCAACTTTGCTATAATCCTTTTGATCATCTAGGATAAATTTCCACTGGTCATTGATCCGTTGTGCATCTCCAAACCCTAATTGGGCCACAGCCGAAATTGTGGATAACCATAAGGTTAACATAACTAATCTTTTAATCATAATCTTATACTAAATATTTAAAAAACGGAATTTGTTAGTAATACGGGTTTTGTTCTAACTTATTATCGGAGGCCAATATTTCTTCTCTTGGTATGGGAAGCCAATAATGCTGTTCTTCAAATCTCTTCCCTTCCAAGGCAGTGATAATATTGTAGGTAAAATCACCGGAATCACTTTTAGTAATCGAAATACCCTGGGCAGCTTCATTTTCAGTTTGTTCCGCAATTTTCCATCTTCTCACATCATAATAACGGTGTTCCTCAAATGCTAGTTCTATCCTTCTCTCATGTCGAATACGTGCTCTCATCTGATTTTGGTCTAATCCTTCTGGAAGTAAGGGCATTCCAGCACGGGTGCGAATACTATTGATGGCATCATAGACGGATTGGTCAGGGCCACTTGCTTCATTTTTGGCCTCTGCATAATTTAACAGTATTTCAGCATATCTAAAATAGATCCAGTTCTGTGTCCCAGCAACTCCCCAAGGATTTCTTATTGGAAGATCTTCATTGATGAATTTTTTCAAATAATAGCCCGTTTTACTAGTATTCCAGTTATCGGGACCATCCTTACTATCCAATCCACCTGGAACGAAAGTCTCCACTTCCCTACCGCGGTAACTTGCGCCATTGTACAAGATGGTTTCATAGAATCTAGGATCTCTGTTTTGATATGGCGCTTGTGCCATCGCTGGATTATCCCAGCTAAAGGTCGAACCATCTGCCATTTCGTAATCATCCACTAAATTTTGTAATGGAAGATTACCTCCCCACCCGCCATAGCCATTAGGACCATTGGCAATCTCTAAATGGGTATGTAAGGCACTTAGATTGTAATATCTGGCAAAAATAGTTTCAGAGGTGGCCCCTTCTTCTAAAAACAATTCTCCGTAATCGGGATATAAACTGTAGAGTCCCATATCGATGACATCCTGCGCCGCCTTGGCAGCTTCATCCCATTTTTGTGCATCGGAAGTTCCTCCTGTGTATAGTGGACTTGCGGCATATAACAATAAACGAGACTTTAAGGCCAGTGCAGCTCCTTTGGTGGCTCTGCCGAGTTCCCAGCTAGTGCTATGCTCCCTCGGCAGATCTGGTGCAATGGCGTCAAGTTCGCTCACAACATAATTGATACCGTCCGCTATTGGGCTTCGCTTAAAAAAAGATCCTTGGGTGAAATCATCACCCAGCTCGGGAACATTATCCCCTACCAAAACTACCTCGCCGTAATTTCTAATTAGATCCTGGTACCTAAATGCTCTAATAAATCGGAGTTCTGCCTTGAGTAGCTTTTTTCCAGCAGCGCTCATTTCTACATCTTCTATATGATTCAAGGCGTAATTCACCTCACGGATACTCCTGTAGCTCCTTTTCCAAAAAGTTCCTGCGATGCCAGTATTCTCTGGAGATAACAATCCTTGTTGAATAAGCCATGTATCATCATCATTGTTATAAATGGATTCATCGGTAAGTGAACTCCACATACCATATTCAAATCCTCTTCCAAAACCTGGAGGGGTACCTTCTCCTTCTTTGTTTGTTAAACGAACTCCTAAGTACCTGTTAATAACATAGGCCTTAAACAAGGTTGAATCAGAGAGAATGGATACATCAGATACCCTATCTGTTGGGGTAATATCTAGATAATCCTTATCGCAACTAGTTACTATAAAAGTAATTAGTGCTGCGAGCATCCATATTTTATAATTGCGTATAATTTTCATAAATGTCATTTTAAAATTCAATATTCAATCCTAGATTTATGATCCTTTGTTGTGGATAAAAGTGTCCACTTTCATTGGATCCTTCGGGATCATAATCTTCCACCTCAGTGATGGTAAATAGGTTAAAACCACTGGCATAAACTCGTGCATTACTGAGGGACATTTTTTTCATCCAATCGCCAGTAAAGGTATACCCTATTTGAAGGTTCTTTAATCGAAGAAAAGCGGCATTGTTCAACCAAAAATTATTTCGGTATAATCCACCACTAACCGCTGAGCTGGATCGTTCACTCACCCGTGGATAGGATCCATTTGGGTTGTTCGGACTCCACCTGTTATCTGCCCAACTACTATAATAATTTCCGACAGTACCAGATTCAGGTAGCACATATTGACTCACCTGAGCCTGTCCGGAAAACACTGCAGAGACATCAAAATTTTTCCATGAGGCATCAAATACGAGTCCGAAAGTCATCTGAGGTATGTTTCCGTATTTGGTGCGTAACATATCATCTGCTGTAATTTCTCCATCACCATTGATATCTTCATAAATCAAATCTCCAAGTTGTGCCCCTGGAACATGAGGATAGTTATTCAAATCATCTTGTGTTCGAAATATCCCGATGGCATTATAAAGCAAGTACGTATTCAAGGGGCTTCCTGTTTGTTTTTGATACTCAAGAACTCCTGGAGCTTCATCGATAAATCCTATCTTACTTTTTGCATAAGTGAAATTCCCTTGTATGCCAAAGCGGAATTCTCTTTCAAGGGAATTTCTATATCCCATGGTAAGTTCTATCCCTTGGCTGGTAACCTTCCCAATATTCTCAGAAGGAACTAAAGGGTCAGCATCATATGGGTTGACAATACCAGTACTTCCAGGAATAGAGGCATTTCTAGCAATTAAAATTCTCGTACGATCCTGATAAAAACTAATGATTTCTGTAGTAAAATGGTCTAACCACTTTACATTTATCCCGGCATCTGTTTTATTGGCTACTTCCCATGTTATATTTGGGTTTCCCAATTTAATTAGATCCAATCCAGAGACCAATTGTCCATCAAGGATGTAACTGTTATTAAATGAATAATTATCATAATACTGGAATTGCCCGATGTTGTCATTACCCAATTTCCCGTAGGATGTTCGGATTTTTAAATCATCGAAGAAACTACTCTCGAACCAAGGTTCTTCTGATATCCGATATCCCACAGATATCGATGGAAATACACCAAACCTTTCTCCTTTAGGAAAGTTGGAAGAGCCATCAATTCTCATTTGAACTTCGGCCATGTATTTTTCTTGATAGTTATAGGCGATCCTGCTCAAGAAACTTTCTCGAGTAAAATTATAACTGCTCCCGTAATTATCAGAATCTGTAGCAGCTGCGCCCCCTTGTGAAAGTTCAGGAGTTTGAGTGGTTGGATAATGAATTCTGGAAGCACCAAAGGTATGGCTATTGGTTTCGCTTCTCTCATACCCCACAAAGGCATCTATATTATGTCCACCGAAGGAGCGATCGAAGTTTAACTTAATATTGGCCACCTTCATGGATTCATTAAAGTGTTCTTCATCTAAGGAGGCTTGTTGATCAGGTCCTCCCCCTGCCACAACAGGATCATAGGTGTCAGTTACACCATTGTAATTGTACAGGGTATAAGGGGTGCTAAATAATTTTCTTCTTTTAGAAAATTCATCCACGGAAAAAAATCCATCTACCGATAAACCCTCTAAAAAAGGAAGGTCGTAACTAGCGGTCAAAATTCCGTTAAAAACATAGGTAGGTTGCTTATCTGTACCTGCCATGGACTGAGCCATGATTATTGGATTACTGTTTTCGATTCCAGTGGAGGGCAAGCCATTTGGATACATCCCAACCACTGTTGGGTAAGCTCTGTATATTGTCCTAAAGAGATTCCCAGCGCTTTGCGTTGCAAATTGTCTATCTTCTTTCCTTCCCGAGAGTGATACTCCTATTTTTAATCTGTCACTAATCTGGGCATCGATATTGGAGCGCACATGATACTGAGTGTAATCAGTAGCACCGTCTTTATACAAACCATCTTGGGATATACTACCTAAAGAGAAATAATAATTAATATGTTCTCCTCCACCTCTAACATTTAAACTATGTCTTGTTTGGATACTGACATCTTTAAGGGTTTGCTCTGCCCAATTGGTGTTTGGATAATTCAACGGATCTGACCCATTGGTAAAGAGTTGAATCTCCTGGGGTGAATAAATTTGATTCATTCCTCCATCGGGGTTGTTGTAGTAAGCAATTTCGTTTCGAATAGTGCCAAAGGTGGCGGCATCTGCCATATCAGGAAGACGGGTTGGTGAAGAAAATCCGATATCAAAGTTATATAAAACCGATGGAGCCTGATTTTTTCGTCCTCTTTTGGTAGTAACTAAAATTACACCATTAGCAGCACGACTCCCATAAATGGCAGCCGAAGCATCTTTTAAGATTGAAATACTTTCGATGTCCTCTGGAGATAATCTTGACAATCCTCCTATCTGACCTGGAACGCCGTCCACTACCACTAATACATCGTTATTCCCTGTTGTAGCCAAACCGCGTATCGAAATACTGGAATCATCTGCTCCTGGCTCCCCTGACCTATTGTTGGCTATCACGCCAGACATTCGGCCAGAGAAGGAACTTGTAATGTTTGGTTGTGGGCTTTTTACCAGATCTTCTCCATCTACCTCGGATATGGACCCAGTTAAGGTGGCTCTTTTTTGGTTGCCATAACCCACCACAATAACCTCATCTAATGCTGCTACATCAGCCGCTAAGCTCACCTCTATAAAACTTTGGTTGTTTACAGGGATCTCTTTTGTCTGATAGCTTATATAGGAAATTACCAAGGTAGTTGTACTGGGCTGCATTACCGAAATAGTAAAGTTCCCATTAAAATCAGTGACGGTACCTTTGGTGGTACCTTTAATTATCACGGATGCTCCTGGAAGGGGAATACCTGCATCATCAAGTACCAGTCCCTTTACCTGGCTCTCTTGCGAGAAAAGCATCAAACTACATAATAGTAAAAAGGCGGTCAAGTGACACTTATAACCCTTTTCATACAATAGATCTTTGAACATAATTTAAGTTAGTTTAATTGTTTAAAAAATTACAGTTTTGAAGTTTGCGGATTCTGAAATTCAGAGCGCTTTACAATGTTCATAAAAGGGCGTTAAATTAGGGGGTGGTTTTCCGATCCAATATGGGGTGTAAATCGATCAAAAATCCTATATTGTCAGTATTCGAGTAATTTCATTTATGACTTGAGGGTTAAGTAAGAATTCCAATGAAAATTTTTAATTTAATTTTTTTACTCTTTTTTAGTTTCGTTTGTGAATGTTATTCCCAAGTGGAACAAACGCATAAAAGTATTTTTGACAGGAACTTGCAATTTCATTTAATCGATGATGCGGCCGGGTTGTCTAATAATTTCATCAACGATATATTACAGGATTCTTTGGGTTATATTTGGGTTTCAACTTTTGATGGACTCAATCGATACGACGGTACCGAGTTTAAGAAATTTAAAGACCACTTCGATTCAGAAAATAGCGGTCTTTCGAACAATTTTGTCAAAGATTTGAAATTGTTAAACCAATCCGAACTACTGATAACCACAGACAATGGTTTGGATATTTACAATTTCAAAAAAGAAACCTTCAGGGTTGTCAATTCAAAGCACGGTTTGATTAACAATAATGTCAGCGCTATAGAAATAACCACAGCGCCAAAAGTCATCATCGCCACCTACCAAGGAGGCATACAAATCGCCGACAGCAATAGGGTTTTAGAGGACCTACCTCATCTAGAAAATTTGTCCTCTAATGAAATTTCTTCCATGGCAATTCAACATGATTCTATCCTATGGGTAGGCACCTTCAATAACGGTCTGAACAAGATAAATCTTATTACTAAAAAAATTACCACTGTTGCTTATGGTCCCCATAGCAGTTTACCTACGGGAATTATCAATGAATTATACACCGATGGACAGAATAATTTATGGATAGGGAGCCGCAAGGGATTGCAGCTGATCACAAGTAAAGGGGATACCTTAAAGCTGAATAAATCCCACTCTCCTGTTTCTGGCTTGAGCGATAATGATATAATCAGTTTGAAAGATGACCGTAAGGGAAACCTGTGGATTGGTACCAGAAATGGAGGATTGAACATTCTTGAAATTAGTTCTTTACTGGACCAAAGTAAAAAACTAAAAATCAAGTGGTTCTTACCAAATACAGATGGGTCAAGTGTATATAATCGTACGGTATCAGCAATTATGATGGATCAAGAGGATAATATGTGGCTGGGAACTCCAACAGGAATTAATTATGTGAACCCCAACGCTGAATCAGTAACGTTGATTCAGCGAAATCAGATGAAAAAAAATAGCATTAGTCACAATCGTATAGGCGCCTTAATTTCTAGTAAAAATGGTCGCATATGGATAGGGACTGATGGAAATGGACTCGATTTATATGATCCAAAGAAAGGGGTTATCAAAACCCTCAGGCATCATCCCAACAATACGAACACTCTTAACAATAATTATATTCTTTCCCTACTTGAAGACCATGAGGAAAATTTATGGATAGGCACTTATAGGGGTGGTATTCATAAATTATCACCTAATCATACTCAAATTACCCATTATCTTGCGTCTTCTCCAGAGAATGGAAGCGATGTGAGAACGATATTTCAATCCGATGACAAGAACATCTGGGTAGGCACCAATAGGGGAGGATTATATAAGTATAATAGAGATAATGACAGCTTCAGCTACATCGAACTTCTGGGTAAAATTGATATTCGTGCTATTGATGCTGATCAAAATGGTGTGTTGTGGTTAGCTACCTATGGATCTGGGATTATAAGATATGATCCAAAGCAGCAATCTATTTGCGTATTTAATTCTAAAAACACCCCTGGTTTAACTAGCGATGTCATTTTTAGTGTCCTGGTTTTAAATGAGAATGATATTTTATTTGGTACGCGATATGGAGGTCTTATACGAATGAATAAGGATGGCAGCAGCGTGGAGCAGTATTTAATATCAGATGGATTGAGCAACAATACCATCTGCAGCATGATACAGCAAAACGACACCTATGTATGGATGGGAACCTATCATGGTATCAGCCGGTACAATCTTAAAAATAAAGAGATTACCGACCTGAGTTCATTGAATAATATTCAAAACGGGGAATTTAATATTGGTGCTGTGGCAATAATCGATTCAACCACCCTATTCTTCGGAGGAAATAATGGAATGAACATCATTAACGCCAAAATTTTTGATCATCCAAAACAGCAGCCTAACCTGATTATAAATCAACTTATGGTTCTTAATAAAACGGAAAAGGTTAGTGAGAAAAAAGGCGCAATTCTAGACCAAGCTATTTCCTTTAAAGAAAAAATCACCTTAAAACACAACCAAAACTCTTTTTCTATTGGATTTAGAGCTTTAAAATACCCCGATTCCCGAAAAGTGTCCTACGCTTATAAATTAGAAAATCATAACAATTATTGGATTGATACACAAGGAATTGGTGTGGCTAACTTCACCAATGTCCCACCAGGGAACTACAATTTAAAGGTGAAAATGAATTCAGGCTTTGAAGTTCCTGTATTTAAAAGCTTACAAATCACAATACTTCCGCCATTTTGGAGAACATTTTGGGCTTACCTTCTTTACCTAGTAGTTGGATCGCTATTAATTTGGGTGGTTTTAAAGTATTATTCTGAACGGGTTCGTCTTAAAAATTCATTGATTTTCGAAAAAAAACAGCGACAATTGGAACATGAATTGAATGAGGAACGCTTAAGATTCTTCACCGCATTCTCCCACGAATTAAAAACGGCACTAACTCTTGTGATTGCACCAATAGAGGACATCCTTTCCAAGGAAAAACAGAGTGGGTTAAGGGAGAAATTGCTTTTTGTACGAAAAAATGGAAAGAAACTCTCACAATCCATTAATCAGCTATTGGAATTTCGCAAGTCTGAAAAAAATTTGAGCTCCTTGAATATCGGTAGACATCCCCTTCCAAAGAAACTAAAGAAGTGGATTGAAAATTATCAGGCACTGGCCAATTGGAAAAGTATTAAACTGAGTTATCACATTGAAAAAGAGGACTCCTACTTCTTGGTGGATCTTGAAAAAATGGAGATTATTATGAATAATTTGATTTCAAATGC
>NZ_DATGNU010000038.1:0-10139 GCF_035306585.1 Galbibacter sp.
GGTGGAATACTTGACGATTATCAACTAATTGGAAGTTATTCGAGAACATTTGAGAAAGCTGAAAAACTAGCGCAGCGTATCAATAAAGAAAATCTAGGTTATTCTTGTAAGGCATATGAATCGATCACAGAAATCATAGCCCTCAAGCCTGATTATATTTTAGAATCAGCAGCGCCAGTTGCCCTGCGTGAATTAGCTTTGCCAGCGTTAGCGAATGGTTCATCTATTGTAACACTTTCCATTGGAGCTTTGGCCGATGAGGAGTTCTATAAACAAGTACAAGATACCGCAAAGAAAAACGGAACAAGAGTACATCTCGTCTCCGGATCGATCGGAGGATTTGATGTTCTTCGTACAGCTTCTCTAATGGGAGATTGCGAAGTTACCTTCGACACAGAGAAAAGCCCAAAATCGTTGCGTTCCACCAGTGTCTATGAACCAATCCTTGAAACCCAGACCAAGAAGGTTTTTTCAGGGAATGCTAAGGAAGCAATCGCTTTGTTTCCGACAAAAGTGAACGTTGCTGTGGCAGCATCACTTGCTTCGGTTGGACCTGATAATATAAAAGTATCGGTGACCTCGGTCCCAGATTATATAGGGGATGATCACCGAATAGAACTTAGAAATGAAGAAGTGCATGCTGTTGTCGATGTTTATAGCAAGACCTCTAAAATTGCCGGATGGAGTGTGGTGAATACCTTACGAAATATTACCTCACCCATTGTATTCTGATAAATTCGCCAACACCTTTTCACTTAATCTAATATAGGCTTGTTTGGTGCGACCCACAGAGACCTCCATACAGCGTACATTAGGGTGATTTATAAGCTTTTTATCGCCAAGAGCACCTACGGTGTCGCAATAACAACGATTGTCTGCTTCGAGCCACCCTTTAAAGGGTTCCATATCCCAAGCAGGAGAGAGTCCTGTGTTAAATAATATTTTGTGATTACCCAGGCTCTTGAATTCTGATTCATGCAAAAGAACGGTGTTTTTATTAAGACAACACAGGATGACTTCATTTTCTGATAACAGTGCATGAAGGTGTTGGAAGGTATAACCTTTGGACTTAGCTGTTTGTTTTTCGCTTCGTGCGAAATAAGAGATCTCCGCGCCGAAAAACTTTAAAGCATCGGCAATCATGCCTCCTGAGGTACCTAGTCCGACAATTCCGACTTTGAGCCCTGTGATTTCTCTGGCGGCTCCATCCCAAGGTTTTTCTGGATGACCATTTTTATCAGTTCCAAAACCATGCAAACAACGAACAAGTTCGCTTACCACATATTCCACTACACCTTCATCACCGTAGTCTCGGATGCCAGTAACTTTGATTCCTCGCTCATTGGCGTAGAGAATATCCACATTGGCTGTTTCTGGAGAATATAATGAACAACACATACCGATGTACACGACATTAGGACATTTCTCAAGAATATTTTTGTTTAGGGTGGAGGTATAGCTTAAAAGCACCGCATCCGCATCGGAGATGCGGTCAATAATTTGCTGGTCATCCTTTGGGATATCCCTAAATAAAATAACTTCTTCTGCAAACTCTTGAAGCTTAAGCTCGGCCGATGGGATGAGATCCAGTGGTTCAATCCCTACTAATTTCTTAAACATACTACTTAACTTGAAAATGAATCAACAAAAGTAAGTAATAGTTTTTTGAAAAATCAATGTGCTGTAGGCGACTTAAGTGGTTAAAAAAGAAAAAGCCTGACACACGGCCAGACTTTTCACACACTTTAAAATTAACATGAATTGTTTAGTCTCTTCGAGGCTTTCTATCTTTATCACCACCTCTACGGTCATTATTAGACCTATGGCGATTATCAGAGTTTCTTTCCCGTTCCACATACCCTTCAGGTTTTGGTAAAACGGCTTTTCTAGAAACTTTTTCTTTTCGTGTTTTAGGATCAACCCCAAAGTATTTCACTTCAAAAACATCCCCTATTTTAATCACATCAGTCACATTATTGGTGCGATCCCATGCCAGTTCTGAGATATGTAAAAGAACTTCATTTCCTGGGGCCTTTGAATATTCTACAACAGCACCAAAATCCAGTAATTTAATAACTTTTACCTCGTAAACATCTCCTTTGGTTGGTTTGAACGTAATGGCGTCTATTTTTGCAAGTACTGCATTGATTCCATCCTGGTCAGTACCTAGAATTTCAACGACTCCTTTATCGCCAACCTCCTCGATAACGATCTCTGTGTTAGTTTCTTTTTGCAATTCTTGAATTACCTTCCCTCCAGGACCAATTAACGCTCCGATGTAATCTCCAGGGATAGTAACTGAAACCATTTTTGGAGCATGTGCTTTTACTTGTTCGTTTGGTGTCGCAATGGTATCGGTTAATTTTCCAAGAATATGTAGTCTTCCTTCTCTTGCTTGTGCCAAAGCATTTTCAAGAATTTCATAAGAAAGTCCTTTGATTTTGATATCCATTTGGCAGGCTGTAATACCATCTTCAGTACCAGTTACTTTAAAGTCCATATCACCTAAGTGATCTTCATCCCCAAGGATATCTGATAATACAGCGTACTTCTCACCATCCGTAATAAGCCCCATGGCAATACCTGAAACTGGTTTCTTTAGTTGAATACCGGCATCCATAAGCGCCATTGTTCCAGCACAAACCGTTGCCATAGAGGATGAACCATTGGATTCTAAGACTTCCGATACTACACGAACAGTGTAAGGACAATCCTCAGGAATCATGTTCTTAAGGGCCCGTTGTGCAAGGTTTCCATGTCCTACCTCTCTACGAGAAGTTCCTCTAAGTGGACGCGCCTCTCCAGTGGAGAATGGCGGGAAATTATAGTGTAAATAGAAACGCTCCTCAGACTGCTCCGTAGGAAGATCTATTACGTTGGCTTGTTTTGAAGTACCTAAGGTAACTGTAGCAAGTGCCTGAGTTTCCCCTCTAGTAAAGATCGATGATCCATGAGTAGAAGGAAGATAATCTACCTCACACCAGATAGGTCGGATATCCGTAGTTTTTCTGCCATCCAAACGAATGTTCTCGTCTAAGATAAGATTTCTAACCGCTTCTTTTTGAGACTTGGCAAAATATTTATTGATAAGCTCTTCTTTCTCTTCCAGTTCCTCTTCGCTATACCATGCTGCAATCTCTTCTTTAATTAATCCGAATTTCTCACCGCGCTCCTGTTTAGTAGTATCCTCTTTAGCAACAGCATAACATCTATCGTATGCAAAGGTGTGAATTTTAGCTTCTAATTCAGCGTCTTCAAGCTCTGGTTCATATTCACGGACTTCCTTTTTACCAACTTTTTCTACAAGTCTTTTCTGAGCCTCTATTTGGACTTTAATCGCCTCATGAGCCACTTTAATGGCTTCTGTCATTTCTTGCTCTGAAACCTCTAACATCTCACCCTCAACCATGGCAACAGAATCCTCAGAGGCTCCAACCATAATATCCATATCAGCCTTTTCTAATTGTGTTTTGCTTGGGTTGATGATAAATTTGCCGTCCACACGAGCAACTCTTACCTCTGAAATAGGGTATTCAAAAGGAATATCAGATAATTGAATACACGCAGATGCTGCCAAACCAGCTAAGGCGTCTGGCATCACATTGTCATCGCTTGACATGAGTTGAATCATCACCTGAGTCTCAGCGTGATAATCCTTTGGAAATAATGGACGCAATACACGATCCACCAAACGCATCGTTAGCACCTCGCGATCGCTCGGTCTAGCTTCACGCTTAAAAAAGCCACCAGGGAAGCGACCTGCGGCTGCAAATTTTTCACGGTAATCTACCGTTAAGGGTAAAAAGTCAATCCCAGGGTTTGCCGTTCTGGCAGAAACCACTGTTGCTAAAAGCATTGCGTTACCCATACGAATTACGACAGAACCATCAGCTTGTTTTGCTAATTTTCCCGTTTCTAGTGAAATGGTCCTACCATCTCCTAAATCAATAATTTCTTGTTTTACTTCAGGAATCATTTAGTTTTTTTATTGCTCCGCTCCATGGAATTTATAGTAGCGGAATGTTAAACAATGGGCACCCGTGAAATTTCACGGCCGAGTTGTGTTGTAGTTGTTATTACCCAATGAAAAACTAGTTGTCTAAGCTTTTTTGTTAACCACTTACTGTCCCAGGTTGTGGTTATGCGAACATTGAATTCTCTATAATGAGAAAATCAAAAGTATGCCATTATTGATAAAACGGCTAAAAAAAACACAAAAAAATATACAATTAAGTAAAAAGGGAGCAAATAGCTCCCTTTATAATTTACTTTCTTAATCCTAATTCTTTGATGATAGCTCGATATCTTGTAATATCTTTCTTCTTCAAATAATCAAGTAGGCTTCTTCTTTTACCTACCAACCTAACTAATGAACGCTCTGTGTTAAAATCTTTTTGATTGTTTTTCAGGTGTTCTGTTAAGTGTTTAATTCTGTGTGTGAACAAGGCAATTTGTCCTTCTGCAGATCCAGTGTTGTTTTCACTTCCACCGTGTTTTTTGAAAATCTCTGCTTTTACCTCTTTTGATAAATACATGCCAATATTTCTTTAAATGATTCTTATGTATTTGATAGTCGATCTATCAAGGGCGCAAATATAGTAATAATTTTATTTTTAAGGTAGAAAAATAATTAATTAATATGCGTGGATAGGGTAGAAGAATCTATTTTGTTTGGAACTTAAATTGTTGCCCGCTATACATGGTAAGGATATTTCCCCATTAATGGCATGGGTATTTTTTCGGTGAACCAGAGGTCAAAAATAAACAAAAGCCCCGAGATTGGAGCCTTTGTAGTAGATAATGTCTTTGTATTACGAAGCTCTAACGGCCTGGTTTTGTATTAAATCAATATACAGATTCACTTTGTTTTTCAAGTCTCTTCTATGGACGATAAAATCTAGGAACCCATGCTCTAATAAGAATTCGGATGTTTGAAAATCCTCAGGAAGGTCTTTACCTGTAGCTTCCTTTACTACGCGAGGCCCCGCAAAACCGATTAGTGCACCAGGCTCTGCAATATTAATATCGCCAAGCATAGCGTAGGATGCAGTAGTACCTCCAGTTGTTGGATCTGTACACAACGAAATGTATGGTATTCCAAGTTCAGAAAGTTGCGCTAATTTTGCAGAAGTCTTGGCTAGCTGCATTAGGGATAAAGCGGCTTCCATCATCCTGGCACCACCAGATTTTGAAATCATCATAAAAGGAATTTTCTTTTTGATGGAATAATCGATCGCTCTTGCGATTTTCTCTCCGACTACACTTCCCATAGAACCTCCAATAAAAGAAAAATCCATACAAGCAATGACCAAATTTTTTCCCTTGGACTTACCTACAGCAGTTCTAACGGCATCCTTCAGTTTCGTTTTTTCCTGGGCTTGCTTCAAGCGATCAGAATATTTTTTGGTATCGACAAAGTTAAGTGGATCTTTGGATTCTAAATTAGGATCTAGTTCCTTAAACTTATTGTCATCAAACAATATTGAAAAATATTCTTTGCTACCGATACGCACATGATAATCATCCTCTGGACTTACATAAAAGTTTTTAGCCAATTCATCAGCCTCTACAATTTTACCTGTTGGGGATTTATACCAAAGACCAACTGGGGTGTCTTTTTTCTCTTCTGTAGCGGTTTGTATCCCTTTTTCTTTTCTTTTAAACCAAGCCATTGCCATATCTTATATAGAATTAAAAAAGCACTAAAGCAATATCAACCGCTTTAGTGCTTTCTGATGAATTTTATAACGTATTCACGTTGTTTAAATCTTCAAAAGCCTTTTTCAAACGAGTGATAAAGGTTTTTTCTCCTTCGCGAATCCATACGCGAGGGTCGTAATATTTTTTATTTGGTGCATCTTCACCTTCTGGGTTGCCAATTTGACCTCCTAGATAAGCTTCCTTAGATTTCATATAATCTCTAATTCCTTCTAAATAAGCATATTGAAGGTCGGTGTCAATATTCATCTTAATAACACCATAGCTAATTCCTTCTCTGATTTCCTCTACTGTTGAACCTGATCCTCCATGGAATACAAAGTTGATAGTGTTGTGAGGAACATTGTATTTTTTTGACACATACTCTTGAGAGTTCTTAAGGATTTTTGGAGTTAGCTTCACGTTTCCAGGTTTGTAAACACCATGAACGTTACCAAAGGCTGCTGCGATAGTAAAACGTGGTGATACTTTTAATAATTCTTCATAGGCGTATGCTACCTCTTCTGGTTGGGTATACAATTTAGAGTCATCTACATCTGTATTGTCAACACCATCTTCTTCACCACCTGTGATACCTAGTTCAATTTCAAGGGTCATCCCCATTTTATCCATACGCTCCAAGTATGTTTTACAAGTCGCTATATTCTCTTCTATTGACTCCTCAGAGAGGTCGATCATATGAGAGCTAAATAAAGGCTTTCCAGTTTGTTTGAAATGTGCTTCACTTGCCGCTAACATTCCATCTACCCAAGGAAGAAGTTTTTTAGCACAGTGATCCGTGTGAAGGATTACTGGAACCCCATATTTTTCAGCCATTTCATGAACGTGTTTTGCGCCTGCAACAGCTCCTGCAACAGCCGCTTTTTGCTGATCGTTAGATAGTCCTTTTCCAGCATTAAACTGTGCTCCTCCGTTGGAGAATTGGATAATAACGGGAGAATTTAATTCTGCTGCTGTTTCTAAAACAGCATTGATGGTACTGCTCCCAATAACATTGACTGCTGGAAGAGCGAATCCTTTCTCTTTAGCATAGTCAAATATCTTTTGTACTTCGTCTCCAGTGGCTACACCAGCCTTAATGTTGTGACTCATAAATTTAAGTTTCTAATTTGTATATAGTTATATAGTTGTTCGCTTTAAGCTCACTTTTAAAAGCCAAAAATACGACAATTTGTTCAAGAGAAAAATTGCATTGTTTTTATGACTTAGAATTGTGTGGGCAAAAATAATAAATTTACACGGCTTAGAAAGGATAATTGATCCCAATGTTGTATACGGCATTGCCAAAGTTATAATCATTAAACCATCGCTTACTCTTCTGATCATAAGTAGGATCGTAGGTTTTAAAGCCAATATCAAACCTAAAGACAAAAAAGTTAAAATCGTAACGCAGACCAAACCCCGTACCTACTGCAATTTCCTCTAAGGATCGTAGGTTTTCAAAAATGGCTTTTTCATTCTCTACATCATTTAAAAAATCCCATATATTACCAGCATCCACAAATAAAGCACCGTTGATATCCCCTATTAATGGGAATCGATATTCAAGGTTAAGTGCCAACTTTAAATTACCTACATTAAAGTCGTTGGTACTCTTTGTTCTTCCTGGACCAAGCTCATAGGGCTGCCAGGCTCTGTTATCATTGGATCCTCCAGCAAAGTAACTTCTGATAAAGGGAATGCTCCCTGAATTACCATAAGGAATGGCAACTCCCATAAAGGATCTAAAAGCAAGCACATTGCGGCGTGATAGACGCCAGTATTTTATATAATCAAATTCTGTCTTAACATACTGGGAATACTGTACACCAAAAATTAAATTATTCCCATTTTCATCAGTATCTAAATTTAGAGCGGTTGACAAACTCGAGAGTAGGTTTCCAGCCAATTCTATTTTGCCCCTAAATTGGAAAAAATTATGATCGTTAAAGTTTCTACGAGTATTCTTATAGTACGTGTAGTTTGTTGAAAAAATTAAGTTATTGGCAGTTAATCGATTCCTTTGGTCTTCAATACGAGCTACTTCATTTTGATCTGCGCTACTAGCATTAATGTTGCCATTTAATACATCCTGCGTAAATCCACTTGTACCCGTTGGAATGTTGAGGTTTCCATTCTCATCAAAATACGCTGGATTTGCTTGATTGGTATAATCAGAGGCTACATTATTTAAGTCATCATAACTATTCTCGTAAACATCGTAATAGCGATCGGTGTTTAAATTCTTTACATATTGAATGTTAATAAGTTCAAAGATGTTTCTTCTTATATTGGAAGGGTTCCATCTATAGCGTAGAATCCCATTAAAGGTTTGCTTGTCCAATCCAATATTTTTCTGAAGGGTGGTCCCGAGGGAGAAACGGGTTTCTGGAGTCATGGATTTAGGAATGATCCCATTGGTGTTTAATGGGAAAAATATTCTTGGAATATTTAATCCAATGTCCGCCCCAAATTCTGCAATATTGAAAAATCCGCTTTCCGTGTTTTTAAAATCAGAGGAAGATCCAAAGGTGCCTCTAAAGGCAATATCTAGGGTCTCTGCACCTCTAAAAATGTTTCTAGCGATCAAAGAGGTACTAAGGGAAATACCAATATCCTGAATGTTTGAATGCAATAGATCAGAGCTAAAACCTAATGAAAATCGAGGTCTTGGGTTTAGATAAATATTGGTCCTTAGCTGATTGTCGGTGCTGTCTAAATAACTGTAATTGATGTTAGGGTACTTAAATACCTTTAGGTTGTTAATCTGTTTGGCAGTCAATGACCGATCGGATTCTTTATAAACACTATCAGGTATAATTGCAATAACATCTGTGAGTGCTTTTGGTCTATATTTTAGCTGATCCTTGAAATAAATGGTGTACCCGTCATAAGTAATTGATTTTAAGCTGTCCTGTGAGTTATTAAAGGAATAATCAGCATAGATATTTACTTCTTTCACCCGATGGATTTTATAAGGAACTTCTCCGCTACCTTGGTTTGCTGGGGCGTTTTGAATGTTAATTACTACTGGCATTTTTCTATCCTCAGTGGCTAAAGATGTATCTCTTTGAATATCAAAACTAATAGACGAGGGTTGGAACTTATATATCCCAGAGTTCACAAAGATGTTGTTTAGTCGTTCCTTTTCAGCATCAAAGAATATAAAGTCAAACCTCTGGCCTGGACGAATTCTAGAGAACCGTTTATAACGATTGTATATGGAGTCTAAGTCTTTTGATTCGAAATTAGTACTTATGGAATCTAGGTAATACGCTGGTCCTGTGGTGAGGTTGTAATTGACCACTGCACGCTTTTCTTTGGTGTTACTACTATCGATTTCATAACTGACCTGACTGTTGAAATACCCTTTGGTGTCGTAGTATAACTTTAGGCGCTCTGCAGATTTCTCCGTTTTTTCCTTATCAATGATCACTGGTGCTTCTCCAGTTTTCATGAGCCAGTTATTAAAGTTGATTTTGTAATCAGCAAGTTGCGTGAGCTGCTTTTTCGAAATCAAACGATCAAAAAAGCTCATATCTTGTAGATTAGAATCAAGTTTTGCAGTGTAGTATCGAGCGGGATTTGGTTTGGCCATATTGTAGATCGCTAGCCGTGTTTTATTATTAGGCCTTTGTGTAATCAAACCTTCAATCTCACTCTCTGTAACTTTTTGCTCATTGACATAAATATTGTTGTCCACTAATAACAATTGACCACTTTCTACCCTCTTCACGGCATTACATGAATTCAGCAGTACTATTACAAATAATACCGTTATTTTTGCAAAAAATTGTTTCAAGAGGGTGAATAATTAAATTTACGGTCAAAAATACACTATTTGTATGGTTAGCAAAAACGAATTAAAACTTATAACGTCCTTACATCAAAAAAAGTACCGTAGTAAGCATCAACTTTTTATAGCTGAAGGAATCAAAGGTGTATTGGAGCTTTTAGAATCCAAATTGCTACCCTATGCTCTTTATGTTACCCAACAGGTAGATGGATTACCAATTGGTAATACTGTGAAGATAGGTGCTGGGGAAATGAAAAAATTAAGCTGTTTAAAGACCCCAACTGAAATTTTGGGTGTATTCCATATGCCAGCTCAAAAGAGTTTAAAAACCGAAGGATTAATTTTAGCTCTAGATAATGTAAGAGATCCAGGGAATCTAGGGACTATAATACGGCTTTGTGATTGGTTTGGAATTTCTCAACTAGTGTGCAGTGAAAATACGGTTGATTGTTACAATCCAAAAGTGGTTCAAGCTACTATGGGTTCCTTAGCCAGAGTGCAAATTAATTATCTTGAGCTTGAGGAATTTTTAACCTCTACCGATAAGCCGATCTATGGGGCGATTATGGATGGTGAAAACGTATATAAGTCTAAGCTACCTAAGGAGGCCATTTTAGTTATGGGGAATGAATCTAATGGGATAGGG
>NZ_DATGNU010000039.1:0-7421 GCF_035306585.1 Galbibacter sp.
AATAGGGTTAAATATAAAAAAAAAATGTTATTAAACATTAAAACTACAGCAGAGAGGAAGGGATTCGAACCCTCGATACGCTTTTGACGTATACACACTTTCCAGGCGTGCGCCTTCGACCACTCGGCCACCTCTCTGTAATTTCAATAGCTTTAGGGCGCCAAATAACGAATTTTTTTTTAGTTCTTAAAATATATGTAGTTAATTTTAACTCATTTCTCCTCTTAATGAAGCTTCATATATGGTTTTGAACACTTTAGCCTCAATATTACTGCCCAATAAAAACATGAGTTTGGCAAGTGCTGCCTCGGTCGTAATGTCTTTTCCACTAATAATTCCTAAATTTTTAAGGTGAGAACTCGTCTGATAACGTCCCATTATAACACTTCCACCAGAACACTGTGTAACATTTACAATTATTTTTCCCGATTCAATGGCATTTTTTAATGCTTTTTCAAACCATTTTACCGTGGGAGCATTCCCAGCACCATAGGTTTCTAATACGACAGCTTTAATTCTTGGATTAGTCAAAATACATTTAACCATGTTTTCCGTTATTCCTGGAAACAATTTTATTAGAGCAATATTAGGATCGAGATTTTTATGAACTATTAGTCTCTTTTTTTTAGGCTTTAACAAATACTCATGATGAACCTTAAGATGAACTCCACTCTCTGCAAGGGTTGGATAGTTCAATGATGAGAATGCCTCAAAATGTTCCGCATTAATTTTTGTGGTACGGTTCGCACGATACAACTTATATTCAAAATATAAGCAAACCTCTTTTATGACGGCTACTCCCTTATTTTGTAGCGACGCAATTTGAATAGAGGTAATAAGATTTTCCTTAGCATCAGTTCGCAGGTCTCCAATAGGAAGCTGCGAACCTGTAAATATTACAGGTTTAGATAGATTTTCCAACATAAAGCTTAAAGCAGAGGAAGAATAACTCATCGTATCACTCCCATGTAAAACGACAAACCCATCGAACTGATCGTAATGATCTTCGACCGTTTCTGCAATTTTTACCCAGCATTCAGGATTCATATCGGATGAATCAATGGGTGATTCAAAAGACATACTGTGTATCTCACAATCCAATTGGGTAAGTTCTGGAATTCTGCTTAATAACTGGTCAAAATCAAACGCTCGAAGTTCGCCTGTTTCAAAGTCCTTCACCATACCAATGGTACCTCCTGTATATATCAACAGAATTTTAGGAATCATGATTCTAGGTTTAACTGGTTCACCACTGGGTTTGCATACATAAGTAAATAATTATGGAGGGCTATTTTGTTATTGCCCTCAACACGTCTATGAATTCTGCGTTGGAATTGGCGCTTTTCCTTTTCAGTGTAACGGTCTTTGAAGGTATCCACCTTGTACAACATATCATATGCCATGTAATTGGAAGGCCATAGGTGATAATTCTTATGTATTTGTTGATCGATTTGGTCAGCCAACAATTGATATTGCCTATTTAATGTTTCACCACTGCGTCCAATAGCATCGAGTTCGGCATCCATTACTGAACCAGCACTGATATGAATTCGCTTTTTTTGTCCTGTTACACCTTTGAGAATACTGTTGAAATCTTCATTATTGGATTTCACATACGCTATATCGTGGTGTTTGGCCATCAGTTCAGGGATCTTCAACACATCCGTGGGATCAAATTCATATGAAATGGATATCGGGACGATCTTTAAACTCTTAAAATATTCCATTACAGATAGACCGTTATGAGCTAAAGCAATCATTTTTAAAACCCCTTGTTGTGTGAGATCATTGCCATCTTTGGTTCTTCCTTCCTTTTGTGCTATCCACACAGACCTATTTTCCTTATGCAGCTGGTGACCAATATACTGAGAAACCATTCTGGAAGTCTTAAGCATTTCTCTTGGCGGGAGATCCCTCATGATGAGAAAACTTCGATTTAGCTTAGCAAGTTCCATCAGAAAGGGTTTTTTAACGAGATTATTTCCAATAGCGGATGCTGTCATGATTTTCTCATGCTCTAATAAGGCAACATTCAAAAGTGAAGTATCTAGTATAATATCACGATGGTTACTAATATATAGATATGCCTGATTGGGATCTAATTTATCGAAACCTGAAGTTGTGAAGCCTTCAGAACTTTTTTCAATTACAGTTCGAACACTCCTGTATATGACTTTAGACTGGAAATCTTGTATAGAGTTACACGAGCGCACTAATTCAGAGATTTCATCCCAGGACTTATCTGGGAATGTAAACTGTAATAAGGCCTGAATCATCGGATGATTCAGCCCTTTTTCGAGTGCGTCATTTACCTCGGCATCTAAATAAGGCCGAATATCATCAATAGTAATCACGTCTACTTAACTTTTTGACAAAGGAACAAAATTTAGTCCATTAAACTTTTCAAACCAATATCAAACTCCAAAAACTTCTTTAGAGTTTTCAGTTGTTATCTGTGCAACCTGCTCCAAAGGCATTTGATAAATGGCAGCTAACTTGGCCGCAACTTCTAATAAATAGGCACTTTCATTTCGTTTACCTCGATAGGGAACTGGTGCTAAATAAGGAGCGTCTGTCTCCAAAACGATATTTGAAATATCTAATTGATTCAAAAATTGATCAATTTTACCATTTTTAAAGGTAGCAACCCCGCCTATTCCTAATTTCATTTGATAGCCAATAGCCTGTTTAGCCTGTTCAAGTGTACCTGTAAAACAGTGAAAAATCCCAAATAAATCCCCCCCCTTTTCCATTTCTAAAACTTCAAAAACCTCATCAAAGGCATCTCTGCAATGGATCACAATGGGCAAGTGATATTGTTTGGCTAATTTAATTTGCTCCCTAAAGGCATATTGCTGCTGTTTTAAAAAACTTTTATCCCAGTATAGGTCGATTCCGATCTCACCAATAGCTACAAAAGAATGTTGGGATAAAAGTCTCTTTACGGTCTCGAGTTCCTCTATGTAATTCTCTTTAACATGGGTTGGATGAAGACCTGACATAAGGTAAACGTTCTCCGGATAACGCTTTTTTAGATCAAACATAGCTTGATTATATGTGGAATCAATTGCTGGTATAAAAAATCGTTTAATACCAAGATCCAAGGCACGTTGGATCATTTGATCCCTATCCTCCTGAAAAGCTTCACTATATAAATGGGTGTGTGTATCTGTTAAAATCATGCTGCAAAAGTAACAGTTTAAACGGCTATATTTGTACAAAATTAGATTTCAATGCAGAGTTTGAAAAAATTCCTTCACGACAAAGGATATATAAGAGTTCCTTTAACTATCACTAAAACAAATCACTTGGAAATAGTTGCAAAAATAAACGGTATAGAAGGTCGATTTATTCTCGATACAGGAGCCTCAAGCACCTGTGTTGGGATGGATAGTGTTGAACATTTTAAGTTGCGCACTCAAGAATCTGAAATAAAAGCCTCTGGTGCTGGTGCCTCTAACATGCTCACTCAAATCTCCAAGAAAAATAGCATTGAAATCTCCAAATGGTTCCATAAAAAAATTAAAATTGTTCTTTTCGACCTCTCCCATGTCAATAATGCCCTTATCAGGCATGAAGCCCTTCCAGTACATGGCATTATTGGAGCAGATATTTTAAAAAAATCGAAAGCAATCATTGATTACCACAAGAAAGCAGTTTTCTTAAAACCTTAAAAAAGGCATTACTTTTTCAAGGTTTTATCTTTATACCAAGCGGGCATGTTGTAAATTTTCCTAAAACTTTAGCAAACACCCCCCTTAAAATAGGGTGATTTTCCCTATTGACTTCCAATGAGATTTATTGCAATTTTACACCTGCAAATTATATAACAATGATGAAAACAACAGCCAACCAACACCAACTTCTTCGCACTAACCGACAACAAGAACGTATCATCACCAGCAGTATCTTTTGTTTGATTATCATAACATTCTTAATCAACATACTACTATTTATGATACTGTGACACGATTCAAGTAATCATTTCACTGGCCTACTAAATTTAAAACGCCCAGACTACAAATAACAAGTAGTGCTGGGCGTTTTTATATCGTATCAACCGTTTATCGGTCAAAAATTAATTGAATTTCTTATAACTCCAATGCCTTTTTAACATTACCATCCATAAGGAGCTCCTGAGGATTTTCCAAAGCTTCTTTTACAGCTACTAAAAATCCTACAGACTCTTTTCCATCGATTATTCTGTGATCATAAGATAAGGCTACATACATAATAGGTGCAATTGCTATAGCGCCATCTCTGACAATTGGACGCTCCACAATATTGTGCATTCCAAGAATAGCACTTTGAGGTGGATTAATAATTGGGGTAGAAAGCATCGAACCAAACACCCCACCATTTGTAATGGTAAATGTTCCACCAGTCATTTCATCCACAGTGATCTCACCATCTCTTACACGAATTGCCAATCTTTTTATTTCAGCTTCAATCCCTCTGAAACTCAAATTCTCCGCATTTCGTACCACTGGAACCATTAACCCTTTAGGGCCTGATACTGCAATACTAACATCACAGAAATCATAGCTTACCATCTCTTTTCCGTCGATCATGGAATTGACCGCTGGGAATTGCTCTAGGGCTCTCACCACAGCTTTAGTAAAAAAGCTCATAAAGCCTAAGCCGACGTTATGTTTGGATTTAAATTCCTCTTTATACTGATCCCTCAACTGGAAAATAGCGCTCATATCTACTTCATTAAAAGTAGTCAACATCGCAGTTTCGTTTTTCACTGAAACCAGACGTTCTGCTACTTTTCTTCGCAACATCGAAAGTTTAGTTCGAGAAGAAGTTCGACTAGCAGAACCAGGAGTTCCCATAGAAGGCACTGCGTTTACAGCGTCTTGTTTAGTAATTCGTCCATCCTTACCAGTACCCTTTACATCCTTAGGGTCAATACCTTTTTCGACAAGCACTTTTTTAGCAGCAGGACTAGCAGTTCCACTGGCATACGTTTGTGTTTCAGCAGCAGGCTGTTCTACCTCTTTTTTCTCTTGCTTTGGAAGTTCAGGCTTTGGTTCTTCCTTTTCTTCTTTTTTCGGTGTATCACCCGCTGGTTTAGCTGCAGAAGTGTCGATTAAACAAACCACTTCTCCTACCGCTACTGCATCTCCTTCTTCTGCTTTTAATGTGATTACTCCACTTGCCTCCGCAGGTAATTCTAGAGTTGCTTTATCTGAGTCGACCTCAGCGATCGCCTGATCCTTTTCAACATAATCCCCGTCCTGAACCAACCATTCTGCAATCTCTACCTCTGTAATGGATTCCCCTGGTGAGGGCACTTTCATTTCTAAAACCATTGTTTCTAAATTTAGTTTTATTTTTTTAGTCTTTTATACCAGTTTTACTATGTAAATATAATCTTATTTTGGTTTGCGAACCATATTGTCTTGGGTTTTATCAAAGACATAATCAATCACTTGTGCATGTCTTCTCTTACTCCTAGTGGTACTTCCTGCAGCAGGTGCAGCATAGAATCTTCGAGAGGCAACTCTGAAGTTTCTAGCTTCTTCAAAATGCAGTAATAAATGACTCCAAGCCCCCATATTTCTAGGCTCTTCCTGCGCCCATACAACCTCTTCAGCATTGGTGTATTTTGCCAAAATTGCTTTGATCTTCTTTACAGGTAACGGAAATAATTGTTCCAATCTAACAAGTGCGACATCCGCTCGATTACGTTCAATTTTAGCATCCAAAAGATCGTAATAGAACTTTCCAGTACAAAGCACTACGGATTTAATTTCCTTCACATGGGCATCTACATCATCAATGACAGTTTGGAAACTTCCATTTACAAATTCATCTACCGTTGAGACCGCTTTTGGGTGTCTCAATAAACTCTTAGGAGTAAATACAATTAATGGTTTTCTAAAGTTAACCTTCATCTGTCTTCTAAGTAGGTGGAATAAGTTGGCAGGCGTAGTACAATCCGCTACGAACATGTTATCCTTAGCACACAATTGCAAGTATCTTTCCATACGCGCTGAGGAATGCTCTGCCCCTTGACCTTCATAACCATGTGGAAGTAGCATTACTAATCCATTTTGTAATTTCCATTTATCCTCTGCTGATGAAATATACTGGTCGATCATTATTTGTGCCCCATTACTAAAGTCACCAAATTGAGCCTCCCAAATTGTAAGCGTATTTGGAGATGCCATAGCATATCCATAATCAAAGCCTACAACTCCGTATTCTGATAGTAAAGAATTATAAATGTCAAAATGTGCATTCTGATACTCATCTAATCTATTTAAAAGTACAATTTCTTCTTCCGAATCTTCCACCTTTATCACGGCATGTCTATGGGAGAACGTTCCTCTTTCCACATCCTGACCAGAGAATCGAACAGCGAATCCTTCTTCAAGTAAGGAAGCATAGGCCAATAGTTCTCCCATGGCCCAATCCAACTTATCAGTCTCGAAAAACATTTTGTTTCGCTCACTTACCAGCCTTTCAATTTTACGCAAGAACTTTTTATCCTTAGGCAAAGTGGTAATTTTCTTGGCTAATTTTTCAAGTTTTTCCTTAGGGTATGCGGTGTCTATTGGAGCCAACATCTGATCCTCTTGAGCAGGCACAAATCCTTTCCACTCGTCCTGCATAAAAGGTGTAATAATCGTGTTTTGCTCTTTTCTAGAATCCTCAAGCTCTTCCTCTAGAATAGCTTTATAATCCGCTTCTAATTTTTTAACATACTCAGCATCAATAACGCCTTGCTCGATCAGCTTTTGCGCGTAGATTTCTCTAGGATTTTTGTGTTTAGCAATAGCCTTGTACAACTTGGGTTGGGTAAATCTTGGTTCATCACCCTCGTTGTGACCGTACTTTCTATAACCTAATAAATCTATAAAGACATCCCTTTGAAATCGCATGCGATAATCCAACGCAAAAGTAGCAGCATGGACCACCGCTTCTGCATCATCTGCATTGACATGAAGTACAGGAGAAAGGGTCACCTTCCCAACATCTGTACAATAGGTCGATGAGCGTCCATCCAAGTAGTTGGTTGTAAAACCAATTTGATTATTTACCACTATGTGAATAGTACCACCTGTTTTATATCCATCGAGTTGTGCCATTTGCACCACCTCGTAGGCAATACCTTGACCAGCAATGGCTGCATCGCCGTGAACGACAATGGGAAGTACCTTAGAGTAATCGTCCCTAAAGTGTCTGTCTTGTTTTGCTCGCGTGATACCTTCTACAACTGCACCCACCGTTTCAAGGTGTGAAGGGTTGGGAGCAATGTTCATATTTATCCTTTTGCCATTGTCCGTTTGACGATCACTGGTCCATCCCAAGTGATATTTTACATCTCCATCGAAAACTTGTTGCTCGTAATCTTTTCCTTCGAATTCACTAAAGATATCCTTGGCCGCTTTTCCGAAGATATTGGTCAA
>NZ_DATGNU010000040.1:0-4374 GCF_035306585.1 Galbibacter sp.
TGCGCGCCGTTTACAATGAACCTCTCGCTTATATAAAACCGATCAGTGCTACCAAAATGTCCATGCTTATTGGAGAAGAGCTCTCACAAATAAAAGATTCCACACAGCGAAAGTGTATGAATATTTTACTTAAAGAATCCAGGGAATTACTCATTGTGAGTCGCTTGGTTAAGCTTTTTCGTGCAATGATCAAAAATAGGAAGGGGAATATGAAGCGATGGATAGATTTTGTTCAAAAGTCCCGATATAAGCTTTCAGGACTCAAATCCTTAGCCAGAGGTTTAAAAAATGACCTTGCGGCCGTTACCAATGCCATTAAATGGTCTTGGAACAATGGCCCGGTAGAAGGCCATGTGAACCGTATCAAAAACATTAAACGCCAAATGTATGGTAGAGCTAGTTTTGAGCTATTGAGAAAGAAAGTCATCCTATCTCAAACCGGGTAATCCCCAAATTTGACGAAGAACCGTCAAACTGCGCCAGTGATTTCGCTTCAAACTGCGCCACTTTAATCTGAAATAAGAAGTATTTCGGTTCGATTTGCGCCAGTGGTTTCGGTTTGAATTGCGCCATTTTTGCTAATTCGGACATCATTTCGGTTCGTTTTGCGCCACTTTGAAAGATCAAGTAATAATTACCTTGTCGCTAAAGAAAAGCGATATGGCAAACACACTTGATTCTATGGACTTAAAACAAATTATTTCACTACATCTAGATGGCTTTAGCAATCGTAAGATCAGCCTTACACTAGGAATATCACGCAATACTGTAAACAATTACATGCGAGTTTTTAAGGCTAGCTCTCATACCCTTAGAGAATTATTAGCGTGTGACACAGAAGTGTTGGAGACACTTTTTACTTCTCATACCACAATTGATAATAAGCGATTTGATGATCTGTCTCGTTATTTTGAGCGAATGAAAGATGTTGAACATCATCCTGGTTTTACTTTTCTATTTCATTACCAAGAATATGTTCAACAAGTAGAGAACCCCTATAGTTACACGCAATTTATGGAACATTACCATCGTAAATACGCAAAGGTTAAAGGTTCTATGAAGCTTAATCATGAACCTGGCCACGAATTATACATTGACTTTGCTGGTAAAAAACTTCATATTGTTGAGCGGGATACTGGAGAAATCAAGGAAGTAGAGGTGTTTGTCGCCATCCTCCCCAATAGCCACTACACCTACGTCGAGGCTTGTAAAAGCCAGAAACGCGGTGATCTAATTCATTGTTGTGCCAACGCTTTGAGCTTTTACGGGGGTGTTCCTAAAGCCATTGTTTCTGACAATCTCAAATCAGCCGTCAAACGCGCTAGTAAATACGAAGCAGATATTAACCGAAGTTTTAAGGAATTTGCCCATCATTATAATTGTGTAATCAATCCTACCCGTGGGTATGCACCGCAAGATAAGGCCCTTGTTGAGAACGCGGTACAACTTGCCTATCAACGAATTTACTATCCTTTACGCAATATAACCTTCTTTTCTTTGCAGGATTTAAATCGAGAAATAAGACGTTTACTTGAAAGCTACAATAGCCTATTGTTTAAAAGAAAACAGGCCAGTCGGCAGGAGCTTTTTCAGTCGGTAGAACGAGCCTATTTAAAGCCTTTGCCTTCTACTACTTATGAACTTAAAGATTACCGAAGAGCTAAGGTGCAAAAGATGGGTTATGTGTACTTCTCTCCTGATAAAAGCTACTACAGCGTTCCATACCGGTATATCGGAAAGGAGACTATGATCCATTACACTAACAGTGCAGTGGAAGTGTATTATAACCATCAGCGAATAGCCATCCATCGACGAAACCCCGTTATCGGACATTATAACACCAACTCAGAACATCTTAGCAGCACCCATAAATTTTACTCTGACTGGAGTCCTGATTTTTTTAAAAAGAAAGCTAGTGTCCATGGTAACCATGTTCTTGGTTGCGTCGAAAAAATCCTTGAAAACGGAGATTACCCTGAGATTGGCTATAAGCGTGCAATGGGTGTAATCCAACTCCATAAGGGTTATGGTTCCCAAAGATTGGATAATGCTTGTAAACGAGCACTAGAGGCTGGTGCGGTTAGCTATAGGCATATCCAAAATATCTTAAAAAACAATCAGGATAAAAGTTCCTTATTTTATCAAGATCTAGAAGAAGATAGACCCCATATACCAGAACATGAAAACATAAGAGGAGCTTCCTATTACAAATGATAAATAAATAATTAATTAAAATCACACAATATGAATAACAATCAGACCATTGAAAAACTAAAACAAATGCGGCTAAGAGCCATGGCCGAGCTGCACTATGAACATGTGAAAAGTAACGGGCATAGTGACATGACGGCTGATGAATACTTAGCATTACTTATTGATCATCAATGGGAGGACCGACAAAATCGGAAGATCGATCGACTATTAAAACAAGCGAACTTCCGCCAACAAGCCACTTTGGAAGATGTAAATTACACCCATAACCGCAACTTGGATAAAAATATGTTCATACGTCTTGCAACCTTGGATTTTATAGAGAGAAAAGAGAATATCATCATCTGTGGTCTATGTGGATCTGGAAAGAGCTATCTCTCTCAAGCTTTAGGACACAAAGCCTGTATAATGGAATATAAAACCATGTATACCAATACGGCTCGATTACTTAAAAAACTAAAGCTTAGTAAGGTAGATGGGACTTATTTAAAAGAGTTGGAAAAAATACTAAAGACCGATTTACTGATTTTGGACGACTTTGGTCTCCAAGGTTTTGATAACCATGCCAGAGACGCTTTAATGGATATTATTGATGATCGGTATAACAGAAAATCAACAATAATAGCCACCCAGATACCAGTCTCTGCTTGGTATGAGATCATTGGTGGAGATGGTACGCAAGCTGATGCATTACTCGACAGAATTGTAAACTCATCACATCGAATAGATTTAAATACTGGAGAATCTTTAAGAAAGGGAAAGTTGAATAGTATTAAAGTTTAAATTTTTTATATCATTGTATGATCTTTCAAAGTGGCGCAGTTTGACCGAAACAGGTGGCGTCATTACTCCGAAATAGCCACACGGAAAAATTGAACCTCGACGGCACCCATAGCCTGGTAAAGAAAGCTGCCCAAAGTGTGGCCTACCAATACCGCAAGAGGGGGCGTACCTCGAACATTTTGGTCATGACCGATGGAAAAGGGATACCCATTGCCAATGGGGGCATCATCAGTGGGAACCACAATGACCTGTATGGGATTGTGCCCCAGTACGCGAGCATGGTAAGGCAACTCAGGGCACGTGGCTTTTGCTTGGAGAACAGCATCCAAAATGCCGATAAAGGCTTTGACAGCAAGTCGTTTAGGCGAGCCATACAACGAAGGAAAATGACGCCTAATATTGTAGAGAACCTTAGGAACAGAAAAAGGGAAAAGCGTGGAAGGAAAAGGGATTTTAACCAACAGGTCTATGACCAGCGTTTTGTCAATGAAAGATGTTTTGCTTGGGTAGATAGCTTCAGGACCCTTTTGGTCAGGTTTGATACCTTGGATGAATCATGGCTGAATTGGCATTATTTAGCTTTCGCTCTTATCCTATTAAAAGTTTAAACGAGTTCGAATAAAAAACTGCATACAAAGATGAAAAAGGAATTATGGTCCAACATTATTGGGCAGGTGAATGAATGCTGACCTAGCTGACCCGTTTGTAGAACAAATATGCAGGCATAGCCCTTATAATTGTGTTTTTGACAATCCAATTTATTTCATAGGCCTTGATGGGATGATTCCATACGACGACCTAAGAGTGCAAAAAGTATAGGTTTTTTGCGATATTCAGAGATACGTACGACCACTATTTCATTCATTTTTAACCGATTAAATAGATGCTTTTAATCGAAAAGGGGATTTTTCCCCTTAATAGTGTGTCGTAATAAATATTATATTTAATCGGTTCAATGAATTGAATTTCAGTTCGTTGAACTGTTTAAGCCTAAAAACCAATCATTGGTGTCCGGTTAAAAATAACCGGATCAGACATTTTGCAGCCTGACCCGGTATGTCTATTTTTGAGTTACGACACAAGAAAATAAGACATGGGCAAAAATACATATTTTACCGGACAGCCGATTTTTAATCAGCTAATAAAGTTCATTGACAAAAAAGACATCCAAAAAAATAGCCGTAAAACACGGTGCAGAGCGGTATGTAAAGAAGTTCACCACTTATAATCATGTGGTAGTGATGCTATTTACTGCTTTGCTGGGTTACAATTCGATCCGGGAAGTAATACTGGGGCTGTTGGCCTGCACATAAGCCGTCCCATTTGGGATTAACTTATGTAGTTCGTCGTAGCACGTTTTCAGAGGCTAACCGGCGTCGC
>NZ_DATGNU010000041.1:0-21401 GCF_035306585.1 Galbibacter sp.
TGGTAGTGCGTTTAATGCTTCAAAAATAACAGAGAATGCAGAATAAATAGTGCGTATGCTTTTAGTGTTTTTTTAACATTTACGTAATGAAAAATAGTTTTTCAAAATTGAATTGGAGAACCTTAGTGGAGGTATTGTTGATAATCGTAATTGTCAGCTTATTAATATTCCTCATTTTCTTTGTTCTATAGTTTATGGAAATGGCTGGGTTGTTCGATTCTTTTTGAATAATTCTAATTACTAACCTAATTATTCTAAAATTTAATTTAAGATGAAGCTAAAACTGAAAATTGCGATTTTTACTTTGATGCTGTGCGGTGTCCAAAGTATGTTTTCGCAGACAAAAGCAGTTAGTGGGACAGTGACCGATGACACAGGTATGCCGATGCCCGGTGTTTCGGTTGTCGTAGAAGGTACCACTAACGGCGTGCAAACTGATTTTGACGGGAATTACAGTATTTCGGATGTTACTGCTTCCGACAACTTGGTTTTTACCTATGTTGGTATGAAGTCGCAAACTGTAACAGTAGGTCAACAGTCTACCATTGATATTGTTCTGGAGACCTCATTAGAGGCTTTAGATGAAGTAGTTGTTATTGGTTATGGGGTTCAAAAGAAGGCCTTGGTAACTGGAGCGAACTTAAACCTTAAAGGAGAAGACATTGCGATGTTAAACACTGGAACTGCTATGGAAGCACTGCAAGGCGTTGCTCCTGGGGTAAGTGTGAGCCGTAATAATGGTGCTCCTGGTGCTGGTACTAAAGTAACCATTCGTGGACTTGGTACAATTGGTAATTCTGATCCTTTATACATTGTTGATGGTGTTGCCGTTGGAAATATTGACTACCTAAGTTCTGGGGATATTGAAAGCATCGATGTGCTAAAGGACGCCGCCTCTGCTGCAATCTATGGTTCCAGAGCGGCAAATGGTGTTGTTTTAGTAACTACAAGAAAAGGATCAAAATCAAAACAAGCATCTGTACATTATGAAACTTATTACGGTTTTCAAAACATTTATAAAAACCTGTCCCCTTTAAATGCACAAGAGTATATGTACATTATGGATGAGGGTAGGGTAAATGATGGTTTGGCTCCAAATAATTGGGAGGCTTTAATTAAAAACAATGCATGGTTAAATAATACCTATCCTGGTCAATTAGGTACGCAACTTGGAGAGTATGTTTGGAATAAACTTCAAAACGGTTGGGAAGGGACCAATTGGATTGATGAAATGACCATGAAAAATGCACCTGTTTCCAGTCATTCCATTAATGTAACCGGGGGTAGCGAAGATATTACTTATTCGCTTGGTGCTTCCTATTTGGATCAATCTGGTATCATCGGTGGAGATATCACTGATGCCGGATTTAAAAGACTTACAACACGTTTAAACACAGAGTTTGTACTTTTTAAAAATGAGGAAAGAAGCTTAGTGACTTTAGGTGAAAATTTCACCTATTCTCAAACAGATAACAGAAGTGTTGCTACTGGAAATATCTACTGGAATGATTTACACAATGCTTTGGTACAACACCCATTGATGCCTGCATATTGGGCGGATTCACCAGATAATCATGGCTTTACGCCTACCATGGATGGGATCTCTAACAACTCACACAATCCATTAGCAGTGATGTATTACCGTCACAATTATGCCAATCTTGGTAATAAAGGAAATAGCATTGTTGGAAACGTTTATTTGGAAATTGAGCCAATTAAAAATTTAAAGTTCCGTTCTTCTTATGGGGTAAATGCATGGTTTGGGCATAGTCGCTCTTGGACACCAACTTATGCATTAGGAACCTTATATTCTAATGCTACGGATGGCGTTTCTCAGAGTTCTTATTTGGGGAATACCTCTACATTAACCAATACTATTTCTTATGAAACAAGTTTTGGAGATCATAACTTGACCGCTTTAATCGGTAACGAACTTATTCAAAATGAAGTTAATTTTGAAGTTGGTGGAAGTATGTCAGGTTCTCAATTTGGGGATCCTAAATTTGCTTTTCTAAATAATGTAAGCAAATCTACTATTGGAGCAATCAATACCAATGGCGCTGACTGGGCTGCTGGAGGCGGCGGGCTGTTATCATATGTAGCAAGAGCACAATACAACTACAAGGAAAAGTATATGTTCTCCGCTACTATGAGGGCGGATAACTCTTCTAATTTCGCTAAGGGTAACCGTTGGGGATATTTCCCTTCATTTTCTGCTGGTTGGGTTCTTAGTGAAGAAAATTTTATGTCAAACAGCAATATGTTTATAAAATTAAGAGGAAGCTGGGGACAAAATGGAAATCAGGATATTGGTAACTTCTATTATAGCTCTACTGTTTCTTATATGAACCCTGGATACTATTTTGGTGATAATAAACCTACACCGTCGGTATCTACATCACCAACTAGAATCGCAAATCCAAATGTAACTTGGGAGACTTCAGAACAGTTGGATTTTGGAGTTGACGCACGTTTTCTAAATTCGAGACTTTCTGTAACGGCAGACTGGTACAAGAAAACCACGAAGGATTGGTTAGTATTGGCGCCATCGATCGGAACTTCTGGAGCACCACCACCATTTATAAATGGAGGAGATATTGAAAATACGGGTGTAGAAGTAGTCCTTTCTTGGAATGACAATATTGGAGACTTTAAATATGGCGCTACCGTAAGTGGAGCCTTTAATAAAAATGAAGTTACCAAAATTGCAAATGCCGAAGGTATAATTACTGGTGAGCCGCATATCTTATCTCAGGGTACTTCTTATATCTCTAGGGTAGAGGTTGGTAAACCAATTGGTTACTTTTATGGACTGGAGACTGATGGAATTTTACAAAACCAAGACGAAGTGGATGCCTATGTGACTCCAGATGGTACACCTTATTTTGACGATCAACGTCCTGGTGATGTTCGTTTTGTAGATCAGAATCAAGATGGTGTTATTGATGATAATGATAAAGTAGAACTTGGAAGTCCCCTTCCAGATTTTGAACTCGGTATTCAGCTAAATGCAGAGTATAAAGGATTCTATGTGAATACGACTCTAGCTGGTAAGTTCGGTGGACAGGTGATGCAATCATACCGTTCCTTTGCGGATAATTTTGATCAAAACTACACCACTGATATTTTTAATCGATGGCATGGAGAAGGGACTTCAAATCGTCTTCCACGTTTGAGCTCTAGTTCCAATAGAAATACAAACCTGATTTCTGATATTTATTTGCATGATGCTGACTACTTGAGAATAAGTAACCTAACAGTAGGTTTTAAGTTAGGACAATATTTGCAGGATCTAGATTACATCAAGGATATCAAAATTTACGCCTCTGTCAATAATTTGTACACCTTTACATCGTATGATGGAATGGATCCAGATGTGTCTTACGGTGGAAATGATGATACAGGATGGGCTTCAGGAGTTGATCTTGGATTGTATCCATTACCAAGAACTGTAATGCTTGGATTGAGTGTTGACTTTTAATCGAAAACCAAAAGACAATGAAAAAAATACTATATACAATATCAATAATTACAACGGCGCTACTAGTTAGTTGTAGTCAAGAGTTTACAGATACGGACAACCTCTACGAAAAGAGTTTTGAAAATTATTATAGTCGACCACAGGATATCGATGAGGCTTTGGGCGGTATTTACAGTGCGCTTTATATGCCAGATATATACAGCGACGAGGCTGTAACGGCCAACCTGCTGTCGGATTTTGTATTGGGAGGTGGTGGCCCAGATGACCGCGGGGCAAAAAATGTGGATGGTTTTCAAGATCCAGAAGAGGATACGTATAAAGATTTATGGGTAATAACGTATAACGGGATTTATCGCTGTAATGCGGTTATAGAAAATTTGGAAGGCGCTGATTTTTCAGAATATTTTTTGACTGATGTAGAAGCCAAACAATATGTTGACCAGGCCATGGCTGAGGCTTATTTTATGCGTGGTTTCTTTTACTTTAGAGCAGCAAAATTCTTTGGTGGGATGCCAATAATACCAAGTACCCAAGCCGACAGAAATGTGCCTAGATCTAGTTACTCCGATACTTATGCACAAATTGCTTCTGATTTTAAAACTGCCATTGAATTATTTCCAAGTAAGCCTTTCAGTTCAATTCCAACGGAACGTTATGGGCATGCCAATAAATGGGTTGCACAAGCCTATATGGCAAGAGCATATCTATACTATACTGGTTATATGACCAATATGGAAGGGCAGGCTACTAGTGAGTTGCCTCTACCTGAAGGGGGAGCTATTTCTAAAGGCCAGGTAGTCGCTTATTTAGAAGATTGTATAAATAACAGTGGTTATGGATTAGTGGATGATTTTAGAAACCTATGGCCTTATTCATATGTAAATAAAAGTGCTGGTAAAGTGGTTCTTCCATGGGCGGAAGCTGAAGGATTAGAATGGGCAGGTCAAGATGGTTTATCTCCAACTTTTGGAACAGGAAATAACGAATTCATGTTTGTACAGCGCTATTCCACTACTGATTGGGATCCAGGTCAACAATACAACAACCGTATGCGTCTTTTCTTTGGAATCCGTGATAATAGTATGATCCCTTTTGGACAAGGTTGGGGATGGGGCACTGTCAGCCCAGTACTATGGAATCAGTGGGATGATGCGGATCCTAGAAAAGAAGGATCCATTCTTGAGTTAGGGAATCCTGAGCAAGGAACTGCATCTTGGCAGTCTGGTTTTGGAGATCATGAAACAGGCTTAATGAATAAAAAATACACTACCATTCAACATGAGGATCCGGATGGGGTGGACGGAGTTAAAGGAATGTTTTACTTCCTCTATGACATGACCCATGGAGATCCTATGCAATTATGGTCTGCTCAAGATTTTGTTTTCATGAGATATGCGGACGTTTTATTGATGCATTCTGAAATTACAGAAACTGCAGATGGTTTAAACGAGGTTAGAAGTAGAGCTGGACTAGGAAATATTGGTTATTCTTTGGCTGCTCTTAAAGAGGAACGTAAATATGAATTTGCATTTGAGGCGCTTCGTTGGTTTGACTTGGTACGTTGGGGAGATGTAGATGACGCATTTGGTGGTCAAATAGATGTACAGAATTCTGGTATTGATGCTACCTATAGTGTACAATATAGACCTGAGACTAAAGGTTTGGTTCCAATTCCAGAATCTGAGATAAGACTATCCGGTGGGGTTTACGAGCAGAATCCTGGTTGGTAATCTGTTAAACTTTAAAATAGTAATAAGATGAAAAAAAATAGAATTATAAGTTTATTGGGAACTGCCTTAGTATTGGTACTGGGTGCATGTCAACCCATAGATGACAGAGAGGTTCTTGAAAGTAGGTTAAGTATCGATGATATTAAACTGACATCTTCTCAAGCCACTGAGGGAGGAAATTTAATTGAATTGAGTATGGAAACCCCTGGAGTAACAGGTTACTGGGATTACAATCTGGGAAAAGCTTTAACGAATAAGTTTGAGTTTATCTATCCAATACCAGGAAAAAACACCTTTACCTATGTTGGAACACTGGGATCTGAATTTTTCACCAAAACCATCGAAGTACAGGTTGATGTTTTAGATCATGAACTCAACCAAGACTGGTATGACTTAGTTGGCACGGATACAGAAGCTGGAAAAACCTGGGTTTTTAACGGTGGTCCAGAGCCAGACGGAAAAATGTGGTGGTATATGGCTCCAGGAAATGATCCTAGTCAATGGGAAACGTCGTGGTGGAATGCTGGTGGGGATTGTTGTCCACCAGCAGATGCAGCTGGTAGGATGACCTTTGATCTGGATGGTGCCGCTAATTTTACCTATTATGCACAACCCGATGCAACACCTGAAGTTGCTAGTTTTGTATTAGATCCAGCTAAGCAGACATTAAAAATTGATGGTGGTAATATCCTTGGTGGTGCCGAGCAAGGGAACCCTGATGGATTGTACACTATTGTTTCACTCACAGAAGACGAACTTATATTGTATGTCCCTAATAATGCAGGTGGAAATGGATGGGTATGGGTTTTTAAACCAGAAGAATAAAGACAAAAACTTAATAGGTTAGTTTTTTATATTTAGCTAGAAAGATCCCAGTGCTACTATAAGCGCTGGGGTTTTTAATTTCTTCATAGTTACGAACTATTACCGTATTTTATTACCTGTATTTTTTCTTCTATACCAAATTAAAAATCCTGTAATAGAGAGCACAGGCCCTGACATTCCAAAAAAGCCGTATAGCAGTTTACTTATAAGACCACCGAACTGCCCATAATGAAGTGGAGTGATCATGCTTTTAATTTTGTAACTTAAGGGTTCTTCACTGATTTTTTTAATGGTTTCAATTGCGCCAGTTGTTGGATTTACTAATAGTTTATTGTAGTGAATACTATATACAAAAGGATCATCCTCAAAAGAGCCGTTAATTACAATAGGTGCTGTCTCAGTGGAGGCAAGTCGAATATAAGAGGGATGGAATTCCGGAATTGTACTTTCTATCATTTTTAATGTTTTATTCAAAGATGTCACAAGTATTGGTGGTTCCGGTTGTTTTGGTTCATTGAATCCTGAAATGGCTACAGTATATGATAAAAGAACCCCTGTTAAAGCCAGTATTAAATTCATTAAAAGAGACCAAACCCCAATATAACTATGTAAAGAAGAATAAAATACACGTTTATTGATGGTTTTTAGTTTTATTTTTAAAAATAGCACTTTAAGTACACTCTTGCGATATAATAAAATGCCTGTAATTATAGAAACAAGAAATAGTATTCCAAAAATAAAGACTAGAATGCGACCAATTGGGCCCGCGTGGAAGGAATAATGGAATCTTAATAACCATTTAGTAAGGTGTCTCCTTTGATCAATAGTCCCGAGAATTTGTCCATTTTCTGGATGTACAAAAACCAACATTCTTTGCTCTGGACGTCTAATGTTGAATACAATAGTTTCTCCTTTTTTAAAGTGGATAATTCTCGTGTTCCAGTTTTTGAATTTTTTTTGAACCGCTGCTGTGGCGATATCTAGGTCTAACGCCTCAGGAGCATCATCAATCTGATAGGCTTCAAACAACGCTTGGTCTAGATCTTGGTTAAAAACCAAAATACTACCAGTGATTCCTAATAGAATTAGAAATCCGCCAGCGATTAGACTACAGATCGAATGATACTTTAGAAGCGTTGTTTTTTTCATCTACGTGGACTAAAAGTATTTAACTTTAACGTGTTACAAGTTCACAGATAGCGATACGTTGAATTGTGCTCCATTGGCCTTAATATAATTTGAGTCCCTGGCAGACCATTGTGAAATTAGGTTGTAATAATCTGTATTCAACAGGTTTTTTACCCCAACTCCCAATGCTGTAGACGGACTTAATTGATAATGCGCTGTAAGATTGACAATATTGAAATCATCTACTGGTCCTTGTCCATAGGTGTAATCGCCTTGACCATCAGCTTCAAATTGTTTTCTAGATCCACTGTAGATATGTGCAAGACGGATATCAAATTTCTCCTTCAAGTTATATGACAGATAGGTCACCGTTTTAACAGGAGGAATTCGGTCACTACCTATATATTGGTCATAAGCATCGTCTCCATTGGTGTCGATTTTACCCTCTGTATAAGATACAGAGGTTCCAAAATCTAAATTCCTTAATAATTCGGTGTTTAAAGAGAGCTCGAAACCATATACTTTTTCTGGTTGGCGTAATATTTCAAAAGCTCCACTTTCAGTCTCTAGGTAAGTTGATCCGAGGTCGGAGGTACTAATATAGTATGCTCCCGCTAGTTGCGTTTTACCAATTCGACTGTTAAACCCGATTTCATAGTTGTTGGCAATCACAGCCTCGGAATTAATTTGTGCTACGGTATTTTCAGTTGCCGATCGTAAGATCCTTCCCAAGTCAGCAACGGAAAAGCTTTGAGAGAAACTTACAAATGGTTTAAAGGTTGACCATTTGTTATAACGTAGTCCCAAATTAAAAGTAGATGCATTGTAATTTAACCCTCCACCTTTAATAGCAATTCCACCGCTATTAGGTTCAGTAGCTCCAGGACTATATCGAGTTAAGGTTGTATAATCTGGGATGTCTATTTTTATGTTTTCAAATCGAATTCCTCCCTTAAGAACAATATTGGCATAAATGGCTTTTAATTGTGCGTAGGGAGCAAAATTACGCATATCAAGTTGTGGTACCCAGGGTCTGCCATCAACCAATGATTGAGAAGTTTTATCGTTTAAGGCATCTAATCCATAAAGTAAATCACCTTGAACTGCTCCAAAATTATAACGTGTTTTAAAATTAAAACGTGCCCCTTTTTTAGTAGAAGCAATTAAAGACTGTCCACCGCTAAACCCAAGATTTGGATCGTAGAAGCTGTCGGTAAATCCGTAAATTGTTTTAAAGTCTTGAAAATACAGGTTCAACCTAAAATATGTGTTTGGATATATTTTTTCAAAATCATAGGTCAATTGTACGTTGTGGTTATAACGGTTTCCTTGATCTTCTCCAGGCTCTTCACCAAGAACACCTATGGTAGGAGATTCTCCATAAACGCCAACTTGTGCAAGGTAATCTGAATCTTGTCGGCTACTAAAATAATTGTACATCACAGCTAAGGATTGCCGATTGGTAATGTTGTAGCTTATTTTGCCCAGTGCACTATATTGTGAGGTTTCTCCAAGTCCGTAATACGGTGAGATCACTGTTCCGTTGGCGTCCTTATATACACCAGTTTGTCTAAAACCACCGCTGGCAACATATGATAATTTATTGATGGTACCTGAAAATGTCTGAACCAATTTAGCTCCAATGGTATTGTTTATCGCTACCAATCCCCCTTCAGCGCTCAAGGTCGTATTACTCTCTATTTTAATTCCTTCTTTTGGCTTTTTAGTGATGTAATTAACAATACCCCCATCGGAACCATTGCCATAGATAGCAGTTGCACCTTTTATGACCTCTATACGTTCAATAGTACTAGGGTCAGCTGTATTGATATCTCTGGACCCTTTTCGAAGCGGGGTTGACTGTGGAATACCATCTATTAAGACAAGCATATTTCTACCGCGCAATGTTTGACCTACACTACTGGTTTGGTTAGTACCCAATGCAAGGCCTGGAACTTCCATTAACACATCTGCCATAGCATTACTGGTTCTAGCGAGTTTTTGAATTTCTTTACCTGAGATTACAGAAACACTAGAAGGCACCTGATCAAGGGTTTCTCGAGTTCGGTTTGATGTAATTACGATTTCATCCAGTTGCTCAAGGTCAGCTTGCATTATGATGTCTAAATTTTTACTTGAACTAGTGGATATAGCTCTAGAGGTAGTCTGGTAGCCTATTGCAGAAAATACAATAATAGGATTGTTTGTCGATTGAAAAGTGATTTCATAGTCCCCATTGATGTCCGTAGCAGTTCCGTTTGTTTTATTTTTAACACTTACCGTCACATAGGGTATTGGATTATGGTCGCTATCAGTTACTTTTCCTTTTATGGTAACCTGTTGCGCAAATAGAGGTTGTATAAAAATTAGTGATAAAAGATATAGGTATTTCATTTATATTTTGTATTTATTTAGATTAATTTAAAATAACACAAATATAAATGCTAGTAGCAGATCTTACAAGATAAAATACATATATCTATTAAGTCTCAGCTGTATTCAACCGAATTACAACTTTGTTTTGAAGAAATAATTTACCTAGTACTCTCTAAAAACCAAGAGGTTATAATGTGTTATAACTATTTGTTTGATAACCTCTTTCTTTGGTTTCTAGTCTCTTAAGAGTATTAGATCTTTTGGTTTTGAAGTACGATATATTTAATCAGATTATCTATGGGTTTTCGAACAAAGGAGCTCGCTCTGTATCCTCTATCTTTCAGTTGCTTTATGATGATATCTTGAGCGTAATACGCTATGGAACCCACGAAATGGACTGGGTATTTCTGTAATTCTTGATGATAATGGGTTAAATAGGTGTCTATAAAACTCTCTATTACTTTATTAAGAATCTCTTGCGCAAAGGGATCCTGGCGATGCTTGAAAATGAACTTTCCAAAAGTAGCTAAATATTTATTTGGATTTTGATTATGGTAGAGTTGTTGTAAAACCTGATTCAAGTCAATTTCGAAGCTATCTTCAAAATCTTTTTTAATCGTTGTGGGCATTTTATGGTGAAAGTAAGCGCGAAGTAGTTCTTTCCCGATGTGATTACCACTTCCTTCATCAGATAAAACATATCCAAGTGATGGGATGCGTTGAATACATTTGTGACCATCAAAATAACTACAATTCGATCCTGTGCCTAAAATACAAATGATTCCAGGTTGGTCGGTGGTCGCATGGACCGCCGCGATAACATCTTCTTTAATACTGATCTGGTTGGTGTTTTGGAATATTTCTTCCAAAATCAACTTCATTTTTTTGTCCGCACTTAGTGTGCCGCACCCAGCTCCGTAAAAATGGATTTGGGTGATTAAGCTCCTATAAGGTTGTAAATCTGTGTTTTCACGTATAATTGAAAAAATTGCTTTGTCACTTAACGCCATAGGGTTTATGCCTTCTGACTGCGTGGTAAGTAATTGTTTGCCATCGGTATCTGCAAGGACCCAGTCGCATTTAGTTGAACCGCTGTCTGCTACTAGTATCATATTATTTATTTTAGGATAATACCTAAAGTTTTACCATAGGTATACTATTTATAAAAATCAAAGGAGCTGTAATAATGCAGGCAACCTGAGCTCCTTTGATAAAGCTAACATATTCTTAAAAGTGGTAGCGCTTGAATGCTTCTATAGCCTCATATTCTGCTAATCCAAGGTTATCGTATAGAAGAGCTGTATTTCTGTTGCGCTCTTGGGCACGGACCCAGAATTCTCGAGAATCTTCCCCTTGGAACATCACTCGGTCTTTTTGCGACTGGTGGAATAGAATGGCGTTTATTTTCTTATTCATTTCATCTGGACTCAAAGGTACAGCCATTTCGATATCAGCGATATCCCATTCATGCCAAGCGCCTCGGTATAACCATACCCAACAATCTTTCATAAAATCTAGATGTTTGATACTGGCTAGCGATTCAAAGATGGCATCTAGACAAAGCTTGTGTGTTCCGTGTGGGTCCGCTAAGTCTCCAGCGGCATAGATTTGATGTGGTTGTATCGTTGTGATTAAATCAGATATTAACTGTATGTCTGCTGGTCCAACTGGATTCTTCTTAACCTCACCAGTCTCATAGAAAGGAAGGTCAAGAAAATGTACTTTAGAATCGTCCAATCCAAGGTATCTTGTTGCCCCATAGGATTCCATACGTCGAATCAATCCTTTTACTTTTCTGGTCTCTGAGCTATCGCCGTATGCTGTAGTTTTGGAATTTAAAAACCTTATAATTTTTTTGAAATTTGTTTCTTCTGAACTTAGACTTAATTGATCTGCGACTTCAGCAAATTTTAAAGCCTCCTCATCTGTAACGGCAATATTTCCGGAGGTTTGGTAAGCAACATGGACATCGTGTCCTTGTTCGATCAGTCGAGAGAAAGTTCCACCCATGGAAATCACATCATCATCCGGGTGTGGACTGAATATAATAATACGTTTTTTCTCAGGGGATCTACGTTCTGGGCGGTTGGTGTCATCTGCATTTGGTTTCCCTCCTGGCCAACCTGTAATGGTGTGCTGTAGTTTATTGAAAATCTTGATGTTTAGGTTGTATGCAGAACCTTCAATTGAAAGTAAACCAGACATGCCATGTTCGTTATAGTCCTTGTCTGTAAGTTTCAGTACAGGCTTTTTGAGCTCTTCACTGAGCCAAGTAACTGCTTTTAACTTCAAGTTATCGGTCCACACACACTGACTTACGATCCATGGAGTTTTGATACGGCTGAGTTCAGATGCTGCCTCCTGATCCAGAATCATGGTCGTGTTGGGATGGTTTTGCAGGAAACTCGCTGGGATGTTCGATGTAACTTGTCCTTCCACTGTTTCTTTTATAATGGAAGCTTTTTTGTGCCCCCAAGCGAGCATAATGATTCTTTTAGATTTCATAATGGTGCTAACTCCCATGGTGATCGCTTTCTTAGGTACGTATTCAATACCATTAAAGTCTGATGCTGCATCACGGCGGGTGATGTGATCGAGTGTAATGATACGTGTCCCAGAGTTGATGTGAGAACCAGGTTCATTAAATCCGATATGTCCCGTTCTCCCGATTCCTAGCAACTGAAAATCTAGACCACCCAGTTGTTTGATCTTCATATCGTAATCAATGCAGTATTGGTTGAGTTCCTCCTGGCTCACTTGTCCATTTGGAATATGGATGTTTTCTGGGTTAATGTCAATGTGATCGAATAAATGCTGATGCATAAAGTAGTAATAACTCTGACGGTTTTCAGCATCCATGGGATAGTACTCATCTAGGTTAAAGGTGATCACATTGTGGAAACTCAATTCCCCATTTTTATGAAGCCTAACCAGTTCTTCATATACTTTAATTGGAGAAGACCCAGTAGCCAGCCCTAGTACACAGGCTTCACCTTTTTCTTGTTTCTCGCGAATAAGATCTGCGATCTCAGCGGCCACTATCTTAGAGGCCTCATAAGAGTCTTCAAAAATTTCATTGTGTATTTTCTCAAACTTGGTGTCTTCAAACTTACCGACCTGTTTGTGTTTAATTTGTTGTATCATTCCTTATTAGCTTTTTTTAATGTTACCAAATAGTAGTATTCTGTAGCGTTTTATTGTTTTGTTCGTAAAAAGTTACGTTTTGTTATTGATTTAATTATTGCACCTTATTTTTGCTCTGTATAATTATGTTGTTCTAGTTAAATTAAAATTTTATTACATTTCCTTTCGTTTTTGTTCTTTTTTGCCATATCCATTTTATAGTTGATATTAATTAGCGGTATCAATATTTCAAATACTTTTTAACATTTCAAGTTGAGATATGTCGAATAAAAAGCAAAATTTACTTTAATATTAGTAGTTTAAAAAGCTTTTTATACCAACGTCACAGATAAGGCAACAAACAACATTAAAAAGGAGATAACAGTTTTCGTGATTTTGATTTTTAAAAATTTATTTTGGTTATTCTTTCGAATAGTTATATTTTTTCACAATAATTGTAATTAGATGTATAGAAGCTACTGATGAATAAACTGGGAACCATTGCAAAGAATACTATTGCTTTTAAGTATCATTTCTTTTTTTGGGTATGTTATTTTCTGATTAATTTCGTGAGATGGGGGAGTTATTTTAATGATTATTCCTATTCTTTGAAATCTAACCTGGTAGAGTTTCCACTTCATATTCTGATCGTGTATTTTAATATCTACTATTTGATTCCAAAATTGCTTTTAAAAAAGAAGTACTTCAGTTATTTTTCAGTGTTACTTCTTGCTTTGGGAGTACATTATAGTGTAAGAACGGGATTGAATTATTATTTGGTCTCTGAGGACATATGGCCAGAGGCTATAGGGATCCAAAAACCCTTTAGTTTTAACCATATTTTAGCCGTATGTATAGGGGAACTGTATGTATTGAGTTTAACGGCCGCCATTAAGTTCACTGTGGAATTTTTAAACGAACGAACTAAGAACCAAGAATTGAGGGAATTGCAATATAAGACCGAACTAAAGTATTTAAAGGCGCAGATCCAACCCCATTTCTTTTTTAATACACTTAATAATTTATATGCTTTAACCCTAAAGAGCTCTCAGCAGGCGCCTAAAGTGGTACTTCGATTATCGGATTTCATGAAATATGTGATCTATGATGCTAAAAAAAGTGAGGTGCCTTTACTTAAAGAAATTGAATATATTGATAATTATATTGCTCTAGAGAAATTAAGACATGGATTTGGTTTTGAAGCAAAGATTGGTATTCGTGGTGATATTGACGGTGTTCTAGTTCCACCTTTGTTGTTCTTGCCCTTGGTAGAAAATGCCTTCAAACACGGGTTAATGGTTAAAGATCATCAAATGATAACGGTAGATTTTGAAAATCGAAACAAGCAGCTGACCTTTACCATTAAAAATTACTTTGATCCAGAGCAAAAACTCAAAACCCCAGGGGGGATTGGTTCGGTTAACTTGAAAAGGCGTTTAGAAATGTTGTACAATGAGCACTTTAGTTTTACGAATCAAGCGCACCATAATCAATATGTAGTGACTTTAATAATTCCGATTGCATGAATATAAATTGCCTAATCATAGATGATGAACCACTAGCGATTCAGGTACTTGAATCGTATTTGAAAGAGTTTTCTAATGTGGAAGTGGTTGGGGTTTTTAGTAATCCAATAGATGCTCTTCCGGCTTTTAAACGGCCAGATGTTGATGTAGTGTTTATGGATATTAATATGCCTAGAATGAACGGGTTGGAATTTTTGAGGAATCTTGATTCACATCCTTTAATTATTATAACAACGGCCTATAGAGAGTATGCCATTGAGAGTTATGAATTGGAGGTGTTGGATTATCTAGTTAAGCCGATTCCTTTTAGCAGGTTTTTGAAATCGTTCAATAAATTAAATGCGCGATTGTTACAATCAAAGGGACTCAAACAAAGTGGCGATTTTGAGCAAGATCCGCATATCTTTTTAAAAGTCGATAAAAAGCTGATCAAAATTTTTTTAAGTGAGATATTGTATATCGAAAGTTTAAAAGACTATATCAAACTCCATAGTATGGAAGGGACTTTTATTTCACATAAATCCCTATCAAGTATTAGTGAAGAGCTACCGGCAGAGAATTTTATAAGAGTTCATAAATCATATACTATTGCAATTGATAAAGTGAAATCCATTGAAGGGAACCTTATTGAAATAGCGGAAAAGAAAATCCCAATTGGTAGAAATTACGTTAAGTATGCCAAAGAACGAATCCTAAAGGATAAAGGAAATTTCCTAACAGAATAATATATAAATAAGAAACTATTAACTAAGTATTATATAACTCATGACAACTACCTCTCAGAAATCAACCAGTCTAGTTCCTATGATAGTCATAGCTGGACTATTCTTTATTTTCGGTTTTGTAACTTGGATTAACGGAGCTTTGATCCCCTTTATGAAAACCATCAATGAACTTACTGACGCACAATCATATTTAGTAGCCTCGGCTTCTTATATTTCTTTTGTTGCTATGGCTTTGCCGTCTTCTTATATCATTAGTAAGCTAGGGTATAAAAAAGGAATGTCTCTAGGGCTAATTATTATGGCCGTAGGGGCGCTGGTATTTATTCCTGCTGCGGAAGCACGCACCTATTGGGTGTTTTTATCTGGTATATTTATACAAGGCCTCGGAATGACTATTTTGCAAACTGCTTCAAATCCTTATATAACAATTCTTGGACCAATTGAAAGCGCAGCAAAACGAATCTCCATCATGGGAATCGCTAATAAAAGTGCTGGGGCTTTAGGGTCTTTTATCTTCGGAGCTATACTGTTATCAGGAATCGATGAAATTCAGGAGAAACTCTCTCTTGTAGATGAGGTTGAAAAGAATGCATTACTACAAGAAATGGCTAACTCTGTAGTTCTTCCATATATTGTAATGGCGGTGGTTTTGTTTGTACTGGCACTTTTAATTAATAAAGCGCCACTTCCAAATGTAGAAGCTGATGAAATTGAAGAAACTGAAAAGGAACCTGGAATGGTAAGAACTAAAAAGACCAGCATTTTTCAATTTCCTCATCTATGGTTAGGTGTTTTAACCTTGTTCTTGTACGTAGGTGTTGAGGTGATCGCTGGTGATACCATTATCTCTTATGGGATATCCTTAGGAATGTCTGGAGAAGAAGCCAAAGGATTTACATTTATGACACTTATGGCCATGGTGGGTGGTTATATCTTGGGTGTGATTTTAATTCCGAAGTACCTTAACCAGACTACAGCCCTAAAAATAAGCGCAATACTAGGTATTGTTTTTGGAATTGGGATTATCAGTTTCACAGGTTTCATCTCTGTATTATTTGTTGCTGCTCTTGGCTTTGCTAATGCTTTGGTGTGGCCTGCGATTTGGCCATTGGCGTTAAAAGGTCTAGGGAAATTTACAGAGACCGCTTCAGCCATGTTGGTGATGGCAATTTCGGGTGGGGCAATTATTCCTCCTCTTTATGGATATCTAGTAGACCGAAATAAAGCGGAATTAATTCAAAGTGGCGTGGAGCAGTCAGTGGCAACCGCTGAAGCTGCAACATCTAGCTATTGGATCTTGTTTCCTTGTTATGCCTTTATATTGTTTTATGCTATGTATGGACATAAGGTAGGATTGAAGAAATAACTATCACAAGTTTAACCGTATAGTATAAGGAAACCTCAATCATTGATTGGGGTTTTTTTTGAGGAGAAAGTAATAAAATAAGTTGTTTCTTTAGGAGTCTTGAAGACTTACTTTATAATTAGTTGATGCTTGGAGAGGAGGGAAAGAGCGCCATGAGTTGAAAAGATGGCATTTTTTAATGTGTTTTTCTCTGGATCCAACCCTATGTTATCACAAGAATACAAATCTGCATTTTCAAGGTTAGTGTCTGAAAATACCGCGCCGTACAAATCGCAATTTTCAAATAGCGCACTAGTTAAATTGGCATTGGTAAAATCCGTATGCTGCAGGTTACATTTTTTAAACTTGGTGTTCTTAAGATCTAAATTTTCAAAAGTTGAATAACTTAGATTGCACCCTTCAAAATTAAAGGAAAGCAGCAAAGTAATACATTCAAAAAAATGCATACCAATGAGTTTGGACTCCATAAAGCTAACTTCTTTAAAGGAACTATTCTTAAGATGTGAGCCACTAAAATCACAACTGTGGAATTCACACTCTATAAAATGAGTATTGCTTAAGTAAACCTCACTAAATTTACATTTCGAAAAAATACAGTTATCATATTCTCCTTTTTTAAATGTAGCGCTGTTAAAGTCTATATTGTCAAATTCTTGATCCGAAAAAAATGCTTTCATGCCTGGTTATATTGAAAAAGCCACGTTATTCTAACGTGGCCTTGATGATTTTTTTAACGAGGTGGCTTGCTTTTACTTGATTACTCCACCACAGCTAATTCTCCCACCAGCGTCACCACTTGGTTGTGAGGTGAAATCATCCGTTCCTTGGTGAACAATAACTGATTTTCCTAGAATATCTTTTTTCTCGTCACCACATCCGATACACCATTGATCAGTTTCGAAAGTGATCGTTCCGTTTCCGTTGTCATCAGCTTCAAAGTTTCCGATATCGCCTCTGTGGTATCCATCAGAATCTCCCCACTTACCATGTTTTTCAAAAGTTGGATTCCAGTGCCCTCCGGCAGAACTACCATCAGCAGCACTACAATCTGCATTTTCATGTAAATGTATAGCATGTCCTCCAGGCGTTAGCCCGTCGAATACAGCTGTCATGGTTACTTTTCCATTTTCTTCTTTAAAAACTACGTTTCCGCTTACATTAGAATCGCTCTTAGATTCCATAGCAACTTTAACTTTTTTAGCTTCAGCTTTTTTCTCTGGAGTTTTTACCTCAGTAGTAGTGCTTTCTGTAGCGCTAACTGAACTATTTTCCTTTTTGCTGTTTTGTTTACAACTTACCCCTATAACAAGGAGCGAGCCTAGAAGTAATAGTTTTGTTCTTTTTAAAATCATAGTATTTAAAATTAAATTATTTAGTTGTTTTAAATGGTTGTCTTGTGATAGTCCGCTTTGTGGTGTAATGCCTTTATAGCTAGCCTATCTACTAAAAGTCAAATGTTAAATTTAATCTAAAGTAAGAAGAAGTTAAGAGTTATTAAAATTTCGCATACAAATTAACGAAGTTTTCACAGCATTATAGCGTTAATTTTACTGATTTAACCAGGCATTTCTTAGGGCTGATTGTTCGGGTGTTTGGTTTTGTAATATTTTGATTTTTAGTGATTTAATTCCTTGATTGTTTTGGTTTTTTGGCAAGGTATCTAAACTAAGTCCGGCATAGCCTAGGTATTTTTTATAGTCTAATTCCTTTGTTGTGTATATATATTCAAATATTTCCTTCAGCGATGATTTGGCCACCTGCTCACAAACCCTTTGAAATTCGGCCTCTGTGAAGCCTCTATTGAGTCCTTTATAGTATTTGTGATACAGTTTATACATGACATCATTTAATGAGGCCCTATTTTTTGTGAGTTTGCGAATCTCTAAATCTAGAAATAATCCAACCAATGGCCCTTTATCGTAATATGAGATCGCTTTCCCTTTTTCTTTTCCCATGGTGCCAAAAGGACCATCACTCCATGTATTGTAGCTAGATTGGGATAGCGATTGGTAGTAGCGACCTGGGTTGTTTTCAACCGCATTGATATGACGTTCTAGATCACTGAAAAAAGTTTTCATATCCTTAATCCCTGCTTTTTTTGAGATAATGTATTCATAATATACAGTCAAGCCTTCAGCGATCCAAAGTTGATTCGTTCGGCTTCCCTTATCGTAGTCAAATGGACCGAGTTCAAACGGTCGTATCCTTTTGGCATTGTAATGGTGAAAATATTCATGGGTAAGAAAATTTAGCATGCGATCTACATCTTGTTGCGTTTTAAGTGTGTTACCATCAAAACTAACCGTGGTGCTATTGAGGTGTTCAATGCCTCCTCTTCCGGGACCAATTCCAATGAATGTGTAATGATCATAGGGGATATCATCGAAAAATTCAACGCAGGTCTCTATTATTTTTCGTAAACTTTCCATCATGTCTTGTCGATCGAATTCACCGAGCTGATAACCGATGAAACGGTGCTGTTTTCCTCGTACTTGAAATGGCGTTAAGGACTCTAAATCCCCAATTAACAGCGGACTATCGTAGAGTATGTCAAAGTTCTTGGATATAAAACTATTTGGATATCCATCAATAGGAGTAAGACCAGTAGCAATCTCATCCCATTTGGAGTTCTCTTCCAGGGTAATGGTGATGAGCGAAGGAGCGTCTAAATACCCTTTTGGATATAAAAAGTTATTGGGAGGAACAATGTATGCACGCGTTGAATCAAGCAAACTGTTCGCTACAAACTTTTTTGAGGCATGAACCTTATAGGTGATATGGATGTTATTATCAGATTTGGTGATTAGCTGCCATGAATTATCTTTTAGTTGGATAATACGAATTGGGGTGCCATCACTATGGGTTGCTTTTAGATCTTCAATATTCTCATAATACTGCATCATCTGATAATAACCAGGAGACCAGTTGGGTAATTTTAATTCTAGGGTGTCTTCTTTAAATCCATTCAAATCCATCTGTATTTGAAAGCGTTGATCTTTAGGATTTTTCATCGAAACTGTATAGTGGATCGGTGTGGTGGTGTGTTGCGCAATAGAAATAAGACAACATAAGGTCGCTATGATAGCCAAGAGGTAGCTTTTATCCATTTTTACAGTTTTAGTTTGAATAGTTATTAGATGCATTACTGAGCTTTAAAGATACATTTACTACTTGATATTTCTCAAATCACTATAAAGGAATATTTAATGTACGGAAATATTGGAAATGTAGCTAAGGATAGTAAGAATGACATTGCAGAATGGTTATTGGCTTTAGTTCTCCAATTTTACATTCTGCAATCTTATATTTTTTTATTCTATAATTTTCTATTTCTCATTAGATGTAATTAACGGAATTTTTTCTGAAGGCCACTTGCCGTCAACTATGGGGTAGGTGACAAGTTTATCAGGATCTACTACCACGTGTTTTATACGTTTTCTGTGCCATGTATAGGCAATATGAACAAGTCCATCTTTTGTCTGTATAATTGCGGGGTATGAAAATTGTTTCTCAGGTTGATCTAGATAGTCGAGCACTAGTGCTGCCTCCCAGTTTTTTCCATCTTTGCTTACAGCCAAATTTAAAACACCTCTTCCTTTGTGTCCCATTCCTTCTTGTTTTCTAGTAGAATGATTGTAGATCAATAATTGTCGTCCATCTTTTAAGGTGACAGCATCTAGTCCTGCATTATTATTAGGAAGGCTCGTAAGACTCATTTCTGACCAGGTTTTCCCATTGTCTTCTGACCAATTTTCAGCAATGTATTCGACCTCGGTTCGGGTACGGCTAAGCATTTGAATTCGGCCATCTGGATAGGTCAAAAAGGTGGGTTGGATAGCACCGATTGTGTTGGCATTATTTACAGGGCCGATAATTTCCCATGTTTGTCCTCCGTTGGTACTACGTTCAATATGTACTTTCCATCCATCATCCTCTGTACTTGAACCAGAGAGTATAGAACCGTCATCTAGATGTATTGGTTTGTTTTTAACTGGACCAATGACATTTTCTTCTAAAGTAATTGCTGGCCCCCAATGATATCCTCCGTCGGTGGATATTTTTTGCATTCCCCACCACGTACTAGGACTTGGGCCTATTTTATAGTAAATTGATAGGGTGTCTTTAGAATTTTGAAACAACACTGGATTCCAAGTAGGTAGGCGTTCGCCATCCTCCTGAACACCATCGGCAATACTACGTGGCTCACTCCAACTACCTTCTGGACTTTTTCTAGAAAGTTTGATCTCCACATCTGGATGCCTCTCCTTTGTTCCTCCAAAGAAACTACATAAGAGGTCCCCATTTTCAAGTTCTAATAAAGTAGCAGAATGGCACTGAGGAAAATCCGCTTGGGTATATACAAATTCTTCCAGCACAATTCCTTCTCGATGTTCTAGTGTTGCTGCAACTGTTTCCTCTTTTTTTTCGTTTTTTTTAGTAGTCTCACATGTATTAAAAGCAAGAGTAGTTATTACGATACAACTGATGAGACTAATTTTGGGCATTCTCATAAAAGTTAAATTATTAGTGTTTTCATTTGTAATGTTAAGAATCCTATCAAATACAGCTATAATTTGGAGCTTAATTCATAATTTCCTGATAGTAATCTTAGGTGAACGCGATCACCCTCATCTTTGATATATTCGATACCCTTTGCATTAGCGATGGAAGCTCCATTAGCTTTAATTGTTTTATTGCTTTTAGCTGGAATATATACCTCTGCAGTGGTATTAGGTGGAATGCTAATTTTCCATTGGAACGTTTTGTTATTTTTCTTCCAATTACTCACAATCAGCCCGTGTATCGAATTATAACTTGCATTGACATAGTTTATTATATGTATCAAAGTGAATGGATCTCCAATGCCGTACTTCATATCTTCCCACATTGGAATTGGTCTGATGGTGAAGTAGTGGATGTTTGGGCATATTATAATAACGCCGATGAGGTGGAGTTGTTTCTCAATGGCGAATCCCTAGTGAGTAAAACGAAACAGGGAGATGATTTACATGTATCTTGGAGGGTTCCTTTTAAGCCTGGTACTCTTTATGCAGTCTCGCGAAGCGATGGTGAAGTTGTCTTGGAGAAGGAAATAAGAACTGCAGGATCACCAGCTAAAAT
>NZ_DATGNU010000042.1:0-21671 GCF_035306585.1 Galbibacter sp.
AATGAACGTAACTGCAGAATCTGTATGGGAAAATTGTCTACACTTCATAAAGGACAACATACAACCCCAAGCTTTTAAAACTTGGTTTGAGCCCATAAAATCTGTAAAGTTAACTGATAAGGCGCTAAGTATTCAGGTTCCCAGCAAATTTTTTTATGAATGGCTAGAGGAACACTACGTGAAGTTATTAAAAGTAGCTCTTACACGTGAATTAGGGGAAAATGCCAAATTGGTTTATGTGATCCGCATGGAAAACACCTATGGGAACAAGCAACCTTTCACCGAGAGCATCCCTAGTTCCAATAGGGCTAATATGCAACCACAAGAACTTGATGTTCCTGTTAAGCACAAAAACCCAGAACTCAAAAACCCGTTTGTTATTCCAGGAATCAGGAATATCAAAATTGAATCACAATTAAATCCCAATTACAGTTTCGACAACTTTTTAGAAGGGGACTCCAACCGTCTTGCCCGTTCTGCTGGAATGGCTGTAGCAAACAAGCCTGGTGGGACTTCTTTTAACCCATTACTTATCTTTGGAGGCGTAGGTCTTGGAAAGACTCACCTTGCACACGCAATTGGTGTAGAGATCAAAGATAAATACCCCGAAAAAACAGTGTTGTATATCTCAGCAGAGAAATTTACACAACAGTATATTGAGTCGGTAAAGAAAAATACAAGAAATGACTTTATTCACTTTTATCAACTCATCGATGTGCTCATTATAGATGATGTTCAATTTTTTTCTGGAAAATCAGGGACCCAAGATGTTTTTTTTCATGTTTTTAATCATTTGCACCAAAACGGCAAGCAAGTGATTTTAACCTCTGATAAAGCCCCTGTGGATATGCAAGATATTGAGCAGCGTTTGCTCTCGCGCTTTAAGTGGGGACTTTCAGCAGAATTGCAAAATCCAGATTACGAAACCAGGGTTTCCATTTTAAAGAATCGTCTTTATAGAGATGGGGTGGAAATGCCAGAAGAAATTATCGACTGTGTAGCAAGAAATATCAAAACAAATGTTCGTGAGCTTGAGGGTGCTATCATTTCTCTTATTGCACAATCATCGTTCAATAAAAAAGAAGTAACTCTTGAACTGGCGAATCAAATTGTCGAAAAGTTCGTTAAGAACACTAAACGGGAGGTATCTATTGATTACATTCAAAGAGTGATCTCCGATTATTTCCAAATGGATGTGGAAACATTGCAGTCCAAAACTAGAAAACGACATATCGTTCAAGCGAGACAATTAGCGATGTTCTTTGCCAAGAAGTACACCAAAGCTTCTCTTGCAAGCATTGGGTCTCAGATTGGCAAACGTGACCATGCTACTGTACTACATGCTTGTAAAACGGTTGATAACTTAGCGGAAACTGATAAACAATTCAGGAAATACATCGACGATTTAAATCAAAAATTCTCCCAATAATGACACGTGTTTTAATGGTTTGTTTGGGAAATATTTGTCGTTCCCCTTTAGCTGAAGGTATCTTAAAATCAAAGGTCGATTCTAAAGAGGTGGAAGTGGATTCTGCGGGAACTGCTAGCTATCACATAGGAAAGGGCCCTGACCCAAGATCCATCGCAACAGCCTCTCGATATAACATTGACATCACAGACCAACGTGCACGGCAATTTACTGTGGAGGATTTTGATAAATTCGATTACATATTCGCAATGGACAAATCGAATTACCAAAATATCATTGCTTTAACTAGAGATGCATCTGATAAAGCAAAAGTTGCACTTATGTTGGATATCTTAGAGCATCCACAGGTCAAGGAAGTTCCCGATCCTTATTACGGTGGTGATCAAGGATTCGAACATGTTTTTCAACTCTTAGATCAAGCTACTGATTTGGTGGTTAAAAGATTGAACCTTAAATAAAAACTAGTCGATAAGGTTCTTAAAACATATGTAACATGTCTACACCAAACAAATTTGGAAAGTTATATCTTATTCCTACGACTTTGGGTGAGAACGATCCAATGGAAGTTTTACCGATTTCGGTAAAATATTTGATCGAAAAAACAACTTACTTTATAGTCGAAAACGAAAAGACAGCAAGACGATTTATAAAAAAAATATGCCCTACAAAAATCCAACAAGACTTAAGGTTAGAGACCTTAAACAAACACACCGCATCTGAGCACCTCTCAGACTATTTACAGCCTTGTCTACTTGGGTATGATGTTGGTATTATCTCAGAGGCCGGATGTCCTGGAGTGGCAGATCCAGGCGCTGAAATGGTGGCCTTAGCTCATCAAAACAACATTGAGGTGGTACCAATGGTTGGTCCCTCCTCTATACTATTGGCACTTATGGCCAGTGGAATGAACGGACAGAGTTTCGCTTTTAATGGATATCTGCCCATTGACAAAGCCGAGAAAAAGAAAGCCCTCAAACAATTAGAAAGACGCTCAAGCGAGCTCGGACAATCACAAATCTTTATGGAGACGCCATATCGAAATGACAAACTATTCAAAGATTTAATAACTACACTACAACCAAATACACTTCTCACAGTTGCTGCAGATATTACTTTGGCACAAGAGTTTATCAAAACCAAAACTGTAAAGCAGTGGAAATCCTCAACGGTCGATTTACACAAGCGTCCAACAATTTTTGTGTTACATTCAAATTAATTTGCCTTTAAGGCATAAAAAAAGCCCTGAAGTGATCTCCAAGGCTCTTATTTTAACTAATCTTATGCTGTTTTATATCTTAGCTGCTTTTTCAGCTTTGATATGTGTAACATCGTATCCTGCAAATTTTTTCATATAATATCGTATTGAGGCACCGTTGGCGTCCTCAAACCCACTAGCACCATGGGTACGTAAATAACGCTTTACATTTCCTGGGCCAGCAAGGTGCGCTGCTGCTAAAATTCCTGATTCGGTTACCTCAACGCCGTTAAAAACGCGACCGACATACCATTTAATGTCTCTTCTTAAGATCCATTTGTTTCGTTCAAGATTAGTGATAAAAGCACGTTCTTGAAGTTCAGGATCATTTAAAAAATCAACATTAGAATGAATCCCGATAGTGCGTAAGGTGGAAGTCCCGAATTGATATTTCCCCATATAACCAAATTGGTTAACAGTAAAATAATCTCCTCTGGACTCTTTAAATGCTAAGGCCTCTTTAAATCCATTAAAAGATTTCCCTAAATATGGAGGTTGTTCAAATTCTTTAAGGGCTGGTTCCTCTTCCATACTTACCGTATAGGCAAGTAAACCCGTTACCTTATTTGAATCATGCTGAGTGACTTCTGGTTCTTGAATTGCAGAAAACCCGAAACTAAGTATAAGTGTCAAAACCAAAACAGCTACTAAAACATTGAATTTTAATACTTGTTTTTTATTCATTATATCTAATTTCTTTAAGACTTACATCAATTAAGTGATTGCTTAAAATTGAGCGGGCAAATATACGATTTTTTTAATAAATAGAAAATCAATACGTTAAAACTATCTTAATTTAAAACTACCGTCTAATATCTGTGGAATTGATCCATCTAACGTACGCTTGTTTGTTGCGATTATGCTGCGCTAGGGTTTTGGCAAATTTGTGATACCCAATATTTTCAACATCCGCAACAAAATAAAGATACTCATTTTTTTCATAATTTAACACAGCATCCACTGCGGAGATATCTGGCATGGCAATCGGCCCTGGTGGCACTCCAGCATATTTATAAGTATTATAAGGAGAATCGAGCACTAAATCTTTATATAAAACCCTCCTAATAACCGTGTCGAAGTTCCCTGATTCTTTTTTAATAGCATAGATCACCGTAGGATCAGCTTGTAAAAGCATATTTTTGTTGAGTCGATTCATATAAACCCCTGCCACGCGTGGACGTTCATCCACCTTAGCGGTTTCTTTATGAACTATGGAGGCCAAGGATATCACTTCTAAAGGGGTTAGCCCAATCTTATCCGCTTTACTTAGCCTTTCTTGATTCCAAAAACGCTCATATTCTTTTAACATTCGGTCTCTAAATTCTTCTGCTGATGTATCCCAAAAGAATTCATAGCTATTAGGAACATACATAGCAAGAGCTGTCGAAGGATCAAGGCCAACCTTGTTGAGAAATACAGTATCCTTAAAGGCCTTTAATAAAGACAAACTATCCGCTTCAATTTGAGCTGAAACCCTACCAGCAAGGCGCTCAAGGGTCTCTTGATTATTAAACGAAAGTTGGACAGGGATATTTCTACTTCTCAAACTATTAATAATATCATTATTGTTCATCCCTTTCTCAATAACGTACTTCCCAGGCTTCACATTAGCCACATAGGATTTCCGTTTCGCAACAGCCAAAAAAGTATTTTTATTTTTTAATAAAGGTTCTAATTGATCCAATACCGCATTAAAATCGTCGTTTGACCGTATATAGATATATGCTTTGTCGTTTTCAAAGGCTGTATTGGGTACAAAGACTGCATTATAAACAAAATAAGCAAAAGCCATTCCAGCTATAGCGCCAATTAATATAACTGCGATTAGTATTTTTCGTATGTACATTATTGATTTATCTTTTGATACAGAATTTCATTTTGATATTTCCCTGAGATGTAATTCCAATCTTTCTTAACGCCTACTCGTTCAAAACCTAAATTGGAGAACAGGTGAATACTTGGCTTATTTTCAGAAGAAATATTAGCGTATAGTTGATGTAAATTTAAATAATTAAATGCATAATCTATCAATAAGGATAAGGCTTCTCTTCCTACACCTCTGTTTCTATTGGCCTCCTCTAATACAATGATTCCCACCCCTGCTCTACTGTGTTTGGGATTGAAATCAAATAAATCGATAAGCCCTAAAAGATGGTTGTTATAATCAGATATCGCTAATCTTAGCTGTTTAACCTCATAGATGTCCTTGTGACTATTGGCTAGGTACTGTTTTAAAATATATCTGGAATATGGCGCTAAAGTTTCACTAATTTCCCATACCTTTTCATCATTCTCTAGTGTAAATAAGAAATCCAGATCCTCTGGTTCAAGAGCTCTTAAAAATATATTTTTTCCTGATAAACTTATCATTAGACTAAACTGTAATTGTTCCTTTAAAAACTTGAGTCGCAGGGCCTACTAGAAAAATAGAATGATATCCTGAGTCACTTTTGATAAAAGAAACTTTTAAATCACCTCCTGGTGTTTTTAATTGTACTTCCTCTGCATCTATCATTCCTTTATCATGCATAGCTAAGGCCACCGCTGTGACACCTGTGCCGCAAGAAAGGGTCTCATCCTCCACCCCTCTTTCATAGGTTCTCACAAAAAAGGCGTTTCCCTCTATGGGTTGCACAAAATTGATATTACTTCCTGAATTACCATACTTTCCGTAACGAAGCTTAGCCCCTTCGACCTTTACATCAAGATCCTTGAGCTGATTGACAAGCTGAACATGGTGAGGAGAACCGGTATTTAAAAAACTATGGGTACCAAAATTATCAATTTTTTCCACCGCAGTCATAGCGAGACTTACTATGGAATCCTTAATTTTTGCCTGGTGAAGACCGTCCACAGCTGTAAAAGTACAACTATCTTGGATAACCCCTAAGAAATTAGCGAATGCCACTAGACAACGTCCTCCGTTTCCGCACATAGAACTAGGGTTTCCATCTGAATTATAGTATACCATTTCAAAATCGACCTCAGATGAATCCTCAAGGAGAATTAGACCATCAGCTCCTATACCGAATTTACGATCACATAAAAACTTAACTAGATCCACATTGTCCTTCGGAAAATAACCCTTGCGATTATCAATCATGATAAAGTCGTTTCCTGTTCCTTGATATTTATAAAAATCAACCTCCATATCGTACCTATAATGCATTTGTTCCCAAAGCAAATATTGAATTTCTCTAGTTACCTTTAAAGCAATTGTTAAATTTTAACATACTTATAACGTAAAAACAAATATACGCTTTTCAGCAAGTAATAGGTAGTGTTAAAGTGCGTTAAAGTTGTTTTTGAAGTTTTAATATAAACTAATTTTAAATGTTAAATTTAAACAAGTATCAATCGTAATGAAAAACTTTTTTACACTTTTATTAGTATCTGTTTTAGGTGGAGCACTTTCTTTAGGTATTTATAAAGTTGCTTTTGAAAGTGAAACTCCCATTATAGAAAATCAAAGTAATCAACCTAAATTTGTTACTGCCAGCTACACTCCATCATCACCTAGCACTATTGATGATGTTAGCTTTATTGAAGCGGCTAATAAAACGGTTCATGCCGTGGTGCATGTTAAAAACTTGACCCTAAGCTCTGGCCCAAGTTCTCTTTTTGATTTCTTTTACGGAAATAGCCGGCAACCACGTGCTCAGGTTGGAACTGGTTCAGGTGTAATTATATCTCCCGATGGATATATCGTGACCAACAATCACGTTATTGAGAACTCCACAAAACTTCAGGTGACCTTAAATAACAACAAATCTTATGCTGCAGAGCTCATAGGTACAGATCCTGAGACCGATATCGCACTTCTTAAAATAGAAGCTGACGAAGATTTACCCTATTTAGCTTTCGGTGATTCAGACCAAATCCAACTTGGAGAGTGGGTATTGGCCGTTGGAAACCCTTTTAATCTCACCTCAACGGTTACTGCAGGGATTATTAGTGCTAAGGCACGTGATTTAAATAGTCGAGATAATAACATACAGTCCTTTATCCAAACTGATGCAGCGGTGAACCCTGGAAACAGTGGAGGTGCCCTAGTAAACACCCGTGGAGATTTAATAGGTATTAACACCGCTATTACCTCGCAAACCGGTTCCTATATCGGGTATTCCTTTGCCGTTCCAAGTAACATTGCTAAAAAAGTCGTGGATGACATTATGGAGTTCGGAAATGTTCAAATGGGTAGTCTAGGTGTTAGAGTACAAGATCTAAGTACTGGGCAAGGTCTAGCTAATGGAATAGAAGAATCCGAAGGCCTGTTAGTCGGCGAGGTTTTTAAAAAATCCGGTGCTGATAAGGCAGGTGTTAAGCCTGGTGATATTATTGTGAAAATTGATCATATCAAAATCAGTAAGTTTTCTGATTTAGTGGGTTATTTACGAAGTAAAAGGCCTACTGACAAAGTACAACTTCACCTTTTAAGAGATGGAGAGACCATTCATAAGACCGTGGAACTATTGAGTAACAGTGCCTATGTCTATACCATTGAAGAAATAGGGATTTCGGTTCAAGAACAAACCGAGGCCGCAAAGGATCGTTTTAATGGCCAAGCAGGGGTGTTGATTTTTGACACCAATAACTACAATAGCCGTCTTGGCTTGGAAGGAAAACTCCTCATTGGAATCAATGACGATAAAATCAAAAACATAGAGGATGTCAAAAGTGCCGTGGCCAAAGCGCAGCGCTCTGGCGTGATGACACTAGTATTTGTCAATCAAAACGGTGAACGCGAAAGACTGATTTACCGCAATTAAAAGATTTTAAAATTTTCTTTAAAAAGGGCTTCTTCGATGAAGCTCTTTTTTTTGACTATAATATTTTACGAAAACGTTTGAAATATATACTTTTGCCAACATTAAGATATTATCAAACAAGCTAAATAACAACAATGGTAACCACAACAACTTCGTATGAGAAAGAATTGGCTTTTCAGGCAGACCGACGAAAAGCTGGAATTGAGCTTATTAAAATCGTTAGCGATTTATGGTATGAAAATGCTATTGAATTGGTGCTATTTAGAAATCCACTAATCGACCTTAATGTTAGCAAGGTCATGCATTTGTACCAGTACGCTGGAGATTTCGTAAACAAACCGATGTCTATTTTTGAGTCTGTTGATATTGCGCAAGCCATTAAGGACATGAACCTTCCCCCGTCTAAGATAGATCTGGGAAAGCTGACCTATGAATACCATATGAACGAAAATCGTTTATTAGATACTACGGCTTTTGTCATTGACAAACTAAAACATGCCAAAAAATCCAGTGCTATCCAACCCAAAGATGTCGTCCTTTTTGGTTTTGGCCGTATTGGAAGAATTCTGGCCAGAGAACTCATGCAAAGTACGGGTTTAGGATCTCAACTAAGACTAAGAGCAATTGTTATACGAGGGGAAATCAGTAAAGAGTCTCTTATTAAACGTGCCTCGCTCTTAGAGCACGATTCAGTTCATGGTGTTTTTCCTGGAACGGTCACCATAGATGAACAAAAAAAAGCACTCATTATTAATGGGACCACTGTTTATTTATTGAGCGCAAAAAATCCAGAGACAATGGACTATACTTTATGTGGTATTGATAAGGCGTTGTTGATCGACAACTCAGGAGTGTATCGGGATAAAAAATCACTCGGTAAACACCTCAAGGCCAAAGGTGTTGATAAGGTGCTCTTGACTGCCCCAGGGAAAGACATCCCCAACATCATCTATGGCGTAAATCAAAAACAATATCCTTTGGATAAACATGCCATTTTCTCGGCTGCTTCCTGTACTACAAATGCCATTACCCCCGTTCTGAAAGTAATTGAAGAAAGTTTAGGTATTAAAAAAGGCCATCTGCAAAGTGTACACGCCTATACCAATGATCAAAACTTGGTCGATAATATGCATCACAAATATAGAAGAGGTAGGTCCGCTGCCATTAATATGGTCATTACTGAAACTGGTGCTGGAAGTGCCGTTACCAAAGCTATCCCATCGTTAAAAGGAAAATTAACCTCTAATGCGATAAGAGTTCCAGTACCTAACGGCTCTTTGGCAATTATTCATCTTGAGTTAGAAAAGAAAACCACTTTAAACACGGTAAATACCATTGTAAAAAAGTACGCTCTTGAGGGTGATTTAGTAGAGCAGATCAAATACTCATTGAATAACGAATTGGTTTCTAGTGATATTATTGGAGCTTCAGCACCAGCCATATATGATAGTAATGCCACTATTGTCTCGAAAGATGGAAGGAACGTTACCCTTTACATTTGGTATGATAACGAGTACGGCTACAGCCAGCAGGTGATGCGCCTTGCCAAACATATTGCAAAGGTCAGACGATTCACCTATTATTAGTCTATAACATCCCTTAGTCAAAGGGCTAAGGGATCGTTTTAATTGCTATTTAAACAATCGTTCTAATATGGATAACATTTAAAATATATCGGTCGCTGTAATACGCATTGCCCTACTCACTAATTATTTCGTAGTATTTTCACACGATCAGTTAGGGGCCTTGAAAAAGGAATGTTCATTGTTACTATCACAAGGAATTCCAGATATAACCCCTTGATTGTCAATAAAATTTACAATTCAAGACTAAAACCTCGATAAACTTTTTTATTTTTACCAACAATAACTTAATATTGTGCTCGTTTGCACATAAACATTCGACGGATTAGTAACCCCAAATAAATATTTTTAACGTAATTGACGATGATGACGAAATTCTTTAAAGCAGCAATTCTAATTTTTCTAACCACTTTTACCCTCCAAGCCCAAGAAGAAGCTGAGGAGAAACTATCATTGACAACAGGTAGTATTGAAAATCAGTTTGAATATATTTTTCAAAAATCAAATAACTATCAAGACTACAAGGTAGTTAAAAAGAATTGGTTATACATTCTAAGAAACAATACTCTAGATTCCGTTAAACGTGTAGAGAATGAATTACTGGCATCTAAAAACCTTGCTGTAGAACAAGAAAAGAAGATTAATGAATTAAATGCACAATTAGCAGAAAGCAACAATAATCTCGCTACTGTTACCAAAGAAAAAGATAGTATTTCATTTTTTGGAGCCTTAATAAACAAACCTGCCTATAAAGGAATTATGTGGGGAATCGTTGTAGTATTAGTACTTATCCTAGGGTTATTTGTGTACAAATTCAAAAATGCGAACGTTATTACACAAGAGGCAAAAAAGTCTTTAGCGGAGTTAGAATTGGAATACGAAGAGCACCGAAGAAAAGCGCTAGAGAGAGAGCAAAAGGCTCGTCGTCAATTACAAGACGAAATCAACAAGCAAAAACTCGCAAAATCAAAGTAAAAAAAATTCAAAATAGTACGTATTTAAACTCCTTGATACCTATTAAGGAGTTTTTTTTATTTAATAGGTTTTCTTTCTATCAACCTTCGGTGTACTTTTGCAGTACTTTAAAGTACAGGTAAATGAGAATTGATATTATTACGGTATTGCCAGAATTACTTAAAAGTCCTTTTGATGCCTCCATTTTAAAACGAGCAGTCGATAAGGATTTAGTACAGGTGCATTTTCACAATTTAAGAGATTATAGCACCAATAACTATAAAACCGTAGATGACTATCAGTTTGGCGGTGGTGCAGGCATGGTAATGATGATCGAACCAATTGACAAATGTATAAGCAAGTTAAAATCACAACGCCAATATGATGAAGTGATCTACATGACTCCTGATGGAGTCACCTTAAACCAAGGGACCGCTAATACACTTTCGCTATGCCAAAATCTTATTATTCTTTGCGGACATTATAAAGGCGTTGACCAACGCGTTCGAGATCTATTTATCACCAAGGAAATTTCCATTGGCGATTACGTACTCTCAGGTGGAGAATTAGGGGCTGCCGTCCTATGCGACGCCATCATAAGATTGATCCCAGGTGTCCTTAATGATGAAACCTCGGCCCTAACAGATTCTTTTCAAGATGATCTATTAGCCCCGCCAGTTTATACCAGACCAGCAGATTATAAGGGACATAAAGTGCCTGAAATTCTATTGAGTGGGAACTTTCCTAAAATCGAACAATGGCGCGAAGAACAGGCCCATCAACGAACCAAAGAAAGAAGGCCAGATTTACTCGATAAAAATAATTTATAAAAAATTGTATATTAACGAATAATGATTAATTTTGCATCCGATTTCAACTAAACCTCTGACGAGAATCGTGAACGTTTATTTGAATTAATCTATACATAAATATTAAGAAATGGAACCTTTAGTAAAATTTGTACAAGACGAATTTGTAGAAAAAAAGGAATTTCCTGAATTTGCAGCAGGAGATACGATCACTGTATACTACGAAATTAAGGAGGGAGAAAAGAAACGTACTCAGTTCTTCAGAGGTGTAGTTATCCAAAGAAGAGGTACTGGAACTTCAGAAACCTTTACAATTAGAAAAATGTCAGGTACTGTTGGAGTAGAAAGGATATTCCCAGTAAATATGCCAGCGCTACAGAAGATTGAGATCAACAAGAGAGGTAAAGTTCGTAGAGCTCGTATTTTCTACTTCAGAGGTCTTACTGGTAAAAAAGCAAGAATCAAAGAGATTAGAAAATAATCAAAATACAACACAGTTTAGAAACCACGTACTATACGTGGTTTTTTTATTAACAATTGTTCATAACTCCAGTTTATAAGTTGTTGATTAATAATCTGTTAAAAATTTGCTTTAGTATTCCTAATGATTGTATATTTACAACAGTGTTAAAGAAAGCAGGTAATGCTTTTGGAAAACGAGTTGTTCTTAAATATGTTGTCAATGTCAATTTCAAATTAACTTGACAAAAGTTTGAATTTTATTTTAATGTAAAAATTAAAATAGAGTCAGTGCCGAAAGTACGGTAACTGTATAGTTAAAGTGTTAGTAGGAATTTTAGAATCAACGAATCGAAACATTTTAGTTAGATCTTGATTAAATTATTGAGAGGACAGAATGTTTCAAGAAATGGAATTGTAATAGTTGTGGAACGAAAGAAAGAAGCAAAATTTACAAATCTATTTCTAGGAAAGCCATATCAAAGCATAAATTGTATTGATATGGCTTTTTTCTTTTAAATACACATTATTACTTCCGTAAAAATCACATGATAATTTACCATTTTCTTAGTTTTAACTCCTTTTTTTAAGGGTTTTCTCAGTGTAGCCGAAATATCACTTTTTACAGGCAAATGCTTTGTTTTCTATGGTCAAAAAAGTGGATTAAATCGTATATTTGTGAAGTTTAATCAAAAATTAGTTCTTCAAATAAATGTCACAATCACCAAAAATTCTTTATACAAAAACAGATGAAGCTCCTGCATTGGCAACCTATTCTTGGTTGGCTGTTGTTAAAGCTTTTACTGCAACATCTAATATAGCAATTCAAACGAAGGATATTTCACTAGCATCAAGGATACTAGCCGTATTTCCTGATAAGCTAACGGCAGACCAACAAGTTCCTAATGATTTATTAGAACTAGGTGAAATTGCTAAAACACCTGAAGCGAATATAATTAAGTTACCGAATATCAGTGCTTCCATTCCTCAATTAGAAAATGCAATTGAAGAATTACAAGCCAAAGGATTTGATATCCCAAGTTATCCGCACGAACCTACAAGCGATCAAGAGAAAGATATTAAGTCTAGATATGATAGCATAAAAGGAAGTGCAGTTAACCCAGTGCTTCGTGAAGGAAATTCTGATAGAAGAGCTCCAAAGGCGGTAAAAAATTACGCCAAAAAACATCCTCATAGTATGGGTTCATGGAGTTCAGATTCAAAATCTCATGTGGCTACTATGACTGAAGGAGATTTCCTTTCAAATGAAAAGTCTTTGACCCTGCCTGAGGCGGATACACTTAAAATTCAGTTGAAGGAAGCAAATGGCAAGATCACTGTACTTAAAGAAACGCTCCAAGTACTCAAGGGTGAAATCATTGATGCTACTGTAATGAGTAAAAACGCCTTAGTTTCATTTTTACAAAAACAAGTAATAGATGCTAAGGATAAAGGGGTGTTATTCTCTGTACACCTAAAAGCAACCATGATGAAGGTCTCTGATCCTATTATTTTCGGACATACCGTAAAGGTTTTCTTTAAAGATTTGTTTGAAAAACATGGGGATATCCTAGAAAAAGTTGATGTTGATCCAAATAATGGATTGGCTGAATTACTTGAAAAAGTTCAAGAGTTATCTGATGATGATAAAGCAGCAGTCCAAGAAACTATTGACCGCATACTGGAGCAGCAGCCAGATTTAGCAATGGTGAATTCTGATAAAGGTATCACTAACTTACACGTACCTAGTGATGTCATCATAGATGCCTCTATGCCTGCCATGATTCGAAATTCTGGGCAGATGTGGAATGCTGAAGGAAAATCACAGGACACTAAGGCAGTTATTCCAGATAGTAGCTACGCAGCGGTATACCAAGAGACTATAGATTTTTGTAAAAAACATGGCGCTCTTGATCCAACTACAATGGGCACAGTTCCTAATGTTGGTTTGATGGCTCAAAAAGCAGAAGAATACGGTTCACACGACAAAACTTTTGAAGTTCAAGCCGATGGTGTAGTGCAAGTATTGAACAATCAAGGTACTGTGATTTTAGAACACAAAGTCGAATCTGGTGATATATGGAGAATGTGTCAGGTAAAAGACTTACCAATACAAGATTGGGTAAAACTTGCCGTAAACAGATCGCGTGAATCAAATACTCCAGCGGTATTTTGGTTAGATGAAGAAAGAGCACATGATGTAGAGTTAATAAAAAAGGTAACTACCTATTTAAAAGATCACGATACGCAAGGATTGGATATACAAATCATGTCTCCAGCAAAAGCGACTGCTTATACATTAGCAAGAATTAAAGACGGTAAGGATACCATCTCTGTCACTGGAAACGTTTTACGTGATTACTTGACAGATTTATTTCCAATACTAGAGGTAGGTACAAGTGCTAAAATGCTCTCGATAGTTCCTTTAATGAATGGTGGTGGATTATTTGAAACTGGTGCGGGTGGTTCTGCTCCTAAACATGTTCAACAGTTTATGGAAGAAGGTCACCTACGATGGGATTCTCTTGGGGAGTTTCTAGCATTAGCGGTTTCTTTAGAACATTATGGTAATGTGAATAACAATCCAAAGGCTCTTGTTTTAGCAAATACATTGGATCAGGCCACAGAAAAATTCTTAGAGGAGGATAGATCCCCTTCTAGAAAAGTTGGTGAGTTAGACACAAGAGGAAGTCACTTTTATCTAGGAATGTACTGGGCACAAGCCTTAGCGCAGCAAAATCAAGATGAAGAGTTAAAGGCTACTTTTGAGCCCATAGCTAAAGCGCTAACAGATAAACAAACCGTTATCGTAGAAGAATTAAATCAGGCTCAAGGCATGGCAATAGACCTCGGTGGATATTACCAACCTGATCTTGAAAAGACAACCAAGGCTATGCGCCCAAGTGCAACGTTTAACGCAATATTGGACGCACTTTAATCGTTCAAAATATAGACTACTGCTAATATTACATCAAAACCTCCATTTTCAATGGAGGTTTTCTTATTTTTAAAGACACCAATGGGTTGAATCTATGTGTCTTATAAAAAAAGTTTTTTTAACCATACTGCTTTGTGTGGGTTTAATTGGGCATTGCCAAGATAAAATCACGCTAAGCGGGGTAATTACTGATCTAAATAATAATGAAACACTCATTGGGGTAAATGTCATTTTTCCAGAACTCAACATTGGAACTACTACAAACGGCTATGGTTTCTATTCCATTACCCTGCCAAAAGGGTCTCATAGAGTATTGGTAAGTTATATTGGCTATCAGGACATCGACCAACAGATCAGCTTAAATGAATCTTCCAAAAAGAATTTTGAATTAACTTCTAGTACTGAAATTTTACAAGAAGTAGTAGTACAAAAGGATCTTGAAAAGCTCAATGTGAAAACGCCACAAATGAGCGTTAACAATTTAAGCATTGCAACAATAAAAAAAATACCCGCTGTATTGGGTGAAACTGATGTAATTAAATCCTTATTGTTACTTCCAGGTGTTAGTAATGCAGGGGAAGCATCTTCAGGTTTTAATGTACGAGGCGGGGCTACAGATCAAAATCTGATTCTTTTAGACGAGGCTACCATTTTTAATTCCGATCACTTATTTGGTTTCTTTTCTGTTTTTAATCCAGAAGCCATCAAAAATGTAAAACTTTATAAAGGGGGTATACCCGCTCGTTATGGTGGAAGAGTTTCTTCCGTTTTGGACATCTATCAAAAAGAAGGAAACAGCAATAACTTTAATCTAACAGGTGGTATAGGGGTACTGTCCACCAGGCTATTAGCCGAAGGCCCAATTGTTAAAGATAAAAGTTCATTTTTAATTGGTGGCCGAAGTTCATACGCACATTTATTCTTGAAATTTTCAGAGAATGATAACACCGCTTTTTTCTACGATTTAAACACCAAATTGAATTTTAAAATTAACGACAAAAACTCCATTTACCTTTCTGGGTATTTTGGACGTGATGTGTTTAATATAGATCAAAGTTTTAAAAATTCATATGGGAATTCAGTGGCAAATCTTCGCTGGAATCATCTGTTTTCGGATAAGCTGTTTTCAAACCTCTCCTTGATATACAGTGACTATTACTATGGACTCACCTTGGATTTTGTGGGCTTCAAATGGAATAGCAACATACAGAATTTCAATGTAAAATATGACTTAAAACATTATCTTTCAAATAATCTGGAATTGCAATACGGAGTGCAAAACATCTACTACAAATTCAATCCAGGAGAAATCATCCCACAAAATGAATTCTCCGGGGTAAACTATCTCAAATTGATTGATAAATATGCCAATGAAACTGCTGCATATATTCATGTAGATCAGAAAATATCAGATAGAATCAACATTGCCTACGGTTTGCGTTTTAGTAGTTTCAATCGACTAGGACAGAAGGAATATTACATCTATGAGGATGATATGCCAGTGCTGTTCAATCAAGCTTTGGGAATCTACGAAAAAGCACCCGCTATCGATACAATTTCTTCAAGCAAAAAGGAATCACTTACGAGGTTCAATAATTTGGAGCCAAGGTTTGCAATATCCTATCTTATTGATAGTTCGCAGTCCATCAAAGCAAGCTATAATAGGATGTCACAGTACCTACATCTTATTTCAAATACCAGCTCCCCTACTCCATTGGATGTATGGGCGCCTAGTGGTCCCTATATAAAGCCCCAGATACTCGATCAATATGCTATAGGATATTTTAAAAATTTCAAGCAAAATTATTCCATAGAACTTGAAGTGTACTACAAATACATTAAAAATAGAGTGAATTACATTGATGGAGCGGATCTGATCGCCAACCAAGCCATTGAGCAAGTAATATTAAATGGAAAATCACAAGCTTATGGTTTAGAATTTCTTCTTAGAAAGGATTCTGGAAATTTACAAGGCTGGTTATCCTACACCTTATCGCGATCAGAACAAAAAACACCCGGAAGAACTCCAGATGAACCTGGAATTAACCACGGACAGTGGTATAAAACACCTTATGATAAGACGCATGATATTTCTCTTACAACCAGTTATAGTTTATCAGAGAATTGGAGTTTAGGTGGTAATTTTATTTTTCAGACGGGAAGACCAACCACCTATCCTGTTGGACAGTATCATTATGAAGGTAGCACTTTTCCATATTTTGGACCTAGAAATAAAGATCGGCTCCCTTTTTACCACAGACTGGACCTTGCCGCTACCTATACCCCAAAGTCCAAAAAGAAAAAAGGATGGCATGGGGAATGGGTCTTTAGTGTATATAATATATACAATCGTAAGAACGCAGCTTCGCTAACTTTTAGAGAAAACTTAGAGACCAATCAAAATGAAGCGGTAAAGCTCTCCATATTTGGTATTATTCCTTCGATAACGTATAACTTTAAATTTTAAATGAGAAATCTTGTCAACATACCCACACTGCTAGCTTCTCTGGTGTTTTTATCCTGTGAGGAGGTGGTCGATGTAGATCTATCTACTGAAGATCCTAGACTTGTAGTGGAAGCCTCCATTAATTGGAGTAAAGATACAGATGGAAAACATCAGCGCATTACACTGAGCCAAACAACACCCTATTTTGAGACGGGACTATCGCCAGCCACAGGAGCAATAGTCTACATAGAAAACGCACAAGGCCAGCGTTACGATTTTAATGAAGAAGCAAACTCTGGAATCTACACCACGGATCATTTCAACGCTCAAGAAAATATGTCTTATACCCTATTTATTCAATATAAGGATCAGTTATACCAAGGTAAAGAAGCGATGGTGACCGTGACAGATTTAACATACATCACCCAAAATGACGGAACAGTATTTTCAAGAGAATATGTTGAAATTAAAGCTTATTTTGATGATCCGGTCGATGAAGTAAATTATTATTTCTACAAATTTGAAGCTGAAAAGGACCACACTATCAACGTAATTGAAGATCGGTTACTCAATGGGAATGAGATGTTCGCCATATTTGTAAGTGAGGAATTGGAAAAATCTGACCAGGTTCAAGTGAGTCTTTATGGGATTTCTAGACAATACTATAACTATATGTATACCCTTATTACGCAATCTGGAGAAAGTATGGGGCCCTTTGTAACCCAACCCGCAACGGTAAAGGGAAATATAATAAATACAAGCAACCCAGAAAATTATGCCTTAGGTTATTTTAGAGTCTCACAAAATGACACCTATATCTATGTGGTGGATTAACAGTGATCCTAGAGTGAGTAGAAATGTTTCGGCTATAGATTTGACAAAGTAAATTGAATGATATGTTGTGTATTGTTAAACTCCAACTATGGTCAGGTCATAGACACTAAGCCTCCTAAAGAAAAATTTGGTGTTAAAAAGACCTAGTTATTGCTCCAAATAGACACAATCCAAAAGACTTTATCAGCCCATTAAAAATAACGTGCAAGATCATTTGAATTCGTTTTTTAATTAGGATATTTAAGGTTCAATTGTTTTTACTCGATAAGGGATAAAGTCGGCACTTTCTCTATAGTATTAACTAATAATCTTTACTTTTGCCAAATGGAATTTACAAAAACTACAGAGCAAGAATCACATTACAATGACTTAGAAAAAATGTCAATTCTAGAATTGCTCCAGAATATAAATAAAGAAGACCAAACTGTCCCTCAGATAGTAAAGCAGTCCATACCAGAAATTGAAAAACTTGTAAAAGTTATAGTTCCTAAACTAAAAAATGGTGGAAGACTATTTTACATTGGAGCTGGAACCAGTGGTCGTCTAGGCGTTGTTGATGCTTCGGAGTGTCCACCTACCTTTGGTGTTTCAGAGGACTTAGTTATTGCCTTAATTGCAGGAGGTGATAAGGCCATACGCAAGGCTGTTGAAAATGCAGAAGATAGCAAAGAGCAAGGATGGGAAGATCTGCTAAAACATAAAGTCTCCTCCAAAGATGCTGTTATTGGCATTGCTGCCTCTGGAACTACTCCTTATGTTATAGGGGCACTGGAGAAATGCAATCAACACAATATCATTACAGGGTGTATTACGTGCAACCAAAATAGTCCAATGTCCTTAGTTTCGCAATATCCTATCGAAGTTATAGTAGGACCTGAATTCGTCACTGGAAGTTCTCGCATGAAAGCAGGTACCGCACAAAAGTTGGTACTTAATATGATTTCAACGAGTTTAATGATACAATTAGGTCGCGTGAAGGGAAACAAAATGGTGGATATGCAACTGAGTAATCATAAGCTGGTTAACCGTGGTATTCAAATGATTATAGATGAAATTGGAGTCTCTCATCAGTTAGCAAAACAACTATTAGACTCCAATGGAAGTGTACGAAAAGCCGTTAATGCCTATCGAAATGAACAATAACACACCTAAAACAGATAGAGCGTTATTGCTGAAAAGTTTAAAGTACTTTGCCTACACAGTGATGTTAATGTTTACTGCGCCGATTGTGATTTATCAGGCCTTTAAAAATCAAGGACACCCGTGGTATTGGCCTGTACTCATCGTTGGATTGCTTCTAGCAGTAGCGGCAATTGTGATGGGGTTCTACAGCTTAAAAACCATTATGAAATCATTCTTCGGCTCCAAAACCAAGAAAGGTTCATCTGTAGAGTGATTTCAAATCAAGTTATAAAAAAAGTGCTGAATCAAGGGAAACCAAGACGCAGACACTTTTAATAATTTACTTTAAAAAATTTACTACAACTCCTTAATTTTAATGTTTTTCCAGAAAACCTTAATACCACCTCCATCATGGATTTGTAGCGCGATTTTCCCAGTAGCTTCTCCTATTTTTTCATCCGTAAAATCGACCATTTCATGTCCATTTAACCAAGTGGTTACACGATCGCCCACAACCCTCACTTTCATCGTATTCCACTCTCCAAATTTCAAGTACTGATCTTTCTCCTTGTCTGGCTTAATCAACCAACCACGTCCATAAGATTCATAAACGCCTCCTGTATCATGATTAGGTGGTGCAACTTCGGCTTGCCATCCTGATATCTTTGTTCCTTCAATATCGGATCTAAAGAATATTCCACTATTCCCATTGTCCTGTTGCTTAAACTCAGCAGTGATTTCGAAATCTCTAAATGTCTTTTCCGTAGCTAAATAACCGTACTGCTTATCTGGTCCACTTTCTGACACTAATAAACCTTGATCATTTACATACCATTTCTCGGTACCGTATACTTGCCACCCATCTAGATTTTTTCCATTAAACAATGATGTGTGGGATCCGCAGGAGGTGGTAATACCAAGAAGCGCTAGTCCTATCATCGTGATTGCTATTCTCATAAAATGATTTAAATAATATAGTTAATAATTAAATTTGCGAACCCAATATAAGGATTTAAAGTAACAATTCAACACTTAATAAGTTTCATTTTCTTATGTTATACAATGCAGCCGTATTTAGTCCTTTATATCTGCGGTATAAAAAACTTGCTGTAAAGAAGGCCTCACATTTAATTGATACAAGGCGGAATGTGATCGATTCGGATACACTCTATTGGATAAAAATATAAAAACAATTTGGTGCACTGGATCTGCCCAAACGTAGGTCCCAGTAAATCCACCATGACCGAAACTCTCGGAGCTAACCTGAGGTGCTGGTGAAGCTTTTGAAATATGGAGATCAGCATTTCCTATTAAGGGCTTATCGAACCCTAATCCCCTTTTATTACCATTTTCAGGATATTGAATGGAGGTAAATTCTCTTAATGTACTTTCAGAAATAAAACGTTTCCCGCCATAAACCCCCATAGATTGGTACATATACATAAGTTTGACCAGGTCCTCAGCTGTCCCAAAAAGTCCGGCATTTCCCGAGACGCCTCCAAGTAAAGAAGCATTCTCGTCATGAACCCATGATTTTACTAGGGTGTGTCTGAAAATAGTATCAATCTCTGTAGGAACAATTAATGAATCCGGATATTTACCCTTTGGATTAAACATCAAATGATCCGCACCCAAAGGTTTATAAATTGAATCCATTAGGTATTGCTCATAAGGCACTCCAGTGATCTGCTGAATCATTTTCGGAAACAACATAAAACTCAATCCTGAGTATTTATATTTTTTTACGGGTGATACCGCTGTGCGATTGAGGATTTTATACATTTTCCGTGGAAAGTTCTTATTGATATAAAGTCCGTCATAAATTTGAGTGGGGAATCGCCTACTAGGTTTACTTCTTACAAACCTCCTTTTAAAATGACCATTTTTCATTACTTCATTCACAAAAACATAGTAAGGCTGTAGCCCCGCTTGATGGGCTAATACTTCTCGAACAGTTAAATCTTTCTTATTCTTACGATGGCGCCAATCCTTCCAATAGGTACTGAACTTTTCATCTAATTCAATTTTCCCTTTATCCACCAATTGCATAAGAATTGGTAATGGTCCACTGATTTTTGTAACAGAAGCTAAATCATATAAATCATTGTTTGAAACTGGAACAACACTGTCATAGGTATGGTACCCAAAAGATTGATGATAGATAATATTATTATTTTTAGCAACCAATACCTGAGCTCCAGGAAAAGCTTTCTCTTTAATAGCCCGCTTGATAATTGAATCCACCTTGGTATGGATGTAATTCGAATCAAGTCCTTCCTTCTCGGCAAGGGAATATCCTAGTCGAATGGTCTGTTGAATCTTGAGTCCACTTCCTTTACTATAATGACCAGGTATAGAAGTATGTAGTTCCCCAGTGCAACCAGCACCTCCAAAAATTAAAGAGGCCGCATGTAATTGATTAGCCACAGAGCTCTCAGGGAGTTGAAACAATACATCGGAGTCAAATAAAAAATCATTAAAACTATAACGTTCCAACGATTCAAAGCCGACGGCTATTGTTTTAGTATTTGAAGAGAGTTTGGATATTTTATACAATAATTCCCAGTCGATGTATTCTCCTGATATTGTATAGATTATATAATTGTACGAACTTAGCGTATTGAGATCAATTTGTTCTGTAGATAGAAGCGTAATAGGGGCATACTTTTGTAAAGTACTTTTAAATATCTTTAATTCTTGGTCACTTAAATTAATATAAGCGATTTTATTACCCTCTATATGTTGTATTGGAATACTATGTCCATGATTTTTTAATAAAACACAATTAGTACAGTTATCCTGAGCTTGAAGCGTAAATGAGCTTAGTAACAAGCCAATTAAACCAATTAAACGGTATACTTTCATCTTAAAAAATCTTTAAAAGGCAATTTAAAAAATTGAAAACTTCCTTTTAGATTTTTGCAGGGAAATACACTTGACTTTATGGCAAAAAAAATCCTAGTGCTAATAAACACTAGGATTTTAAAAGAAGGCGGCGACCTACTCTCCCACTTTCGTAGTACCATCGGCGCTGGCGGGCTTAACTTCTCTGTTCGGAATGGGAAGAGGTGAG
>NZ_DATGNU010000043.1:0-73692 GCF_035306585.1 Galbibacter sp.
TTTATAGGCAAAAAAGGTGGTGATAGAATTTAAAATTCCTCCGAACATCAATCCGACAATTGGGATGAAAATGACGTTTCTATAGCGAATACGATCGGCTATTTTTAAAAAGATAATACTGGCCAAAAAGGTAAAGCCAAAAGCGAAAAGAGATTTGAACCAGATACCCACTTGAGGTATAAATATCAAGGAGGCCAAAATCCCCATCTTAGCCGCGTCTAACGAACCCGCGGTGGTGGGAGAAACAAAGCGGTTTTGGGTCATCTGCTGCATAATCAGACCACAAACACTCATTCCAACACCTGCTATAATAAGAGCCGCTGTTCTAGGGATTCTACTGATTACCATCACGAGCTTCTGTTGCTCATCCCACTTTAGAAAATTCAATAGGGAAATATCGGTTACCCCAACAAAAATTGATAGTATTACCAACAAGAATAACAGTATAATGAGCTGAGATATCTTCAATTTATTTAAACTAATTCTAAATAGCGAAATTATAAAGAATATCCCGGATAATAAAACCCAAAACTCTTAAGAGTATGTTAGAATTTAATGACTTAAAACCCTATTCTAAAGAATAAAACAACTATTGGAAGAAAAAAAACCCGATACGTTTGTACCGGGAATTTAAAGCTTATATAAAAGGGTTCTCAATGGATTTAAACCTCGAACTCCTTTAGGGTGTTAATAATAATAGATACACAGTCTAACAACTGCTCTTGTGTCATTACTAAAGGCGGTGCAAACCGAATGATATTCCCATGAGTTGGTTTGGCCAGTAGCCCATTGTCCTTTAGTTTTAAGCATATGTTCCAGGCAGTATCACTTTGATCGCTATCATTGATCACAATAGCATTTAACAACCCCTTACCCCGAACCTTGCTAACTATGGAACTTCCTTCGATATATTCTTGTAGTTTTTCTCTAAAGAGCACCCCTAATTTCTGGGCATTATCGGCGAGTTGTTCATCCTTAACTACCGCTAAGGCTTCCATTGCTACCGCGGCAGCAACTGGATTACCACCGAAGGTACTTCCATGTTGTCCAGGTTTAATGACTTCCATAATATGGTCATCAGCAAGTACCGCACTAACGGGATATACCCCTCCACTTATGGCCTTGCCAAGGATTAGCATATCAGGTTTAACCTCTTCGTGGTCTACGGCTAGGATCTCCCCTGTACGAGCTATTCCAGTTTGAATTTCATCCGCAATAAACAATACCTGATGTTTTTCACAAAGCTGCTTTGCTCCTTTCAAATAGCCCTCAGAAGGCACATATACACCAGCCTCTCCTTGAATAGGCTCCACTAAAAAACCTGCTATATGCTCTTGCTCTTTAAGCACTTTTTCAAGTGCTGTAAGATCATCATATGGAATCTTGATAAATCCAGGAGTATAAGGACCAAAATTCTCTCTGGCATCTGCATCGTTAGAAAATGAAATGATGGTGGTCGTTCTACCGTGAAAGTTATTTTCGCAAACGATTATTTTTGCCTGTTGCTCTGGAATGTTCTTTTTCTCATATGCCCATTTCCTACAGATTTTTATAGCTGTTTCCACAGCCTCTGCCCCAGTGTTCATAGGCAAGACCTTATCAAAGCCGAAATACGAAGTCACATAGGCCTCAAATCGCCCTAACATATCATTGTGAAAGGCCCTTGAGGTAAGGGTAAGGGTTTTAGCTTGCCGAGTCATCGCCGCTACAATACGAGGGTGACAATGCCCCTGATTAACGGCCGAGTAGGCGGAGAGGAAGTCGTAATATTTTTTCCCTTCAACATCCCACATGTAAACTCCTTCTCCTTTACTTAAAACAACAGGTAGAGGATGATAGTTATGCGCACCATACTTTTCTTCGAGTGCAATAGCACTTTGGGAACTTAATTTTTCCAATACTGACATTGTGAAATTATAATTTAAATGTGATACTTTACTATTCCTTCTTATCGGAGAGAAATCATCCATGTAGTTACAGCAAATTTGAAACTATTTTTTTTAGCCTCAAAAAAATAGAAGAAAAAATTACAGTGAAAGCAAAAAAGTTCTTAACCTAAAAAATAGGCTAAGAACTTTTTCGGATTCGATCCTTTTAATAATCTACTTCAAAGTGCCCAAAATAGCAAGCACTGTGGAGATGACTACTCCAGATAAAACTGCAATCAATAAAAAGACTATAGCTTTAAGTGCATAGATTAAAACAGGTGAATCATGATGTAATTCTTGCCCCATAATAATTGATTTAAAGATTAATAAAAAAATTTAATTTGGGGCTCTTAAACAGATTCTTAAATTTAACGAATTAATTAATGAATCACAATCAGTTTAAGTATTATTTAACTCAAAATCAACATGTTTAAATCTACAGAGTGATCCATTCCCCGTTATTTCGAGCCGACTTGTATATCTGTTCCACGATGGCAATATCTTTTAAACCTTCGATTCCAGGAACTAATACATCGGTGTCTTCTATGATAGCTAGGGCATCGGTGTCCATCTGTTTGGCTTGTTGATTTCCTTGAAAGGCTTTAAGCATGGTTCCATCACTAGTGGCTCCAGATACGCCTTTGTAAGACTGGAATGGACGTAAAAAATAATTTCCATGTTGGCAATCAACTTTCAAATTATTGATGTTCTCACCAAAACTTGTTTTTCCACTGGCGGTAGAACCATCTTCAAATTTAAAATCAAATAAAGTGGTCTCATCCACCTCATGGTAAATTTCTGGTCTCGTGGTTTGATGTCTAGCACTCACAGCAATTGGTTCCAATCCCTTGGTGTAACGGATGGCATTAAGGGGATATACTCCCATATCATACATTGCCCCTCCCCCTAATTCTTTGATTTGTTTCCAGTGGGAAATGCGACTTTCATAATATCCAGCCTCGGCGTAGATATGGTTTATTTTTCCATAAGGTGTGGTTTTTGCCCATTTCATAATTGTTTGAGTATTGGGCTCATGATGCATGCGATAGCCGATGGATAATTTAACATTATTCTTAGCACAGGCATCTATAATAGATTGGCATTTTTTAGCGGTAATTTCCATAGGTTTTTCACACCAGACGTGTTTACCTGCATTAGCGGCAATAATACTATATTTCGCATGTAACGCTGGAGGAAGCACAATGTAAACCACATCGATCTGCTCATTATCCGCTATGGTATGCATGTTTTGGTAATTGTAGACATTCTTGTCTTCAATACCATATTTGGTCTGCCATATCGGAATCTTCTCAGGACTTCCAGTGACGATGGCTTTGAGTTCACAATGTCGGGTAAGTTGTAATGCGGGTGCTAATAGATCGGTACTATAATATCCTAATCCGACTAATGCAACCCCTAATTTCCTTCTTTTTTTGGCAAATAAATAACTGGGTGAGGCTAAAAATGCCGTAGCGGTAATCATCCCAGTGGACTGAATAAAATGTCTTCTTTTCATAGCGATGGTTGAATTTATTGAAAGTTACTAAATAATCCATAAAAGCACCAATAGTTCACAAAACAATGCCGTATTGTTTACTCAAATTTAATGGAACGAGCTGGCGAAATTTTGGTGATAATATAGGATGGAAGTAGCAACATTAATGAACAAAGTAACAATACTCCTATATTGAGCAATACAACGTGCATTGGATGAATATAAACAGGCGCTTGGGACACATAATAAGAGGCAGGATCTAATGATATAAACCCAAAGGCATCTTGGAGCCATAGGAGTCCTAAACCGATGAGATTCCCCCAAAAGAGTCCAATTGCAATTAGATAAACAGCATTGTAGAGGAAAAGTTTTCTAATACTCCAATTATTACTCCCTAATGCTTTTAGAATACCGATCATTTGAGTACGCTCAAGAATCAATACAAGCAAGGCTGTAATCATATTAATACCTCCAACTATGATCATAATACCAATAATGATCGCTATATTAAAGTCAAAAAGGGAGAGCCATTCAAAAATGGTGTAATACTTATCTGCAATACTTTGGGAGTCGAGAGTAGAGAGCGTAACCCCGTAGATCGCCCTACTCATTTCACGAATCTTATCAAAATCATCGATAAAGACTTCAAAGGATCCAATTTGATCGGCAGACCATCCATTGATCCGTTGAATATGCCTGAGATCCACAAATAAATAGTTTGCGTCAAACTCTTGAAATCCACTGTCATAGATCCCCACAATTGTAAACTTTATTTGATTAGGGATGTCATTGACATCCTCTTTAAGAAAAAAGGCCCAGAACTCTGTACCAACCTCAAACTCTAGTCTATTGGCCAAATAGGAGGAGATAAGAACCTCTTCATTTCTTTTTTTAGAATAATCTGGCAATCGTCCTTGCACTAAAAATTCCCTGAAGGGTTCCCAATTATAATCTTGCCCTACTCCTTTTGCTATAATCCCTTCAAATGTACTCTGGGTTCGTATAATACCACCTTTAGTGGCTACGGCCTGGACATGGTTAATCCCGTCAAGGGTTTTAAACTCTGGGTAGAAATCCTGATCAATGGAAACAGGGTTTACGGAGACCTCTGAATTATTATTGTCATAGTTATAAATTTGCACATGCCCGTTAAAAGCAGCTATTTTTTCTCTAATTTTATGCTGTAGACCTACTCCGGTGGCGATAGCAATAAGCATCATCACCAATCCGAGTGCAATAGCCGAAATGGCAATTTTTATAATTGGTGCTGAAATACTATTTTTATGTCCCCCTCCTTTGATGAGGCGTTTAGCAATAAAATATTCTAAATTCAAACTATGCGAAACTTTAAGATTTTCAAAAATACATTATTATTATCGTTTTTACTCATCATTTCGTGCGCAAATAGTAGCCAAAAAGAAAAAACAAAGGTTGTGGAATCAGCCCCTGATGCTACACTTCAAAAAATTGTTGTAGGTGCCAACCAAACCTCCTTATACCTTCCCTTAATGAGGGATAAGAAAGTGGGCATTGTAGCCAATAACACCTCGGTGGTTTTTAAAGATGATGGAACCTATACTCATCTGGTAGATTCGCTACTGGCTTTGGATATCAAGGTTCAAAAAATATATTCGCCTGAACATGGATTTAGAGGAGAGGCTGATGCAGGAGAACATGTGGTAGGGAACAAAGACACCACAACGGGGCTTCCCATAGTATCCCTTTATGGAGATTCAAGAAAACCGAGTAAAAAGCAGTTAGAAGGCATTGATCTTATGGTATTTGACATTCAGGATGTCGGAGTTCGCTTTTACACCTACACCTCAACCCTTCATTTGGTTATGGAAGCTTGCGCTGAGAGCAATATCCCCTTAATTGTTTTGGATCGTCCCAATCCAAATGGATCTTATGTGGATGGCCCAATGTTAGATGAAGAAAATAGCAGCTTTTTAGGACTTGTTCCAATTCCATTGGTCTATGGGCTCACCATAGGTGAATACGCAACGATGCTCAATGGTGAGAAGTGGCTCAAAGAAGCAGTGCAATGTGATGTAACAGTGATCCCTTTAAAAAACTACACCCATCAATCAAGCTATAGCCTTCCTATTCGCCCTTCCCCTAACCTTCCAAATGACCAATCCATAGCACTCTATCCTAGCTTAGGTCTATTTGAAGGAACACACGTGAATGCTGGAAGAGGAACGGAATTTCAATTTCAGCGATTTGGCGCACCATTTTTAGACAAAGAATTCTTCACCTTCACCTATACTCCTAAACCTAATTTTGGTTCAAAAGACCCCAAACACAACGGTGAATTGTGCTATGGAAGGGACTTAAGTCAAATCACCCCACCAAAAAAAGTAGATTTACGCTGGATCATAGAGGCCTATACACACAGCAATGATAAGTCAAAGTTTTTCAGGACTTCCTCCTTTACCAAACATGCGGGAACGGCAACGCTTCAAAAACAAATTGAAAGTGGACTAAGCGCTGAAGAAATCCGCAAGAGCTGGCAACAAGATTTGGATAATTTTAAAGAAATTAGGAAAAAGTATCTTTTGTACAAAGAGTCGTAAATACCATTATTCAAATTTTGCACCTTCGGGTGCTCTGTATTTCTGAAATGGCAATTTTAAAAGGCGGCCAATATGAGTATTGGAGTCCACATCCGGATAGGTGTCTATCCCATAGACTAGGTCCTCATTTTTCATGGCAGAAAAGGTTCCTAACAAACGATCCCAAATGGAAAATATATTTCCGTAATTGGTATCGGTATAAGGCAACATGTAATGGTGATGCACCTTATGCATATCAGGAGAAACTAGGATCCAGCTAATTGCAGTATCTAATTTTTTTGGTAATCGAATATTGGCATGAGTAAGCTGTGCAAATACAACTGACAACGATTGATAAAGTAAAACCACCCCTATTGGAATCCCTCCTATTAAAACTCCTAAAAGCGTGAAAAAGAATCGAATTACACTCTCTCCAGGATGGTGCCTATTGGCCGTGGTAGTATCCACAAAGTTATCGGTGTGATGAATCAAATGGAACATCCAAAGTGGTTTAATTTTGTGCTGCACCCAGTGGGCAACCCATGCGCCTACAAAGTCTAAAACCAAGATACCTACAAGTACCTCAGCCCAAAGTGGTAGGGAAACTAGGTGAATAATTCCAAATTCATGTTCACTCACCCAGTCACTGCTTTTTAAAAGCAAAAAAGCCAGAAGGAAATTAACCACAACAGTGGTCAGGGTAAAGAAAATATTGGGAATAGCATGCCTAACCTTTTTGTAATTGAAATTAAAAAGGGGAAGGCCATATTCCAAAATCCAAAAAAAGGTAATCCCTCCGACTAAGATCAAACTCCTTACCCAGGATGGAATGGTCTCAAAATATTCAATCAACTGTTGCATACCACAATATACTATTTTTTTTAGCAAAAAAATAGGGTGAAAAAGTGGTTGAGGCTTTAAAAATTGTAAAGTCGCTACATCGGTAGATTCTTTTTCATCTTTTCCACAATCTCAAAAGCTGCAGGACAGATAGCAGTATTTTTAATGGTAAGCGATCCTATTTGCTGGAACTTTTTTCGATCGGTATGGGGATATTCGCGGCATGCTTTGGGTCGCACATCATAAATCATGCAGTAGTTATCATGGTCCAAAAAGGAACATGGCAGCTCCTTTAATACATAATCATTATCCTCATCAATTTGCAAATAAGTAGCTATGAATTGTTGTTCCTTCATCCTGAGATGTTTGGCAATACGAGTAATATCTGCACTTGTAAACAAGGGTCCTGTCGTTTTACAGCAGTTGGCACATGCAAGGCAATTGGTATGGGCAAAAGTCTCTTGGTGGAGTTCCTGCATTTGGTAATCTAGATCCTTCGGCGGCTTCTTTTTTAACTTGGCAAAATACTTTTTATTCTCCGCATACTTCTTCTTGGCAAGCAGTGGAAGCTGCTCTAAATATTTTTGAAAATCTACATTTTCCATACATATGCTATACATAACCCATTACCCGCTACCAGGTGGTAGGAATAAAGCGTTCCTTTAATTTTTAATTGACATACGCTCACCTCTAACGACAGTGAGGTTCTAGGTTCTCCAGTGAAAAGTACCGGCTTAACACCCGTATTACTTTTACTTAGAAAAGGCCAATGCTCTGGTCTAAAATATGACTGGATGCTACGAGTTCCCTATCGGAGAAATTCAGAATCAATTCCTATAGCCATTGGACCATGCAGTCTTTTCCAGTACAAGTTTTTATGGTCTCACTTGGTTAGGTGTTTTACTAATTTTTCCATTGGGATTTAGCTACCACACCATCGAAAGTGTCGCTTTTACAAAACAAGACAATGCTATCAAATCAAACAAGTAGCTACACTTAAAGTGTACAAGTGCTTTGATTGATAGGATTTCTATGGTATATATTTTAAATTTAGCATTTTCAAAGATACTATATATATATTTGTAAGGCCTTTAATTTTTAGGTGAGATTAATTAAAAGATAGACCACTTGCTTACCTACTGTTCGCAATCAAGGATATCCTTTAATTTGCTGTCCATAGTACTGGAGAAACGTATTCACCCAAACTATTGCAATAAAATTAAAAAAACTTCTTTAATAAAGGGCCGAAAAGTATAGGTATAGAGATTAAAAAATTGGAGATGATCCCAGACCACTTACATTTATTTGTCAAATTAAAACCCACCTTATTTCGATGAAAGATCTTTTCGGCAAAGCGCTATTGAATTACCTTTCAGGAGTTTCAAAAGAAGACCTTCGCACTGAGACTTCCCTATCTGAGGAAGACATTTTACCCATGTCTTACCTCTTTAGAACCTATGATCAAATGCCACCAATAGAGAAAAAAGCGCTAGCACTCTGTAAAGGAAGTGTATTGGACATTGGTGCAGGAAGTGGAAGCCACAGCTTATACCTACAGGAGGTTCGACAAATGGATGTCACCGCTATTGACTGCTCCAAAGGAAGCATTGAAACTTGTAAACATAGAGGCATTAAAAAAGTTATAAACGCAGATGTATTTGATTTGCAACAAGGATCTTTCGATACCCTCCTAATGCTTATGAATGGTACAGGTATCTTTAAAAGATATCGAGATGTTACTCGGAAATTAAAAAAAATAAAAAATCTTTTAAACCCTGGAGGACAAATATTAATAGATTCTTCCGATATTATCTATATGTTTGACCAAGAAGAAGACGGTGGACATTGGGTGAACACCCCATATGAATATTACGGAGAATTAGAGTACACCCTAAAATACCAACAGGACACCCAGACCACTACCTGGTTGTATTTAGATTTCAATAGTTTGCGCGCTCTAAGTGCCAATGCAGGATTCAAGTGTGAGCTGATCCTAGAGGGTGATCACTTTGACTATCTCGCTCGCCTTACCAACCATTAAACGAAAAAGAATCGCTTAGTAATCCACTTGTAAAGGATGTAAAAAACTAAACCGATCAACATTCCAAATGTTATACCAGTAATTACATCAAGTGGGTAATGAACCCCAATATAGATTCTGCTATATGCCACAATCATTCCCCAGATAATCAAAACAAATGGTAACCATTTAAAAATCCTATTAAAGATCAAAGAAAAGAAAGTAACCACTACAAATGAATTGGATGCGTGCGCTGAAAAATAACCAAATTTCCCACCACAATAAGACTTCACCAAACGCATCTGGCTCTCGATAAGTACATCGTGACATGGTCGTAATCGCTCCAATCCATATTTAAACGCATTAGACAATTGATCGGATACCGTAACCATTAGGGCTACTAAAACTAAAACAAGGAGGGTTCTTCGCCATTTTAATTTAACTAGGCAGAGCATCAATAAAAAAACATACAATGGAATAGAAGACCATTTATTAGTCATAAACATCCAAAACCCATCCCAACTGGAACTCCCTAGTCCGTTTAAATAAAGAAATAATTCTTGATCAAGATTAATTAGGGTGTCCATAAGGCTAGGATTCGTTATATCGGTTCACTTCACGATCATAAAAATCGTTGGCCGCTTGAATTAAATTTTCAGCCTCCATGGACAATTCCTTTTCATCCTCTGCTGAGAAATCCTCAAGCCACTCCACCTGGTCGTTTTCAAGGTTTATAATAAACCTAGGATAATCCGTATGTATGATAAATATTGCCGTTGGATAGTCCGTATTATCACCCAACAAAAACTTAGGTAGTTCCATTTATAGTTTAATTTAAACAGTTACAATCCAGAGGAATCACCTATGGGTTGGTCAAAATGAGTTTTCGAGATAAATAATTAAATCTAAAATACAAAAATATTGCTGCAATAGTGAGTCCAGATAATAAACCTATCCAAATTCCCATATTACCCAGATCTGTTTTAAGTCCTAAATAGTACGAAATTGGAAATCCGACCAGCCAGTAGGCAACAAAGGTAATAGCCGTTGGCACCTTTACATCTTGAAGACCTCTTAACGCCCCTAAAAAGGCAATTTGTAAACCGTCAGATATTTGAAAAAAGGCTGCCACTAATAATAATTGAGAAGCAATCATAATAACCTGATTATTGTCAGCTAAGTTTACCAGATCATTTTGATCTAAATAAACCGTTGGAAGCCAATTTCTAAAAATAATAAAACACAAGGCAAAGACCACCTCAATTAAAAATGTAAGACAAAACACCGAGATCGCAATTCGACGAAGCTCCTTATAATCTTTGAGTCCTTTCTGATTCCCCACTCGTATCATGGCTGCAACACTTAATCCAACGCCAACCATGTAGGTCATACTCGATAGGTTAAGGGCAATCTGATTGGCCGCCTGAGGGTTGGTTCCAAGAACACCACTAAGCCATACAGCAGCGGTAAAAATTCCAACCTCAAAAAACATTTGTAAGGCCGAAGGAAGCCCTAAATCAGCTACTTTTTTCAACATTGATTTCTCGATGATTCGCCACTTAAAGTTGACTAGATACGGTTTTATCTTATTGTTTTTCATAAATAAATACCATAGGTAGGCAACCATTCCAAAACGAGACACTAACGTCCCAATTGCAGCACCAATGATACCCAATTCCGGGAATCCAAATTTACCGTAAATCAAAAGATAATTTAGCCCTATGTTAACAACATTGGCAACTACAGTGGCGTACATTGGATATTTCGTCTGTGAAAGACCGTCAGAGAATTGCTTCATAGCCTGAAAGACCACTAGGGGTACCAAAGAAAAAGCCACCAAATCCAAATAAGGTAAGGCCAATTCCACCACTTCTAAGGGCTGATCCATGGAGTACATGAGCGGTTTTGCAATTAAGAGTAGACCAAATAAAATAAGGCCGATAACAGTACACAACAACAAGCCATGTTTAAAAGAGGATCGCCCACCTTCAATATCCCTGGCACCATCAGCTTCGGCTACCAGTGGAGTAATAGCCGTAGAAAAACCTATCCCTAAAGACATCGCAATAAAAACAAAACTATTCCCAAGTGATACCGCGGCTAATTCCGTAGTTCCCAGCTGTCCTACCATTATATTGTCGGCAAAAGCGACAAAGGTATGTCCTAACATCCCTAGTATAACTGGAAACGCTAATTTTAAATTATATGAAAACTCTTTTGTGTATTTTGCAAAAACCATCCCAAAAATTTAAGACGGCAAAGATACATCTTACCCATTCGACGACCTAATGTATGCGGAGGTTTCAAAAGTTAAAAAATTGCAAAGATTAGCAGCACACCTTTTGCACCAATGACCACTTATAAACCGATCCTACCAACCAAAATCCATTGCAGCATTCGATATAAATCTAAAGTGTTTTAGCCTCCTGCCAGTAAAGATCCATCTCAGCAAGGGTCATTTCACAGAGCGGTTTATTCAAGGATTTGGCTTTTTGTTCTAAATACTGGAATCGTTGGATAAACTTCTTATTGGTTCTCTCTAAGGCATTCTCTGGATTAATTTTTAGAAATCGTGCATAATTAATCATCGAAAACAAGACATCACCAAATTCAGCTTCCATTTTATCCGGATCCCCATTGTTGACCTCCAATTGAAATTCTGCCAATTCTTCCTTTACTTTTTCATACACCTGTTCTGGTTCTTCCCAATCGAATCCAACGCCAGCAACCTTATCCTGGATACGATTGGCCTTAACCAAGGCCGGTAAGCTTTTCGGCACCCCTGATAGAACGCTTTTATTGCCTTCCTTTAGTTTTAAGTTTTCCCAGTTTCGCTTCACATCCTCTTCGTTTTCTACCTTTATATCACCATAAATATGAGGATGTCGGTGAATTAATTTTTCACAGATTTCATTAGCGACATCTGCTATATCAAAATCATTGGTTTCACTTCCTATTTTGGCATAAAAAACAATATGCAGTAAAACATCTCCTAATTCCTTTTTAATCTCAGCTAGATCATTATCCAAAATAGCATCTCCCAATTCATAGGTCTCCTCAATAGTAAGATGTCTTAGAGATTGCATGGTCTGTTTCTTATCCCACGGACATTGCTCTCTTAGCTCATCCATAATGGTTAAAAGCCTATCAAATGCTTTCAGTTGCGCTTCTCTGGAATTACTCATTGTTTTTGACTTAAGGTTTATTTTTTCAAATGACTGCAATTTACAGTCTTTTTAAAAATTTAAGTAGATCGGAAGGGATTAAATTCACTATCTACCCTTAGACAACACCCAGGATACGCTGCCCTACTGGTCGCTCCCATAAGGGGTTGTGCAAACCTTTCGATGTTCGTCTGACCACATTAGATCACGGCATTGCTCAGATTTTCTGTGGTAGAAGTGGTTATAAGGTTAAATTATTGACTGTATGTCAGCAGCTTATCCTTGTATTTGCGCACTATAAGGGCGTGCTTACGGACTTTCACCCTAAAGTTTTCGCCCATGCTAGGCGCATTAAAAAAAAAGAGCCATCCTACAACAGTGTATGACAGCTCTATTTATTATGATAATAAGTAAAAACTAGGTTATTCGTCCTGCTTTTTCTCATTTTGTTCTTCCTGCTTCCCTTGAGCTTCATCTTGCTCCAGGGTATCAAAATCTGTAATTCCTTTATCGTGGAGCAGGTTATACCACTGAATAATTTTCTTGATATCACTTGCATACACACGGTCCTCATCATAATCTGGTAGAACTTCGAAAAAATATTCTTCCAATTTAATTTTTGGATCCTTATGACTTATCTGAGTTTTACCGCCATTTTCTTTTTCTTTAATCTTGTTAAAGACCTCTTTCAAAGGAACCTCCTCTTCCAAGGTATAAATCGCTATTTCAGAAAGTAAGCTCACATTGTTTTTGAGCCCTACACTTAGCTTCTTTCCATCAATTAAAGATTCCGCAACAAATCCACTACGTGTTTGTGCTTTTAGTTCATATAGCCCTGGTTTCCCGGAAATCGATAATATTTTTTCTAAACCCATATATCACTTTAAATTTTGAGTGCGCAAATATCTGTGCTTTGCGCAAATAAACAAAATGATTATCTCCCTTTTTTAGCATCTGGGAATTTCATCCTGTAATCCACATTTATTTTTCCTTTCGAAATATTACCCAACTTACCTTTTAGCAATCGCTTTTTAAGACTTGATAATTTGTCTGTGAACAAAATACCTTCAATATGATCGTATTCATGCTGAATCACACGAGCAGCCAGGCCATCATATTCTTCCACCACTTTGTTAAAATCAGCATCAAGGTATTCAATTTTAATTCGCTCACAGCGTGAGACATCCTCTCTAACTTCCGGGATACTCAAACACCCCTCGTTAAAGCTCCACTGCTCACCAGTCTCCTGAATAATCTTAGGATTTATAAAAACTTTTTTAAGCCCTGCTAGGAACGCACGCTGTTGGTCTGATAAGTCTTCATCCTCGGCAAAGGGACTCGTATCGATTATAAATAAACGAATAGCGAGCCCAACTTGTGGAGCGGCCAGACCTACTCCATAAGCATTATACATGGTTTCGAACATATTTTCAATAAGGGTATCCAAATTTGGATAATCTTTTGAAATATCTTTCCCAACCCTTCGAAGAACAGGATCGCCATAGGCAGTAATCGGTAATATCATAATATTCTTTTTCGATTAAGAGTGCAAAAATACAAAGTAAATACGAAAAATATAGTGTAAAGAATTAAAAGAAAGGTTAAACACTTATACACTTCGATACTTTTACAGACAAAAGGCTATCATCCTGTTAGGCAATATGGAACGGTAAAAATGAGCGGATTTCCTATTGGACAATTACCTTTTTAGCGGATTGATAATTAGGGGTAGAGATGTTTAAAATATAAACGCCACTGTCCAAATCCGATACACTAAAGGAAAAAGCCATCCTATTGGTCTCTAAAATCTTCACCACCTTTCCGGTAATATCGTAAAAAGCAAGCTTCTTTGTCCCAGGATCATTTGTTGTAATATGTAACATATCTTTACGCTTGACAGGATTTGGAAAGACCTTTAAAGAATTCTCCACAGGCGCTGCGTAAAAAGCCAACATTAAGTCCAGGTTTAATGAAGTTAGTATGGGTGCATTGAAATCAGATTGTTCATGAGCTACTGCTTGGGGCACTATCTCAGCATCCTCTCCCACATTAGCAGGGAATGCCATTTGAATAAATAAAAATATAAGTAGGGTAATTCTCATCTCATTCACTTTATTTTTAGATTAGACTTTATTTAATAATTCGCTATAAAACTTTGGGGAGCTCTATAAACAAATTTAATAAAAATTCCTTTTTCTTTCTACTATATCTGTAAGATGTAGTATTTTTTGGTTGAATTTAACGTTTTAAACCTCAACCCCTTATAATTTAACGATTGTACAAATATGATTGCAAAATTACCGTTGCACTCACTTTATCCAAAAGTTCCTTTTTCCGTCGATCTTTCTTCTTTACCCCTGCATCCAGCATACTTTGAAAAGCAATTTTAGAGGTAAACCGCTCATCTATTCGTACCACAGAAATCTCTGGGAGTTCTTTATTGAGGGCTATGATAAATTGCTGAATTTTATGTTCCACCTCTGAAGGCTCGTTATTAAGCCGCCTAGGCTGTCCTACAACAATGCGTTCCACTTGTTCCTTTGACACATAATCCTTTAAATATTTCAATAAATCTTTGGTGCTTACCGTGGTAAGGCCAGAGGCGATTATTTGTAAAGGATCCGTTACGGCAATTCCCGTGCGTTTTTCTCCATAATCTATTGCTAGTATCCTTGCCATTGTAAAATGCTTTACAACAAAAATACGTCTAAAATCAAGTCTTGGATTTTAGAGCACAAGAACTTATCCATGAAGTTATTCACAATTCATGGTATTGATAAACCAACACGCTTCAATATTAGTGACTTATACCATTATTGTCAAAAGAATGTTAAGAGCCATATTGGTGGCCAACAACCAAGCAAAGGATGTTTTTTATAAACAAATCACCTATTAATGTTATAGCTATCAAATCCTTTTAAAAATACAAACAACAAACTTATATTTGTAACAAAATTTGATATTTATGAATGCACTACGTACGATCATTGAAGCAGCCTGGGAAGACAGGGAGCTGTTAAAGAATAACGATACACAAAACTCCATTAGAGAGGTGGTGGACTTATTGGACAAAGGAAGTCTTCGAGTAGCAGAACCAACTAATAGCGGTTGGCAAGTCAATGAATGGGTAAAGAAAGCCGTGGTATTGTACTTCCCAATACAAAAGATGGAAACTTTAGAAGCTGGTCCGTTGGAATTCCATGATAAAATTCCATTAAAAAGAAATTATGCGGAGAAAGGAATTCGCGTAGTTCCACATGCCGTAGCTCGACACGGAGCATATATTTCTCCTGGAACCATCCTAATGCCAAGTTATGTAAATATTGGAGCTTATGTAGATGAAGGTACCATGGTCGATACCTGGGCAACAGTTGGTAGCTGTGCTCAAATTGGAAAAAACGTACACTTAAGTGGCGGTGTAGGAATTGGAGGCGTCCTTGAACCTTTACAGGCAGCACCCGTTATTATAGAAGACAATGCCTTTTTGGGATCTAGAAGTATCGTTGTAGAAGGTGTTCGGGTTGAAAAAGAAGCGGTGTTAGGTGCTAATGTTGTCTTGACTGCATCTACTAAAATTATTGATGTGACCTCAGATGAGCCTGTGGAGATGAAAGGTTTTGTTCCAGCTCGTTCGGTAGTAATTCCAGGAAGCTATACCAAAAAATTCCCAGCAGGAGAATACCAAGTTCCTTGTGCACTAATTATTGGCCGTCGTAAAGAGAGTACTAACAAGAAGACCTCTTTAAACGATGCCTTAAGAGAATACAATGTAGCCGTTTAGAAGTAAACTCTACCTATAACAGTACTTAAAACCTAGCTTAAGATCTCGCTTTAAGCTAGGTTTTATTTTTTTATTGCTCCACTACCCAATATATTTGCAAAAAAGCACCAAGTTGAGCACAAGCACTAAATTATCCGTGGTAATTATTACCTATAATGAGATTGAGTATATTGAGCAATGCATAGACAGCGTAATTTTTGCCGACGAGATCATCGTTGTTGACTCCTTTAGCAACGATGGAACATGGGAATACCTACAAGGTCGACCAGAGGTTACAGCTCAACAACATCCCTTTGAGAATTTTACCAAACAAAAATCCTATGCCTTAAGTCAAACAACAAATGATTGGATCTATTTCTTTGATGCTGATGAACGCGTTACTCCTAGACTGCAAAAAGAAATCATTCAAACCATCAATGACCCCAACAGTTGTGATGCCTATTGGAATTACCGAAGTTTTATGTTTAAAAACGAGCGCTTGTATTTTAGTGGATGGCAGACAGATAAGGTATATCGTCTATTTCGAAAAAGTCGTTGCTCGTTTGTAGAGGACCGTATCGTTCATGAAACCCTAGAAGTTCGTGGGACCGAGGGAAAATTAAAAGAAAAGCTCCTTCACTACTCTTATAAAAACTACGAGGATTATAAGGGGAAAATGATACGGTATGGTCAGCTAAAAGCCAAACAAGCACATTTAAAAGGAAAAAAATGGTCTATATTAAAGCAATATTTACGACCTGCTTGGAAGTTTTTTAATCATTATTTGCTGCGATTGGGAATACTTGATGGAAAAAAAGGAATAATCATAAGTTACTTAAATGCCTTAGGGGTATATGAACGCTTTCGCGAGCAGCGCGCTTTAGAGCTTAAGAATAAGCACTAAAGAAACTTTTCTTCATACCAGTGAACCTGCGCTGTAAGACCATCTTTTAAACTCGTATTTGGATTATAACCTAGTAATTTACGTGCTTTATCAATAATGGCCGTAGTTTGTAATTGATCTCCAAGCCTTGGAGGATGCATCTGAATCGATGCTTTTATGCCAATAATCTCTTCAATAAGCGTTATACCTTGGCCAGTAGTGTAGGAAAGCTCTGTACCAACATTAATAATCTCACCCCTAATGTGATCCTCTTTACCTATCACTGCGTCCATTGCTTGCACAACATCACCCACATAAGTAAAGCTACGAGAATGATTTTCACTGCCTTGAAAAAGTGGAAATGAAGTTTGTTCAAAAATTGATTTGATCAGTTTGGTGTATAATTTTTCTGGACGCTCTCTTGGGCCGTATACGGAATACAGGCGAAGTGAACAAGCAGAAATCTTTCCACTTCGGTGCGCTCCAAGGACCAATTGTTCAGCCGCCAGTTTAGTAACCCCATAAAAAGACACCGGTTTGGCAGCGGTGGTTTCTGGGAAAGTAGCCCTTTTTCCATAAATGGAAGAGGTGGCTATATTTATAAAAAGTTTTAATTTAGGACTTGAATCACAGACCCAGTCCAATAAATTTTGGGTTGCACAAATGTTGTTTGCTACAAACTGGCTAAATTTGGTTGTTGTAGAAATTCCAGGTTGGGCAGCAAAATGAAAAACATAATCAAAGTCATTTGGAAGTTTTACACTTAAGTCACCCTGTAAATCTGCCTCAATAAAAACAACCCCAGATTTCACAATATCGTGTTGATTCAACTTCTTTAATGACAAATCGTAATAGGGATCAAAATTATCTACACCATATACTTGGTGTCCTTGGGTGGCAAAATATTCTGCACAATGTGAACCTATAAACCCGGCTGCACCGGTAACCAAAATCTTCATCAGTTTGTTTTTTTTTACTTAAAAAGACACCGCTTAAATTCTTTTGGTTATCCTTTATTTTTGTCCTCTTGCTTAACGATCCCATAAGGAGTCCAAGTTGATTTATTAGACTTGGTTTGATCTCTAATCTTTTTATTTCTTAGAAGGGTTTCTTCATTTTTGTATCCTCTGGAGTGATCCAGATGGACACTTGTTGTACTATAGCGAATCTGTTTGGGTTTAATGCCATTGTTGATCATACGCTCCCCTAGCTCCCTGTCCTGACCACCATACTGCATTCGCTCATCAAAACCGTTTACAGCTAAAATATCCTTCTTCCACCCCGAAGCATTATTCCCATTCCAACTCGGTGTAGTTGGTGTCAGAAAGTTTAAAAGTGTGGCTTTTAGATTATTTTTAGTAAGCTTATTTAATTTAAAGGATCTTTTAACCCCATTGTTTACCAGCCAATCGACCTTAAAACAATCCCCTGAGACGATCTCTTTCTTACCTATTTTCTTAGAAGTCTCCATGGGGAGCTTAAAATAGCCTCCAGAGAGAAAATACCCCGTTTGTTTTAATTCATTATGAACTTTTAGAAAATCTGGTCTTGGGATGCAATCACCATCACTCATCACAATGTAAGGAGTTTGGCATGCCACTACTGCTTTATTTAAGATCCTCGACTTTTGGAAACCATCATCTTTTTGCCAAATGTGTCGAATGGTATAAAATACCTCTTGTTGCATCCGTTCCAATAAGTCTTTTGTTTTTGGACCAGAGCCGTCATCAGCGACGATGACCTCAAAATTTTTGTATTGCTGTTGATTGTAACCAAGCAACACTTTTTCAAGCCACTCCTCCGAATTGTACGTGCTTATAATGACTGTAATCTCGAGGTTATCCATAAACATAAAATCTAAATTACTAACAAAAATAAGAAGTCCATTTTATTTATCTTTGCTTTTTAATTATTTAATTACCGCGATTAATTCCAATGAGAAAATTAACCATTATTATTCCTACTTTAAATGAAGCGTTTCACATTGAGGAAGTCATTAAGAGTGCGAGCTTTGCTGATGAGATATTAATAATCGATTCTTTTAGCACCGATAAGACTGTTGAAATTGCTCAAAAATATAAAGTAAAAATATTAAAAAGAGAATTTGATGGTTTTTCAAGTCAAAAGAATTATGCTATTGAGCGGGCCGCTCATGACTGGATATTTATTCTCGATGCTGACGAAAGGATACCACAACCGCTGCGGGAAGAAATACTAAATGTGCTCGAAAACGGAGCATCTAACATTGTAGCTTACGATGTGTTATGTTCTCATATTTTCATGAACCGAAGAATGGAACACAGCACTTTTAAAAACGAATGGAAAATGCGATTGTTTGATCGCAAATTCTGTAGGCATGGTAATAAACTTGTCCATGAGGACATGATTATAAACGGTCAGAAAAGTCGTTTAAAAAACCATTTTGATCATTACACTTACAGAAGCTTTGATCGCTTTATTGCTAAGAAAAATCACTACGCTAGACTACAAGCAGAGCAATATTATAAAAAGAATAAAAAACCGACTTTTTTTCATTTTATGGTAAAGCCTGCTTTTCGATTTTTTAATCAATACATATTTCGAGGTGGGTTCTTAGACGGCTTCCCTGGATTCGCGAGCGCCTACATTAATTCCTATGGCGTGATGACTCGTTATATTAAGCTCTGGCTCCTTCATCATAAAATGAATTAACAATTTACATCGCTATAAATGGATCTCAACGATGAAATTCTAAAAACCATAGACATCCTAAATAAAGGGGGACTTATACTATATCCCACCGACACTGTTTGGGGCATCGGGTGTGATGCCACTAATAAGGAGGCTGTAAAAAAGGTATATGACCTTAAGCAACGTGAGGATAGCAAAGCCCTTATTTGCCTAGTCTCGGACACAAGAATGTTAGAACGCCATGTTTATGAGGTACCAGAGGTAGCTTATGATATTATCCAGTATAGCAATAGACCTACGACAATCATCTACGACAGGCCGATTAATATGGCTAAAAACCTCATTGCCAGTGACAATACAGTGGGCATCAGAGTCGCCTCCGATGAATTTTGTCAAAAGCTCATCAGAAAATTTAAAAGGCCTCTGGTTTCAACTTCGGCAAATTTAAGCGCAGCCCCAACACCAAAAAGCTTTGGAGAAATAAGCTCGGAAATTTTAAAAGGTGTAGACTATGTGGTAAATTTGCAGCTCGAAAAATCCAATTCACGACCTTCATCAATTATTAAAATAAGTAATGATGCCGTTGTGAAGATAATTCGAAAGTAATTCCACTATCAAGCTGATCCAAAAACAATGTCAAAACAATACATCCAAGCTATCCAAGACCCGATATTTGAACTTATAGCCAAAGCTTCTTTGAATTTAGGCATTCGATCGTACGTTATTGGTGGTTTTGTAAGAGATTACCTCTTACATCGAAATGTTCCTAAGGATATTGACATTGTTGCTCAAGGAAGTGGAATCAATCTTGCGAAAGAGGTTGCTAATTTAATACCTGGACATACGAAAATTTCTGTATTCAAAACCTTTGGGACGGCCATGATTCGTCACCAAGAGTTGGAGGTAGAGTTTGTAGGTGCCAGAAGAGAAAGCTATTCTTCAGATAGCAGAAAACCATTAGTGGAAGATGGGAGTTTGGAGGACGACCAAAACCGAAGGGATTTCACCATCAACGCTTTGGCCATATCACTGAATCAAGATGATTATGGAAAGCTACTTGATCCTTTTGACGGAATTTCGGACCTTCAGAATCAACTTATCCGAACTCCATTAGACCCTGATATTACATACTCTGATGACCCCTTAAGAATGATGCGTGCCATTCGGTTTGCTTCACAGCTAAACTTTAAGATTGAAGAGGAATCTTTTCAGGCCATTAAAAGAAATGTCCATAGAATTGAGATTATTTCCAATGAGCGTATTGTAGATGAATTACATAAAATTATACTGAGTGAGAAACCTTCTCAAGGGCTCAAATTATTGTTTCAAACGGGACTACTCTCCAAAATACTCCCAGAGCTGACCAACCTTCAAGGCATTGAAGAGAAGGAAGGACAGACGCATAAAGATAATTTTTGGCACACCTTAGAGGTGGTGGACAATATCGCCAAAAACACCGATGATCTTTGGCTACGGTGGGCAGCGCTTTTACATGATATTGGAAAAGCACCCACAAAGCGGTTTGACAAAAAAATAGGTTGGACATTTCATTCCCATGAATTTGTTGGAGCCAAAATGGTGTACGCAATATTTAAAAGGCTGCGCATGCCACTTAATGATAAAATGAAATACGTCCAAAAGCTCGTAATGATGAGTTCTCGACCAATCGTACTTGCTCAGGATATTGTAACAGACTCAGCGGTAAGAAGACTTATATTTGACGCAGGCGATTACATTGAAGACTTAATGACCCTATGCGAGGCAGACATTACCACCAAAAATCCAAGGCGTTTTAAAAAGTATAGTAACAATTTTAAAATTGTTCGTCAAAAGATTTCTGAGGTGGAGCAGCGTGATCACATTAGAAACTTCCAGCCCCCGATTTCAGGTGAACAAATCATGGAAACTTTCAACATAAAGCCATCACGCGAAATCGGCTTGATCAAAGAAGCGATCAAAGAGGCTATTTTGGAAGGAGAAATTCCAAACCAATATGATGAAGCCTACGAGTTCATGCTTAAGCGTGGTAAAAAATTAGGTTTAACCCCCGTTAATAATAAAAAGTGAAAAAAAGATTTCGAAAAATCGCTAAAATCACCCTAGTCTTTGTCTATTTGGTCATTGTTGCCGGCGCAGTTGTACGAATGACAGGAAGTGGAATGGGATGTCCAGATTGGCCAAAATGTTTTGGATATTACATCCCTCCTACACAGATCTCTCAACTTGAGTGGCAAGCCGATAGGTTCTTTAAAAAAGGGCAAGTGATTATCGTAGACAGTACTTTAAAGGTGGCTATTGAAGATTTTACCACTGGAGACACCTATAACGAATCCCATTGGGAGACCTATACCAAGCATGATTATGCTATTTTCAACCCTATCCACACCTGGACCGAATATATCAATCGCCTTTGCGGAGCTTTGGCAGGGTTTGCAACATTTATAATGGCTATTGCCTCTTTATATTACCGAAAAGAAGACATCTGGGTTCCTATACTATCATGGTTAGCCGTTTTTGGTATGGGGTTTCAAGCGTGGCTTGGCGCAACGGTAGTGTATTCTGTACTTGCCCCAGCTCGAATAACCGTCCACATGTTAATGGCCTTTGTAATTGTCGCCCTTCTACTTGTGATCATCTATAGAACCAGGGAACACAAACCGATCGCTAAACCCAATAAAACCTTTAAAAATCTACTCATTTTTGCCGTATTGTTGACCACGGTTCAGGTAGTATTTGGAACTCAAGTACGTCAGTTTGTCGACGAACAAATTGATCTGTTAGGAGACTCGGCAAAGAGTCTATGGCTTGCAAAACCAGAGTTATCGTTTTACATTCACCGTTCTCTTTCCTCATTGGTGTTTTTAATCAATACCTGGATCTTGTACTTAAACGTAAAGAACAACCTAGGTTTTGAAAAAGTACGTTGGGTATTTTATATTATTTTCCTTGAAATTGCATCTGGTATGGCAATGTATTATTTGGATTTTCCGTTTGGAACACAAACCATACACCTGGTGCTTGCCACCTTATTATTTGGGGTACAATTTTACCTGATTTTGGAAACAGGAAAAAGATTCAATAAAACAAAAACTTTGTAACTTGCAGTTGCAGTAAATCTTAATGAGATGATTTATAAATTTAGAATTATACTTGACGCGCAAGAGGACGTCTTTAGAGATATTGCTATTGAGTCGACAAATTCCATGGAAGACCTTCACAATGCCATTGCACAAGCCTTTGGTTTTGATGGTACCGAAATGGCTTCCTTCTATGTAAGTGATCCTGAATGGAATCAAGGGGAAGAAATTGCCTTGTTTGACATGAGCGAAGCTGGTAATAATGTACGACTAATGAATGAGATCATCATTGAAGACCAACTCGATCAAGACAACCGTAATTTAATTTATGTATACGATTTTTTCAGCATGTGGACTTTTTATGTCGAACTTGCTGATACCACCATCGAAAGGGAAGAAGGAGTTACCTACCCTAGCCTGTTATATGTCCATGGTCAACTTCCAGATTCTCCCCCACAAAAACAGTTTGAGGCAGAAGAAATATCAGATGATTTTGAAGATTCTGATGATTTTGACTTGGACAGTTACGACGATTTCGATTTTAACGAGAATTGGAACTAATCCTCCAAAGTGTATAAAATAGTAGTAAAAACCTTCTACCCTCATAAGAAGGCATTATCGAATGCATAACATCTAACATTGAATAACAAACGCGATTAACAAGTATTATATGATCAATCTGTATCTAACTCAAATTGAAAGCCTTTCCATTCACCGTATTGGAAACAAAAGTAAGAACGAAGGGACCTTCTTTTCAGAACAACCCTATCAGCTGAACGATGAATTGAACGAGCTTCTTAAAGAATTCTTCTTTAGACCTTTTAGAGAAAAAGAAGAAAACTACTTTCGGTTTGATCACGAAGTGGACCTAGAGTACAACGAGCTCTATAACATCGCAACCGAAGTATTTGATAATCCAAACAGTATACATGAGCAATCACAAAAGATTACTAAGCATTTGTACGACCAATCGAATCACCCGCATATTAAAAGCGGCGAAGTATATGTGGCTTATTTAAGTGATGTTGTGGTTGATAATGAAAAAATGAATGCCATCGGAATTTTCAAATCAGAGCTCAAGCATGACTTCTTAGAATTTGAAGAGAAAGATAGCAATATTGAAATCCTCATTAGACAAGGGATAAATATCAATAAACTGGACAAAGGGTGTCTTATTATTAACACCAATAAAGAAGAAGGCTTTAAAATCCTCTCTATCGATAGCAACCGCTACGACACTAAATATTGGTTAGAAAATTTCTTGTCAGTGGACGCGCTTACCGACGAGACATTTTTCACAAAGAAATACTTGAAATTCTGTCAAGATTTTGCCAAAGATGTGGTCCTGCCAGCGGAGGACAAAAAACAAGAAGTGATGTTTATGAATCGTGCGGTAAACCACTTTGCAAAAAATGATGAATTTGAAGAGACAAACTTCCTAAATGAAGTGATGGACAATCCTGATCTTATTCCCGAGTTCAAACACTATAAAACCGAAAAAGGTCCAAAATACAGCATAGAGGATGTATCGACTTTTCCCATTGCTAATAAGGCGGTATCAGATGCACGTAAAAAGATTAAAAACGTAATCAACCTCGATACAAACATCCAAATAAAAATGGATTTCATTAACCCTGATTCAGCAGAGAAGTTTGTTGAAAAAGGATGGGATGAAGAAAAACAAATGTACTATTACTTGGTATACTTTAACAAAGAAGAAAAGAATTAGCCAATTAATTTTTTACAAGAAAAAAAAGTACCTGTTAACCAATAGCATAATTAGACATGGAGACACATAAAATATACAACATGCCTTTCTCTAAAGTCTATCTCCTATATATCCAAAAAGCGCTAAGAAGGGATCGAACAAAACAAGAGGTGGATACAATTATTTGTTGGTTAACAGGATTCACTCCAGCTATGCTAGAGGAATTAATTGACCAACAGGTAGACTTTCAAACATTTTTTAAAAAAGCAAAGCTACATCCCAATGCACAAAAAATCACTGGCGTGGTATGTGGGATAAGAGTTGAGCGCATTGAGCAGCCCTTATTACAACAGATCCGATATCTAGACAAGCTCATCGACGAACTAGCTAAAGGAAAGGCTATGGAAAAGATTTTAAGACCATAGTCAATACCCTAACAGCCTATATAAAGGAATTAATAATTCCTACTGCTTTGCAGTAATCTTTTCATATTCACATCTTCATAATTCCTGCGAACGAACTCTAGTGCAACCCTGAGCACCTGTCCCATGGATCTACAGCGTTTAAATTTCATATCTAAGGTGTAATTATAGAGTTCCATCTTTAATTCTTCTAAATTCTCCTTGGAGGTAATATGATCATTGACCATACAACGTAGTAAAGCTTTAAGGCGTTTTCTAGAGGTGAGAATTCGCTTTGCCAAAAGCGAACGTTCCTCCTTCTTATACTGCTCAATAGAGGCAGGCTTTAACCGCTGTTCTACCATTTGAACCATCTGATAGTTCTCTTTGAAAAATTGAGGCTTATACACCTTAAAATTCCCCTCGTAAGATTGCTGATCAAAATCAATGGCTCTTATTTTAAAAATCACATTGTCAAAATCATGCACTGGAATAATTACATAATTATAAGAACGCATATCCCCTAATAATCGAATCATACAACGCTCATTGAATTTCACAAATTCCTTCGCAATTTGACTCTTTTGGATATCAGTACACTGGGGTAGTGAATTTTTAATGAATTCATCCCCTGGGATGCCAGAGATATGCTCCTCTATTAAGGTATCATCAAATACGGCAAAGTTAATCCGATTAGGAGATAAAATATGTTCGAGTTCAAGACCATACACCCTTGAAGCATCCGCTTTTTTCACATAGAGATACGTATAATTATCATTGAGTACATTTCGAACCTTTATTCGAAAGGGTTTTGAATTTCCAAAGGTGCAAAAGTCAATCGCATCAACATTCAAATATTGAAAAATATCCTCATTCCCATCCGAGAAAATCAACGTATAGACTTTCTTTAGTTGATAATCTATTTCAGGACGCTCAAACTCTGAGTAATAAACACGAATCCACAAGGTATCCTTATCATTCTCATCATAAACCACTACAGAACCCGAGAATCGTAATAAATCATCATACGAAATGGCGATTTCGGTATTCCTATTGTAACGCTCCAAGTATTCATGCAACCTGGGATAAATCGGAAAGGAAGGTTTCTTTCTAGACATTAATCGCTCACTCATAAGCTATCATTTTTTTAAGAATATAATCAAAATTACTTTAATTTCCATAATCGCTGTTTTGATTCTACAGCTGATTTCCGATGCCCAAAACAGATTTCTGATTTGTTATAAGGAAAAAACAACAAACAGGTTCATGAAAAATCTATACCCAACTGTAACAAAATATAATTAACTTCGTCAAGTAACTAGCTACCATTTTTAAAAACATACAATTTTGGAGACCATACTCAATGTCAATCACCTCACTAAGAAATTTCATTTTCTCACTGCTGTCAATGATGTTTCCTTTACGATAACAAAAGGGAATGTCTACGGGATACTAGGCCCCAATGGGAGTGGAAAATCCACCACACTTGGCATGGTTCTCAATGTGGTCAATCAGACCTCTGGATCTTTCACTTGGTTTGAAGGAACCACTACCACCCATCAGGCTTTAAAAAAGGTGGGGGCTATTATTGAGCGCCCGAATTTTTATCCCTATATGAGTGCGGAACAGAATCTTAAACTAGTTTGTAAGATAAAAGAAGTCTCCACGGAGAAGATTCATGAGAAATTAGAATTAGTCGGTCTTTTGGACCGTAAGGACAGCAAGTTCAGAACCTACTCCCTAGGTATGAAGCAACGACTTGCCATTGCCTCTGCCCTTCTTAATGACCCGGAAATCCTGATACTGGATGAACCCACCAATGGACTTGATCCACAAGGGATTCATCAGATTCGAAACCTTATAAAAAAGATTGCTGGCATGGGCACGACTATTTTACTTGCCTCTCATTTATTGGACGAGGTAGAAAAGGTTTGTACACATGCCATTATTTTAAGAAAAGGACATATGATTTACTCCGGGAGAGTAGACCAGATGACAGCCAGTTATGGATTCTTTGAGCTCAAGACAGCGCAAATGGACACCTTAATGGCTTATCTTCAAGAGAACGATCACTTTAGTACGGTAAAGCAGGAGAACGGTTTAATTACGGCCTTTTTAAGCGAACCCATGGAGCCTGCAATCTTCAATCAATTAATGTTTGAACAAAATATTGTCCTCTCTCACCTTATCTGGCGAAAAGAAAGCCTAGAAGAACAATTTCTTTCGCTAACTACTAACACAGCCAATTAATTATGAAGAGATTACTATCAATTGAGTTTATCAAACTTTGGAATAACAAAAGCAGTAAATTTCTAATCCTATCATACTTCATTTTACTCACCTTTATCGCACTCTGTGCAGCCGTTCAATTCGACATAGGAGACTTTCATTTTAATTTAGCCGAACAAGGAATATTCAACTTTCCTTACATCTGGCATTTTACCACCTATTTGGTGGCATTCTTTAAACTTTTCTTGGCCATTGTTATTGTATCGATGATGTCCAATGAGTACAGTAATAAAACACTCAAACAGAATCTGATCGACGGGTTAAGTAAGAAAGAATTCATTCTTTCAAAATTTTATACCGTACTTAGCTTTTCGGTACTCTCCACTATATTCATCTTTGTGGTAGCCTTGATTCTAGGACTTATTTATTCCGATTACAACGAACTCAGTATCATCTTTTCGGATTTAGAATTCTTAGTAGCATTTTTTGTCAAGCTTTTAGGTTTCTTTTCTTTTTGCTTATTTCTCGGAATACTTGTTAAACGTTCCGCATTTGCGCTTGGGTTTTTAATCCTTTGGCAAATCTTTGAAGGGATCCTCTTTGGTGTTTTCGCCTGGAAAGGTAACTCTGAAATGGCATCCAATATCATGCAAATTTTTCCTTTAAGCAGTATGAGCAATTTGATCACAGAACCCTTTAGTAGACTCAATGCCGTACAATCGGTAGCCAATCAAGTAGGTCAAGGGTTTGAAAAGGATTACGCCGTACATTGGTATGAAATACTCATCGTATTAATCTGGACATTCTTGTTTATTTATGGTTCCTATGTCCTTTTAAGGAAAAGGGACTTATAAGCTTTTATCATGGTATCATATTGGACAAGGTTTTACCTGAATAGTAGCACATTATAACTAGGACTTTAATTTTAATAGCTTAATTTTGTGACATGCAGTTTAAGATACAGTCAGAATACAAACCTACCGGTGACCAACCCACCGCTATTGCTCAACTCTCTGAAGGAATTACAAGTCAGGAGCGCTACCAAACCCTATTAGGAGTCACGGGGTCAGGAAAAACATTTACAGTAGCCAATGTTATTGAAAATGTTCAACGTCCAACTTTAGTATTAGCACATAATAAAACCCTAGCGGCTCAATTGTATTCAGAATTCAAGCAATTCTTCCCTGACAACGCAGTAGAATACTTTGTTTCCTATTATGATTACTATCAACCTGAGGCCTATATTCCAGTTACGGGAACCTATATTGAAAAAGATTTGTCCATTAATGAAGAAATAGAGAAACTGCGTTTAAGTACTACCTCTTCCCTTTTATCAGGACGAAGAGATGTACTTGTAGTTGCATCGGTTTCTTGTTTATATGGTATTGGAAATCCTGTAGAATTCCAGAAAAATGTCATCGCTATTGAAAGGGATCAAGTCATCCCCAGGACCAAATTTTTACACCGCTTGGTGCAAAGTTTATACTCGCGAACAACAGCCGATTTTACACATGGAAACTTTAGAGTTAAAGGTGATGTTGTAGATGTATTTCCCAGTTATGCTGATGATGCCTATAGGATTCACTTTTTCGGTGACGAAGTAGAGGAAATCGAAGCCTTTGATCCCAATACCAATAAGGTTAAAGAAAAACATGAACGATTAACGATCTATCCTGCAAATATGTTTGTTACATCACCAGATGTACTTCAAAATGCCATAAAATCCATACAAGATGATTTGGTAAAACAAATAGATTTTTTCAAAGAAGCTGGAAAACACTTGGAAGCGAAGCGTTTGGAAGAACGCACCAATTTTGATTTGGAAATGATCCGTGAATTAGGTTATTGCAGCGGTATCGAAAATTATTCAAGATACCTCGACGGAAGAGAACCTGGAACACGACCCTTCTGTCTTTTAGACTATTTCCCAGATGATTACCTGATGGTGGTCGATGAGAGTCACGTGACCATCCCACAGGTTCATGCCATGTATGGTGGTGACCGAAGCAGGAAAGAAAACTTAGTGGAATATGGTTTCAGATTGCCAGCGGCTATGGACAATCGACCATTAAAATTTGAAGAATTTGAAGCGCTACAAAATCAAGTGATCTATGTCAGTGCAACTCCCGCAGACTACGAACTTCAACTCAGTGAAGGAACCTATGTAGAACAGGTGATTCGTCCTACAGGACTTTTAGATCCCGTTATTGAAGTGCGGCCAAGTGAAAATCAAATCGATGATCTGGTGGAGGAGATTCATCAACGAATTGAGCGCGATGAACGAATTTTGGTAACTACACTGACCAAACGAATGGCTGAAGAACTCACTAAATACCTTAGCCGTATTCAAATTCGTTGTCGCTATATTCACAGTGATGTCGACACCCTTGAACGTGTAGAAATCATGCAAGATCTCAGAAAAGGACTCTTTGATGTCCTTATTGGTGTAAATCTACTTAGAGAAGGATTGGATCTTCCAGAGGTATCGCTTGTGGCTATCTTAGACGCTGACAAAGAAGGGTTTTTAAGATCAGCTCGTTCCCTTACCCAAACCGTCGGAAGAGCGGCAAGGAATTTAAATGGTAAGGCGATTATGTACGCCGATAAGATCACCGCCAGCATGCAACGCACCATCGATGAGACCAATTATAGAAGGGAAAAACAACTAAACTACAACAAGAAGCACAACATTACTCCAAAGGCACTAAACAAGAGTCTTGATAGCTTACTGGCCAAGAACTCCATTTCGACCAATCAATTAGAGAAGGAAGCTGCTCGAAAAGCATCAGAGCCAGAATTAGCGTTTTTACCCAAAGAAAAGATCGAAAAAATCATCAGAGAAAAGCGTAAGGCCATGGAAAAAGCAGCCAAAGCACTCGACTTTTTGGAAGCCGCCCAATTAAGGGATGAAATTGCTGCGCTAAAGGAGCGTATCTAAGAGGAAAAGCACCCTGGTTAGCAATTAATAACCGCCATCATAAAAGTAATGCAAAAAGACAAGCCTAGTGGCCAAAATCAATAAATCTTAATTCAAAGATAATATTATCAACCCCGTAAAGTTCTAACAAACTATAGAAAAAGCGCCCCTTCTCTAAGGAGAAAAGGAGCGCTCTTTAACTAACTAACTCTACTAACCACTTATGAAAAAACTATCTTCTTTAGCTTATGCAATTTCCACCAGCCTTTTTGGCGCTGGAAGTGCAGTCTCTAACTTAGGTAGTGTTACATGCAATACCCCATCAGTATATGTGGCATTGATTTGATCCTTATCAATGGTCTTTGGAAGGGTAAATTCGCGCATAAAAGAAGCATATTTAAACTCTCTACGGTTGTACTTCCCATCTACCTCAGTCTTGGAATCCTCAGAAACTTCAGCAGAAACCGTTAATACATCCTTGTCAAGTTCAATTTTAAAATCTTCCTTCTTCAGCCCAGGCGCAGCAAGCTCTAAAGTAAAGGCCTTATCTTGCTCTTTAATATTTACCGCTGGCATGGTATCACTAAAACGCTCTAAACCTCCAAACCAATCTTCTCTGGCCATGCTATCCAAAAAACTTGGAAAAAATCCGCTATTTCTTCTAACTAAACTCATACCTTAAATTTTTATATTAATGATTAATTTTTTATTGCTCACTTACCAATAGACAAATTTGGTTCCAATTCAATTATAGTGACATTATGGCATGTTTTATTAGGTTTTTAATGACATTTTGTCTTTTATGCCGCGGAATACAAGCCTGTATAGAAAGTCTCATGCCAGTTTGATCTTATCACATTCCTACCTCAAAAGGTTAAAGATTTCTAATTTGTAAATAAGTATCCCCTGTTAAGTCAAGATATTTTGAAAAAAAAACTATCTTAGCACCTTTAAAACTAATTCCCTATAGAATAAATAGATTAATATGCTAGAAAAAGAAGTTATTGCAAAGAGAACCTATACGGATAAAGAGCTACAAGCGCTCAATACCAAATATAAACCTCTTACAATCGAGCAGCGTATTGCTATGTTGTACGAGGATTTTTCACCGGATGAGATTATGCTAACAAGTTCCTTTGCTGCAACATCCGCTTTTTTACTTCATCTATTCTCCAAGGTGAATAAAGAACAAAAGGTATATTTTATAGATACTGGATTTCACTTTCCAGAAACCCTGGATTATAAACAAAAGCTCACTGATCTATACGGGCTTAATGTAGAATCCATCAGCGCCATTAAAGAGGAGCACGATTTTACCGTACAAGATCAAACCTACCGCAAAAACCCAGAATTCTGTTGTACCATTAACAAGGTGAAACCTTTGGATGTTATTAAAAAAAAATACACGGTATGGGTATCTGGTCTTATGAAATGGCAAAGCGACCATAGATCAACACTAAACATATTTGAAGAGAGAGGAAACATTATAAAGTTCTATCCCCTACTCGATGTTACTAAAGAGCAAAGGGACGCCTTTATCGAAAAACACAAGCTTCCTTTCCACCCTTTGGTATTCCAAGGGTATAACTCCATCGGCTGTAAACACTGTACTGTGCCAGGAGAGGATCGTAGCGGCCGCTGGAACAACAGTCCTAAGACAGAATGTGGCTTACATCTATAGACACTAAAATAATAAACTACAAAGGGTTGTCTGTAACAGACAACCCTTCAATTTTTTAAGAAGATTCTTTTTCAATTACACACTTCTTATCGTGAGAGAATACGAACATCCACAGTGTATTCCTTTCCAATTTCTAATCCAGGAACATCCACCTTGCGATAGTTCATTCTACCTTTAATATAGGACTCCACTAGTTCGTTTTCTGATTTTACGGTAAGGACAACGATTTCAGATTCTACATTAACTTTAAAACGAACACTGGCCACTAAGACCTTCTCTGTTAGTGTAAAATTTGGTGTTCCAAGAATAGAAGACAATTCTTTGGAGATCTCTTTAGCCGATGGATTGGGATCAACATGAGCCATTAAAAGCGATGTACTAAAAATGGCGAGCATTAGCATTAACTTTGACTGTTTCATAACGATTGTTTTTAATTGTTGAACAAGACAAAGCTACTTCAAAATAAGAACATATCCCGTTGACATTTAACTAGTTAACGGAATCTTAAATCACATAACCTTTATCTAATCTTTTGTTTTCTTCATGATATATAGCCAATAAAACATACGAATCCTTTTAAGGATAGCGTATTGGTAAATTCAAGGTAGCACTAAGTTTATGAACAGCCATTTTTCATAAATTCTTAGGTGGTATCATAAATCCATGAGTGTTCCTTGTTTAATTTCTTAAACTATTGATGCATTGTTAAAGATAAAAGATATTCCTTGAGAAATTAAAAGTTAAACAGCTCTACAACAAGCTGTTAACCCTAAGGAAACATTACAGGATCGAAAACCAAAAAAGTAGATAACAAAAAACCTCGGATCAACCGAGGTTTTTCTACCAAAATGATACATATAGCAAATCAATAGCTTGCTATACAATATGCTATTGTAATACTTCTTGCACTTTATCAGCTGCTTCTTTAAATTCAATTGCTGAATGTACTGCTAGACCTGAATTATCAATTAATTCTTTAGCGAGCTCAGCGTTGGTTCCTTGTAATCTCACAATAATTGGAACCTTAATGGCATCACCCATGCTTCTATAGGCATCTACAATACCTTGAGCAACACGGTCACCACGAACAATTCCTCCGAATATGTTCACCAAAATAGCTTTTACATTAGGATCTTTTAAGATGATTCTAAAGGCCGTCTCCACGCGTTGCGCGTCCGCAGTTCCACCAACATCTAGGAAGTTTGCAGGTTCTCCACCAGCCATTTTAATTAAATCCATGGTGGCCATTGCTAAACCAGCTCCGTTGACCATACATCCCACATTACCATCTAGATTCACATAATTTAATCCAGCTGCTTTGGCTTCTACTTCGATAGGATCTTCCTCTCTAATATCACGCATTTCTTCATAGTCCTTATGACGATATAAAGCGTTATCATCAATGGTTACCTTCGCATCAACAGCCATGATCTTATCATCAGATGTCTTAAGAACTGGGTTGATTTCAAATAAAGAAGCATCAGAAGACTCGTACGCCTTGTATAAAGCACTAACGAACTTTACCATTTCTTTAAAAGCCTGGCCACTTAGCCCAAGGTTAAAAGCAATTTGACGAGCTTGAAACGGAAGAAGACCTGTAGCAGGATCGATCTCTTCATTGAAAATTAAATGAGGTGTCTTTTCAGCGACCTCTTCTATATCCATTCCACCTTCGGTAGAATACATAATCATATTTCTCCCTGTACTTCTATTGAGTAGTACCGAGATATAGAATTCTGACGTTTCACTATCCCCAGGATAATAAACGTCTTCTGCCACCAATACCTGATGAACTTTTTTACCTTCTTTACTGGTTTGGGGTGTAATTAAGTTCATTCCGATAATAGCATCAGCTATTTCTTCCACCTCTTTAAGGTTTTTGGCAAGTTTAACTCCACCACCTTTACCGCGTCCACCTGCGTGGATCTGTGCTTTGATTACGTGCCAACCAGTACCTGTTTCCTCGGTTAGTCGTTTGGCAGCATCTACAGCTTCCGCTGCAGTTTGAGCTACAATTCCACGCTGTATGCGTACTCCAAAACTTGCAAGTATTTCTTTTCCTTGATATTCGTGTAAATTCATAACGATGCGTTGTATAATTTAAGCGGACACAAAAGTAACAAATGGAGATTAATAAACCCAATTAAGAATAAGAATTTTAATAACTGTTTTACTGGCTTCTTACGGTTTTAAATGAATTACCATAGAAGCAGATCTCTTTTGGAAATCTTCTTTAGTGTGTTATAAATATAACAATGTGTTTTATATTTATTTATATCTAGCAATTATCTGGATTGTATTTGAAGATTATTTAGCTTTGTGGTCTAATTATGTAAAAAATGAACCATAGCGACTTATTATCGATAACCAAACAGTATGGTGGCCCAGTCTACGTATATGATTCGGAAAAAATAATTTCACAGTACAAAAGGCTCACTTCTGCTTTTAAGCATGTAAAGCACCTAAAGCTGAATTATGCCGTGAAAGCGTTGTCCAATGTTGCAATCTTAAGGATCTTTAACTCCTTAGGAAGCGGCTTGGATACGGTATCCATTCAAGAAGTACAACTTGGGTTAATGGCAGGGTTTAATCCAGAAGATATCATCTTTACACCTAATGGTGTTTCTTTAGAAGAAATTGAAGATGTCGCCAAATTAGGCGTTCAAATAAACATTGATAACCTCTCGATTTTAGAACAATTTGGAGCAAGCAATCCCGATGTACCCGTGTGTATTAGGATCAACCCCCATGTTATGGCTGGGGGAAATTCTAAAATTTCTGTAGGTCACATCGATTCAAAATTTGGAATTAGTATTCATCAGATTCCACATATACTTCGCATTATTGACAACACCAAAATGCGCGTAAATGGAATTCACATGCATACTGGTAGTGATATCCTGGATGTGGAAGTCTTCTTGTACGCCTCAGAAATTTTATTTGAAACCGCTAAGCATTTTCAGGATCTAGAGTTCATGGACTTTGGTAGTGGCTTTAAAGTACCTTATAAAGACGGTGATATTGAAACCAATGTAGAAGAACTGGGTAAAAAATTAACCAAACGATTTAATAATTTCTGTAAAGAAATCGGAAAAGATTTAACCCTAGCCTTTGAACCTGGTAAATTCTTAGTCAGTGAAGCAGGTTATTTCCTTTCCAAGGTAAATGTTGTAAAACAGACCACCTCAACAGTATTTGCAGGGATCGATTCTGGTTTTAATCACTTGATCCGTCCGATGTTTTACAATTCATACCATCATATCGAGAATATCTCAAACCCCAATGGAAAAGAGCGCTTCTATTCTATTGTTGGATATATCTGTGAAACAGACACCTTCGCAAGCAATAGACGTATCACTGAGATATCAGAAGGAGACATCCTATGCTTTAAAAATGCAGGAGCCTATTGTTTTTCAATGGCCAGCAACTATAACTCCAGATACAGACCAGCAGAGGTTTTATGGCATAACGGTCAAGCACATTTAATTCGCAAAAGAGAAACCATTGCAGATATTGTAGCAAATCTAGTAGATCCGGATATCGAGGAATTTGCCGCAAAGGAGCTGGTAAAAGAAGCCTGATTTAAGATATAATTATCTTTAGCTTAATCCTGAAAAGAACAATTGAATGTTCCTTTTCAGGATTTTTTTTGTTCTTTATTTGCAGCTACATAATCATTAAAAAAATCATTGATTTAAATGAAATTAGTATCTTTATACGTTTTAAGTCTTAGCAGATAAAAAACACTCATTACAAACCTAATACAGTACCATTTAGAACAAACTGCCCTAAGTGGCAATTATTAATAAGGTAAATTAAAAATTATAGATCAATGAGAACCTACCTACTGAGTTTATTTATCTTCTGCAGTATTCAGAGTATAAATTCCCAAGATATACAATGGATGAGTTGGAGTGAAGCTGTGCAGAAAGCCAGTTCAGAAAAGAATCCAAAAAAGATATTCGTCGATGTATACACTACCTGGTGTGGATGGTGTAAAAAAATGGACAAAAACACTTTCAATAATCCAAAGGTTTTGGACTATATGAAGGATAAGTATTATATGGTAAAACTAGATGCCGAACAAAAAGAAGATATCCAATACAAAGGGAAAACTTTTAAGTTTATTGAACAAGGAAGAAATGGATATCACGAGCTAGCTGCTGCTTTACTGCAAGGCAAATTGAGCTTTCCAACGACTATTTTTCTAAACGCCAATCAAGAGATCTTATCTCCAGTACCAGGATACCAAGGTCCAGAAGATTTTTTAAAAATAGCAAAATACTTTGGGGATGACATCTATAAAGATAAAACCTGGCAAGAATATGATCGGCCTAAAAGCTGAGCCTTTCTAATATAAAAACCAACCGATTATGCCAACCACTAAACTTATTTTGTTCTCTTTGCTTTTATACATAGCCATTGGTTGTGCTCCAAAACAAAGTGACCCCGAGAACCCACTTGAAAAAGCTATACAATCCGAACACCCTAAAATAAAGCCTGTAATTGACAGCGCTGCGCACTATCAAGTACAGATTATGCTTAGCACCATCAAGCGAGATAACAATGGGGTTAAATTTACTGATTATCAGTTTGGTGTAAATGATTCGAATTATTTCTACCCTGCCAGTAGCGTTAAACTCCCGATCAGTCTACTAGCCTTAGAGAAATTAAACAAAGATCCACGTTTTGATAGAAACACCTTATTTTACATCGATGGAGATACGATAGAGACCACCTTTGCCAATGAGATTAATAAAATCTTTGCCATAAGTGACAACCCAGCTTATAACCGATTGTTTGAATATTTAGGTAAAGATTACATAAACCAAACGCTAGAAGAAAAAGGGATTCAACCTGTGCGTATCAGCCACAGACTTTCTACCTCAGATGCCTATAATCCTGTATCAAAGGCCGTTATTTTTCATCAAAATGATACTACCCTTACTCAATTGCAAGCACCCACTAGTGGTCCAGTGGAAAGATTACCTTTACCCTCTATGCTAAAAGGAGAAGGATATATGGATACTAATGACTCCTTGATTAGAGAACCGATGGATTTCGCCACTAAGAACTACCTTCCTATTAACAGTCTGCACGCCATTATCAAACGCGTCATTTTCCCAGAGGCTTTTAGTAAGCAAGAACAATTTGATCTAAGTACGAGTGATCGTGAATTCCTACTCCAGGCGATGTCTTCAACGCCAAGAGCATTGGGTTTTGCTCAAAAAGACTATTATGACAGTTTTGGAAAGTTCTTTATCTATGGTGACACCAAGGAAAATATTCCAGAATCCATTAAAATCTATAATAAAGTTGGTTATGCCTATGGATACTTAACCGATTGCGCTTATATTTATGATGCGCAAACAGGTATAGAATTTATAATAACTGCGAACCTATTGGTAAATGAAAATGGTATTTTCAACGATGGGATTTATCAATATGATTCTGTGGGAATTCCGTTTCTTGCTCAACTGGGCAGGGAACTGCTAAAAAATCTTAACCATTAAATCAAGCCAATCAATAAAATGAAAAAAACCAATTGTTTCATCCTAGTTATTTTATTTACACTTATGAGTATACAAACAAAAGCCCAAGATTTTAAATTAGGCTTTGATCATTTTGCTATTTTAGTACAAGACCTAGAGGAAAGTTCCAACTTTTACCTGGATATTATGGGCTTACAAGAAATCGAAAACAAGACAGAACAACCTCATATACGCTGGTTTGCAATGGGAACCAAAGCCGCATTACATGTTATTGAAGACAAACAACATACGGTCCCAGATGTCAAAGGTGTTCACCTGGCTTTATTCACCAATAATTTAGATGGCTTTATCACCCATTTACGCCAAAATAACATTTATTTTGAAAACTGGCCGGGTGAAGAAAACACTACCAATGATCGCCCTGACGGGGTTCGACAGATATACCTAAAAGATCCGAACGGTTACTGGATCGAGGTCAACGAAAATTAATAGCCATACCGTTATTTAACCCACATTCCCCCTTACTTCCTCTTCCTCTGTAATAAAGTTGGAGAGATTAATGGCAGTCTCTATTAGAGCCAGATGGGAATATGCCTGAGGGAAATTTCCCAACAGTCGTTTAGTTTCAAAGTCCAAATCTTCACTAAACAATCCTAGGTGATTGCTATAAGACAAGAGTTTTTCAAAAAGATAGGTTGCTTTCTCATGCTCCCCAATCTTATTTAAGGCGTTGATATACCAAAAGCTACAAATTGTAAAAGAAGAGGTAGGCAAACCAAAATCATCCTGGTTCTTATAACGATACATGAGCCCGTCGTGCGATAATTCTCTTCCTGTGGCCTGAACTGTGGCAATGAATTTAGGATCCTTAGCATCAATAAAACCGTAAGTTTCCATAAGCAATACCGATGCATCCAAATGGGTTGAATCATAGGACTGTGTAAAACTCTGCACCTGATCATTCCACGCATTATCATGTATACTTTTACGTATTTGTTGTTCTAAGATAGACCACTTTTTAATTTTCCGAGTCTTATGTAGTAATTTGGCGACCCTTAAGGCACGCTCAACGGCCACCCAACACAGCACCTTGGAAAAGGTAAAATGACGCTCCTCTGTTCTAAACTCCCAAATTCCTTTGTCAGGTTCTTCCCAGTGTTTGTTCACCACCCACACAATGCCCTTGGTGATGGTCCACAAGTCTTCGATATTCTCAATTTCGGTTTTAAACTTCATGAACTGTTCATAGATCACATCCATTAGAATTCCGTAAATATCATTTTGCCTTTGAACATAGGCGGCATTTCCGATCCTAACTGGTTTACTACCCATATAACCCCTCAGGTGATCTAGGGTATGTTCGGTAAGCTTTTTCTCTTTGTTAATACCATACATGATTTGCAACTTTTCATCCTTGTCTGGTATAAGATCTATGATAAATTTTAAAAATTCCTTGGCCATGTTTTTATGACCTAATTCTGAAATCACTTTAATCACCATCGAGGCATCCCTTATCCAACAAAACCTGTAATCCCAGTTTCTTACCTCCCCAATGGTTTCTGGTAAGGAGGTCGTCGCTGCCGCTAGGACCGCCCCAGTTTTTTCATAAGAAAGCATTTTAAGTACCACCGAACTCCTTCGAATTTGTTCATTGTACTTTTTGTATTCTGGTGTTTTCTCATTCCAATCCAGCCAGTAGACCTGCGTTCTGGTAAGCTCTAAAAAGGCTTTTTCGACAGTAGGTTCAAATATCTTTTCATTGTAACTCAATTGAAAAAAACCATCCGATTTTAGGGTGATTTCATCCCCTTGAACGACGCTTTGTTTATCAAAATTAGTATAGAGGAAAATAGTATCAAATTTATCATGGTGGGTTAAACTCACCATAAATTCCTCCTTTACATAAGTACTGGTTTCACCCGCTGCATACTCGAGTTTCGGTTGATAGTCAATCTTGAAATTTGGCTTGCCTTTGGTGCGTTCAAAATACCGGATAATATCTGGTGGTGAATGAAACTCATTAGAGATCATTCTGTACCTAGGCATAAAATCCCAAATAGTAAAAGCATCCGTTCCATTATCAAAAATGGTTAGTAGTATACCTGTGTTTTTATAGTACTTTTGATCGATATGATAGTCCTCGCTTACTTTAATAGCAAAGTGCCCACCAATGTCGTCATCGAGGATCTTAGCAAATACTGAAGGAGAGTCAAATTCGGGCAAACAGCACCAATCTATAGACCCATTTTTGGAAATCAGTGCAGCGCTTCGACAATTTCCAATAATACCATATGCTAAATTATCCATTTATTAAGTTTTTTCTAACGTTATTATATGATTAATTCCTTAAATTAACGAAAATATGACTGCTTAATCAAGCAATGGAACAGAAATCTAGGTAATACACTACCGAGAAATCATATCAAACGTGTTTCTAAAATAACCAGAGCTGTGAATTTAAAGTCAACTTAAATTAAGAGTTCATGGACAACAAAACAATCATTGTATCGAATCGGTTACCCCTACAACTACACCTTAGGAATGGTCAACTAAAAATGAAACCTAGCGTGGGTGGACTAGCCACTGGGATGAAATCTGTTCATAAGGATGAAAAAGGTATTTGGATAGGCTGGTCTGGACTTATCGAAGAAGACATCGATAAGGAAACTCACAAAAAAATAGATCGGCTGGTAGCTAAGGAAAATTGCGCCACAGTGAGTTTATCAAAGGACGATGTGGATAACTTCTATTACGGGCTAAGCAACAGAACACTCTGGCCCCTATTCCACTACTTTATGGAATACACAGAGTTCGAAAATGAGTTTTGGGAATCCTATAAAACGGTTAATCAAAAATTTGCCGATGTGGTATTACAGCACGCCGAGGATGGGGATCAAATTTGGGTTCATGATTATCAGTTGTTATTACTTCCAGCGCTCATACGACACCGCAAGCCCAATGTTACTATAGGCTTTTTTTTACATATTCCCTTTCCCTCCTACGAGATTTTTAGATGCTTCCCATGGCGAGACGAACTGTTACACGGTATTTTAGGAGCAGATTTAATAGGCTTTCACACCTATGATTATGAACGTCATTTTTTAAGTTCGATTAAAAGAATTTTAAGATTAGAGGTGAATTTCAATGAAATTGCTTATCACGAGCGCATTGTAAAGGTAGATTCGTTCCCAATGGGGATTGATTATAATAAATTTCATGAAGCTGCTAAAAGCCATAAGAAATTATGTAGTGAGGAACGATCAGAATTACAGCGGAAGCTCGATGAACATTTTCAATCTACCAAAGACACCAAATTAATTCTTTCCATCGATCGATTGGATTATACCAAAGGCATTCCAAATCGTATAAGAGCCTTTGAATATTTTTTAAACAAATATCCCGAATTTCGAGAAAAGGTTCGACTGATTATGCTTTCCGTCCCTTCCAGATCCGACGTTCCGCAATATCAACTCTTAAAGAAAGAGACAGATGAATTGGTCGGTCGGATCAACGGAGAGTTCTCTACTATCAACTGGACCCCGATCTGGTATTTTTACCGTTCACTACCTTTTGACAATTTGATTGATCTTTATAGTGCAGCAGATATTGCTTTGATCACCCCTATTCGAGACGGTATGAATTTGGTTGCAAAGGAATATATCGCCACAAGAACTAGAAAAGATGGCGTACTTATTTTAAGTGAAATGGCTGGAGCTTCCAAGGAAATGAATGAAGCCATATTGATAAATCCCAACAACTTTGAACAAATCGCAGATTCCATAAAATTTGCATTAGAAATGCCTTTAGAACAACAAATCTCCAGAAACCATTTGCTTCAAAAACGACTCAAGAGATATAGTGTTGAGAAATGGGCTCATGAGTTTATGAAATCGCTAAAAGCCACGAAAAATATTGAAAAAGTCACCTTATCAAAGCGCTTAGATGAACAGGAGCGCAAAACGATGTTTGAAAAATATAATTCCGCCAAAAACAGACTACTTTTATTAGATTACGACGGTACCCTCACAGGATTTCAAGACAATCCACAAAATGCACAACCCGATGAAAAACTCTTCTCATTGCTCGATCAAATAAATAACCAAAATCAAACCAATATGGTCATTATAAGTGGTCGTGATAGAGAAACCTTAGAGCAGTGGTTTAAGACTAAAAATTATGCTATGATCACCGACCATGGAGTTTGGGCTAAGGAGAAAAATAATTCGTGGAAGCCCTTAGAACGGCTTCGATCCGACTGGATGGAGATCATACGACCTGTATTAGAGACCTTTGCAGATCGTACACCTGGAACCTTTATAGAGGAGAAAAAGTATTCCCTTGCATGGCATTACCGAAAAGCAGACCCTGAATTGGCGCAAATACGGGCCATTGAACTCAATACCGTAGTTACAAGTTTGATCTCGAACAATGAGCTAACGGTACTCAATGGAAATAAAGTTATTGAAGTTAAAAATAGCCGTGTCAATAAAGGACGTGCTGCCGGCTATTTGTTATCTGAAAAGGATTATGACTTTATTCTAGCCATTGGGGATGATTGGACCGATGAATACATGTTTGAAGAAATTCCAAATTGGGCTTATTCCATAAAAGTTGGTTATCAAAAATCAAAAGCGAAGTACTATGTCAAGAGCACACAAGAGGTTCGCCAACTCCTTCAAGGGTTCGCCAAAAGCAAGTAGGTCGTTTTAATCCATATAAGGTATAAAGTTTTTGAAAAACTCCTGTGAGGACAACTCCAGCACACTACCATGGCGCATCCCTTTTGGAAAGTCAAGCTTATCGGAGATATCGATCCAATGTATAAGATCAGTAGACTGAACTCCGCCATACTGCTTGTCGATATACTTATCAAAATAAACGATCCTTAAGTCGTCTATTTTTAATGAAGTAGGACCTTCAGCCCAATAATCACCCGTGATTGGTGCTGACGCTTGACTATAAGGGCCAGTTAAATTATCGCTATAGGCAATACGGATATTTTTAGCTGCTGGGACTCTGGTCTCATCTTTTAAAAACATTATATATCGTCCATTGTCATATAGAATGCTTGCATCGATTACATTAAAACCAGGCTCATATAACAATGCCGTTTTAGAAAAGGTTTTAAAATCCTTGGTGGTGGTATAATAAATGCGATGATTGTATCCATTCTCCTCACTGGATGCTGTCGCAGGATAGGCTCCTTTTATAGTAGTGGCCCAGTAGATCATATAAGTCCCAGATTCGTGGTCATAAGTAAGCTCAGGAGCCCAACTATTTCTAGCATTTTCTTCGTGTTCCATCACAGGGACATACTGCTGATCGGACCAGTGAATAAGATCCATAGAACTGGCGTATCCTATTCCTTTTTCAGTCCACCCACAGGTCCACACCATATGGTACTTACCATCACCTCCTTTAATAATACATGGGTCCCTCATAAGCTTTTCTTTGCCTATATGAGGCGTTAAAAACGAGTTATCTCCTTTTAAAGCCTGCCATGTAAAACCATCCGTACTATAGGCATAATGAAGACCATCTTCCCCATTTGATTTAAAATATGAAAACAGGTAGATCTTTTCGTTTGAAAGTATTTCATTAGCCTCTAACCAATACTTAAGCGCTGCTGTCCATTGTTTATTTGTCACAGTGTTCCCCATCCCGAATCCATGCCCACCATCTTTGTAAATATGAATTTCAGTGGAAACATCGCTTTTCTTTAATGCCTTGTAATACAACAAACTATTTTCAACTGGCACCGCCTTATCATCTGTGGCATGAACCAAAAAGGCCGGCGGTGTTTTAGCATCAACCAAAGTATTTGGTGAAAAAGATCGTTTTAAGGCTTTTGATGCTTTTTTACCCAGTAAGTTTTCCTGTGATCCTTTATGTGTAAAGTCATCTTCCATTGAAATCACTGGATAAATCAATATGGAGAAATCTGGCCTTGCGCTTAGTGAGGCGAGCTTATCTCTATAGGTGGGATTGTCATACATGGTTGATAAACTCGCTGCCAGATGGCCTCCTGCAGAAAATCCCATCACCCCAACTTTTGCTTGATCAATATTCCATTGCTTGGCGTGGGATCGAATAAACCGGATGGCCTGCTGCGCATCTTGTAACGGCCCATTTTTTTTATCAGCCATCGCTTGATTTGGCAACCTATATTTAAGCACCATCGCTGCTATTCCAATAGAATTAAACCATTTAGCCAGTTTATAACCTTCCTTATCAATGGCTAGATGAGCGTACCCACCGCCAGGGCAAATCAACACCGCAGCACTAGATGGATCCACCCTCTTGGGTAGGAAAACCTCCAGGGTAGGTTCTGAAACATTGGAGACTCGCTCTAATTCACCTAATGCGTTTAACGCGCGATGCTCTTGACCAATATCGACCTTTAAAGTATTTGGAATCGTTTCCCAAATTTTATAAGTCGCATGATCTTGTGCCATCATTAAAAACGGCATAAGAAACAAGGAGACCACCATTATTAATCCACGGTATTTCATTAGGTTATCATTTTAGGTCCATTCTGTAGATCTCCGTACCAGCTAATAAAAAGCAGCCCAGTCCGTAATCTTCAAAATCAGGTTGTTTCGTATAGGATAGTGGTTGACCATCTTTTGGCTCTTTACCCGTAGATTGCATATATCCCAAAAATCCATTTTTATGCAAGCTTTCCTCTACAAGTGCCTTCCATCCCTTTTTAATCACTGGAATATAGGTATCTTTATCGAGAACACCCTGATTTACCCCATAAGCCATGGCATAAATAAACAGAGCCGTACCAGAGGATTCTTTCCCTCCATAATGATTTTCATCATGTAAACTTACATTCCAAAAGCCATCTTTTCTTTGAATAGGCACCAAAGCTTTAGCCATTGCTTGCAAGTCTTCTACATACTGCTTACGATGTGGGGCCTCCTCTGGGATAATAGAAAGTACCCTAGCCAGTGCCGCAATTACCCAACCATTACCACGACTCCAATAAGAGTCTTCTCCGTTTGGTTCAGTATAAGGTGGGTCAAAATCAGCATCCCTCCACCAAAGACCATCTTTGGGATTAAATAAACCATTGGCCCCTTCTTTATCCCTAGTATACATATACATTTGGTACATTTTTTCAAAATACAAAGGATTGTTATCCAATACACCCATTTTTGCCAAGACAGGCATTCCCATTTGAATGGCATCAATCCAATCCCAATCATCGAGTTGAGGAGTGGAAAGCAGCATCGCGGTCTGCGCTCTAGTGTTTTTAAGTTTTGAAGCCTGAGGCTCTAGGTTGTATAAATCGATATAGGTTTGTGCCGCACAATAATTATCAGCATTTCTAGTGGTGTTCCCACCATTAAATCCCCACTGGTGACTCTCGGCCCAATCCAAGGCATATTGATAAAATTCCTCTTTTGGATAAATCTCATGTAAAGCCATTAAACCTTCGTAATACACCGCTCTTGTCCATATATTACTAGGGCGCTCCTTGTTTGTTATGATGGTTTTTCCAGTATCTGGCCATTTATCCATAAAGTAGCCATTGGCCAGGATCATATTTTTTAAGATCTCGTCCTTATCGAAAACATTTTGTGTATAGCTTTGCAGGGTAAAAAGCATTGCAAAAAGCAATAATAAATTAGTTTTAAGCATTGGTTTATTATTTAAAGTTGGTACTATTGTGTGATGTTTCTTTTTACATCGGATTATGTTTTATTAAAGGAGTGAGCCTCACTGGCCCTAACAACCCAGATGGGGTATCATCCCATTTGGTGGCATCAAATTTGTTGTAATCCTTATCAACCATGTTGATCTCATGGAAAATCTTCCATTGTTTTCCTGATTCTTCCATATTCTTGATACGATTAGCCGAGAGGTTGGTCACTTGAATTTTCAAGGTGTTCAAACCCTCTTTAAATAAATTGGTTTGCAGTTCAAAGGGAAGGGCCCAAAGAATTCCTGCATAGGTTCCATTGATCCATACCTTGGCACTTTCTCTAAGATCGCCGAGTTCAAGCTTCCAGTATTCCGCTCTGGGGTTTTCAAGGGTGAATTCGGTTTGATAAACTGCCGTCCCAGAGAAAGTTTTCGCCTTTGGATCACTCAAGGAGGTCCAATCCTGTAACTTTGACAATCTTGTTGATTCAGGAAGCCCAGGGCCTCCCTTTAAAAAGCGTAAAGTCCAGTCAGAAGTAATTTCAGTGGGTTGCCCAATAGGAGTAGTATATACCAAATCAGCTACATCTGACATTTCACCAGTTTTTAAAATAAATGCCGTACCTGGTTCCATCTCCATCTTGACAATTGTTCTATTGTTTTGTTGTTGAATTTTAGCCTTGCCTACCGATCCGTTTAAAGGGTTATAAATCGTAATTTGTGGAGTCGTGAAGTTTAATGGAATTTCGGTAATACGCTGCTGACTATGGTTTACGATATAATAAATCTTTTCTCCATTGAGTTCTCTTCGAATATACTTTAGCCCCTGATCGACCAACGATTCATTTTTAACCCCAGCATTCACCAGGTCTGCGAATAAGTTTTGCGTTGCCTTGAGGGTTTGGGTTAATTTATGTAATTTTTCACTTCGTCTCTCATAGGCGTTAAAACCCGGGACCCCTTCCGGGATGCCCATAAAAATGATTGTTGCTCCTTGGCGCTTTAATTCCATAAGCTTCTCCAAGGTAGGAAGGGGAATGTAGCTGGACTGTGGCACTACTAGGGCCTTATATTCACCTCCTGGAAGGATTAATTTCCCGTCAATAAACGCTATTTGCTTTACAAAGTCATCAGAAATATAATCACTAGCAAAACCGTTCTCGGTTAATTTCTTATGAGTATTGTAAAAAGGGGTATCAAGTAACCACTCCTGGAGCGAATGTATTTTAAACTGGAAAAATAAGCTTCCTCCCAAGTAACGATTCCAAAGATCATGTATTGGAAAATATAGTAGGGTTTCATTATCTGGGCTTCCCTTTTGCAAAAAAGACTGACATCTTCCAATATAAGCGAACAAACCAGAGGCATCTTCCCAAATACTGTTATTTTCATTAAAACTCACCGAGGCGTAAAACTTCCACCCAGGCCAACTAGCTCGCTCAGGGGAATAGGTAGAACCGTGAAGAACCGTATGGTTAATTCCGCTTACCAATAAATCTTCAATCTCTGGCTTGCATTGTGATAAAGCCGTCTTAAAATGTTCTCTAAGCCACGTAAAGGTTTCAGAAGATACTAATGGCTTTCCAGAAATATGTGCTGCTGAGGCCGAAAATTTCAACATCGCAGGATCGGCATCTCCAGGACGAATATTTTTGTCTAACCTTCGAAACCCAGGGATATCATAAGGCATCGATCCGAAGGTTTCACACTCTGGTATATCTGCCCCTGCATAAAGGTCAATCAGATTACCAGGAGATCCATGAGCCTGCAACCTAGTCAGAAAGCCCTTCTGGTGTGCCCATTGTGTCCATGGGCCAACAAAGGATTCCAGTAAAAGCGCTGAGATCGTTTCTCTGTAATCCGCACGGATCCTATTGGTCACAGCATCATTTCTTTTTTCAAACAGACGATTTAAATACGGACGGATATCATACCCTCTTTTCTTGAGAAAAGCCTTAAAAAATTCAGGTGTAAAATCGGTCCCATAGACCTCGTAACTATCGTTAAAAACAGCTCTAAGTCCATAAGAATTCTTGGAAAACACTTGGTCAAAGGGCTGGGTATAATCCTCAAAAGCTTCCTTGGAATAATGATCAACGGTATATCCTTTACCTCCAGGCGCTGCTCTTTTCACTTGTTGTCCTGTTAAAGCTTGGTACACAAAATACAAGGTATAATCATCTTTTTTGGCTCTCCATTGAAGCTGCCCATTTTCAATGTGATCAGTTAAATCTATAAAGCTGTCATCACTGCCATAGGCATAAATACCCAGGAGTTTCATGGGATTTCCCTTGGCTACACTATCCCCAACACGTTGAGAAAGCACCTCATTTTTACGTAATAACTTCCTCTGACTTACTAATTTTTTTGCGGCATGTTGCTGCTCCACTTGAGGACCACCATACGGCCATCCTGTACCGAGGGACATATCAACCCCCATTCCCAAACTATCGGCAATCTTTATGGTATAATCTAACATGTCCATCCATCTTACAGACAGGTATTCAATACTATTATCTTCCTCCCCCTTAACCCCATAAATAGGCGTGATTTCAACCCCTCCAATACCCGCTTTGTTAAAAGAGACTAAATTGTGAAGAATCCCCGTGCTATCAACGGCGCTTCCCATCCACCACCAACGAGTCCAAGGTTTTTCCACTTCAGAAATCTCGGGCCATTGACTATCCTGCTGTCCATAGGTCACAGATAAAAAAAGTAGCCCTGCAACCAAACTAAAATAGTGTAATCTCATTATTCTACTTCTTTTATCTTCACATTCTTTACCTGAAGATTAGCTATAAAATCAGTGCTCTTCTTATTACTCTTCTTTGTGATGAGATTTAAATTTTCAAAAACAAAATTGGATAAATCATATTGATCTGACTCGTTGATATTATAGACCATATCACATGTTAAATCAATATTTTTCATGGTAATATTTGAAGCACTTGAGGTACGAATATTTTTTTGGCCTTTAAGATCAAAAAACTGTGTCCAAGGCTTAATGTAAATCATACTTTTAGCAGTACCACTAATATCTTCTACTTTAATAAATTGATAGTTTTGTTTGGTATCTGGTCGCATCTTAAGCCATAAGATGCGGCTGGCATCTTGCACCTTGCTCCGTCTAAAAAGTACATTGTAATTATGAATAGACTCGCTGCCACAAGTCAAGGTACTGTGACAAAACCCATAGGTATTGTCTTCTATTAATATATTCCTATTTTCCCCATTGTTTTTATCCTGATGAGCAAAAGGCCCTTTGCCTCCCTTTAAGGCTACCGCATCATCATTGACCGACATATAACAATTCTTAATTAGCACATTGGTACACACATCGATATCAACCGCATCCGTACTTGGCGCTTTAACAGGCTTGGAAGGGGAGGTTATTTTTAGATTTAAAAGTTTCACATTTTCACACTTATAAAAATGCGTCGTCCAAAAAGGAGAATCCTTTAAATGCACTCCGGAGATTTGTATGTTCTTACTATTGGACACATATAAAAGTCGAGGTCTCATCTCATCTTTATTCGTACAATCGGGATTCCATTGCCTACGAAGCCAGAAGGCCTTCCAATAACGCAGACCATTTCCATTTATGGTACCTTCTCCAGTTAAGGTAAAGCCATCTACCCCATCCGCGTTGATAATAGCTGGAAAGTACTCCACAGACTCTCCCTCTATTCGGGTCATCATCACTGGAAAATTACTAATATCATCACTCCCTTTCAGTACGGCATCCTTCTTTAGATACAAGTGGGTATTTTGTTTAAAAAACAAAGAACCTGTTAAAAACACCCCTTTTGGAACAACTACCACTCCACCACCTTGATTAGCCGCCAAGTCAATTACTGCTTGTAAGGCTTTGGTCTGAATAAGACTACTATCGCGCACCACCCCATGGTCCGTAATTTCATAGACTTTCCCTAGCTCCGATAAAGGCGTTTGCGTTGTTTCACCAAACCAATCTGGTATGGGGGTCCCATCGGGGAACTCATCCTGGGCATAGGTGCTAAGATGACCCATAGATAAAAAAATCAAAAGTATGAACAGGTGTTTTAAATGGTTCGGTTTCATGGCTTGTTTACTTTGGTATAATTAATGACTAAATATAGTCGTTTAAATTACATTACCTCATCCTCTACCATCCTGTATGGTATGAATTAAATCACAAATTAGCATTAGTATTGAAGGTGATCGCCAGGTTTATGGATACACCTAGGAATCTTCTCCGTAAATTAAATTCAGGTAATCCTCTTTAGGCAATAGCCCGAAAAAGTCTTCGATATCAATGGGGCGCATCAATTCTTCAATAGTCGCTTTTTCATACCGGGTACCAATTAATAATTTTTCCAAGGTTTCCACAGGTTCTTTACCAAAAAAATCACCATAAATTTTAAAATCCGTAATAATTCCTTTTTCAACATAAATCCGAAGATCAATCTCTCCTATAGGAAAACGCTTAGATCGCTTAATATTGAATTTTGGAGAACTTCCGTAATTCCAATCCCATGTCCCGTATTTTTCATCTCTGAGCTTATAAACATCTTGCCATTGCGCTTCGGTCAATGTATAGGTCTGAAAAACTTCCCCTTCATTATAAAGGCCTTTTAAGAGTAGATTTTTAAAGCTTTCGATATCTATTGGTGTATCGAGAAATTCAGATATATTGGCCACTCGACTTCTGACCGATTTATGCCCTTTTGATTCAATTTTGCTCATTTTCACTTGAAGTGCTTTGCTCACCTCGGATAAATCACTATTTAACAACAAGGTCCCATGATGAAACATTCGTTTACCTGTCGAAAACTGAGCATTCCCAGAGATTTTTTTATCATGAACAAGCACATCATTTCGTCCTTTGAGTTCCGCTGGCACTCCGAGTTGATTTAAAATTTTTGTAACCGGAGTCGTGAATTTTCCAAAATTGTTGAGACTCTTTAGATCGTGATTGGTAATAAAACTAAAGTTCAAATTACCAAAATCGTGGTACACTGCACCACCACCAGACATTCTGCGAACTACATGTATCCCCTTTTGTTCTACATAGTTAAAATTGATTTCTTCCAGGGTATTTTGATTTCTACCAATGATTATCGAGGGCTCGTTGATGTAGAAAAGTAAGTAATCCTTACCTGGATTAAAATTTCTTAGGGCATACTCCTCCAAGGCCAAATTAATCCGTGGATCGTTAACATCTTCATTATCAATAAAAATCATTATTTTTTTTTATTTATTAGTTCATCAAAGAATAGCTCAGTAATTTATTAAAAAAACGGAGTAAGAGCTAGTAAGGAGTAAGGTTTTTTGATAAACTCCCTACCTATGAAATACCCATGGCTCCATGATGATATAACTTGCCCTGTTTAAGGAAACCAACGATGTTATAAAGGTACTTTTTCCTGTTCCAAAACCCTGTATCCCAAGCTTTGAATGACATCCTTTAAATGACTTAAAGTCGTTTTATTGCCATCATACTCCACTTTAACAGCACTTGAATAAAATAATACCTGAGCAAAATCAACCCCTTGTTCTTTGGTAAGGGCTCTTCTAATCTTCTTTATAGCACTTGAATGATTTAAGGTGTCCAATTGAACTTTCATTCTTTTCATTACAAATTCCTTTTTTATTTATTCAGATTAATGGCTATGAACCGCCCCACCGGTTAATACATCGTGCAAGGCTTCCACAGTGTGTGTATAATCCACATAGGCTGCCACGTAAGCTCTTCCCATTTCAACGGAATCATCTTTAACCAGTTTTAAAGCAGCGACTTTCTCATACTTTTCACTAATAAACTTTTCTAGGTGAGCGCTAAAGTTTTCTAAAAATGTCTCAATATCCCGGTGTTCTAAAGCAGCGTCCGTCATTAGAACAATTTCATTGGTGGTCCCCGCGGGTTTTAATCCTGTAAATGGAGCACCCTCACCCTCCCTATGAAGTCGTACTAAAGTTTCAAGAAAATGTTTCTCTAAAAGTGCATATACCTGATGATCTAAATCCTGATAAGCGATCGTTTTATTAAACAAGGTGGTGATTTCTTGCTCATCTTTCTCTTGAACCCATTTGAGAACTGGTACCACATCTTTAGATTTTAAAGCTTTATATGCATCTTGAATCACTGGACCATCATAGGAATCACAATGTGCTTGCGTTAGTGAGGGAATTAATGTTAGTATAATGATCACACTAAGAGCGCGAACCCTGCTGAACAAACTAGATTTTATATTTCTTAATTTCATAATACGTTGTTTTAAAATTCCAAGTAAAGATAACAAATATTTTATAAAAGATAAAGTTGTCTTTTATAAAATATTTTAAGTGCGCTATCCTCTCATAGGGCAACAATTATACATTTGTAAGGAAAGAATCTCCATCGATAAATTTATTAGCTAAACTTCCAATGGTTGTTTCGCTAAAGGATCTCAGCAAAGCCTCTTTAGTTTTAGAATATTCAAAGTGCATTGGACAAGGGTGATCATCGGAACACTGATGCAATCCCATTACACATTCTTTAAATACCGCCAACCCGTCAATAGCATTCACAATTTCAAGAATAGGAGTGTCTAATTGAAATTTTTCACAGTAAAATCCACCATAGGGGCCTTTTAAAGAAGTTACAATTCTGCGCTTATTAAGTGTTTGCATTATTTTACCAGTAAAGGCTGCTGGTGCCTCAATTTCATGAGCAATCTCCTTTACACTGAGCTTTATATCTTCATCCACCCTTGAGGCTATAAAAACACATGCCCTAATGGCATACTTACAAGACTTTGATATCATCGTTCGATCATTTTACTTACAAATATATAATATAAAAAAGACAGGTTTGTCCTTTTTTACATTTTTAAATAGTTCACCATAAAAATAACCATGCTACCTTGATGCGCTATAAAATAAATTTCAACCAACAAACAAGTCCTATAATTGTACTAATATGCTATCTATCAATTAAAATGGTCTAAAATAAATCTTGAATTTCCGTAGGTGGCAAAAAAAAGTGAAGAACTTACCCGCCCCCTTATACAGATGCAATTAAGGTTTGTTGTATATTTAACGTTAATTATATATGGAGAAATCTATTTTTTTATATTTTTACCACAATTGAATATGTATTTGCTAGAAGTAAAACACATCTCACTAGACTTTGATGAGTTCTTGTTAAAGTTTTACAGTTTTCACAAGGGTACTACACCAAAAAGGAAGGTCTGACGAATGTATGGGTAATGTAAAAGTTTCTTTTTTTACCTATGGGGTGATATATTATGGTTTTGCAAAACTTATAGCGTTACAACCAAAAAAATTGACGTAATTTAATGAAGTTAACAAAATTATTTAAAGAATTTTTAGAAAGTGAAAAATCAACAGGCATCATTTTAATTGGATGCACCATTGTCTCTCTAATACTTGCTAATTCAGCCATCGGTCCTAGTTATACAGGAATTTGGGAAACACAATTTTCTGGACATAGCATTGAACATTGGATAAATGACGGTTTAATGGCTATTTTCTTCTTATTGATTGGTCTGGAATTAGAACGTGAGATTTATATCGGTGAACTTTCCAAAATAAAAAATGCCACCCTACCAATATTTGCAGCAATTGGAGGTATTGTAGTACCAGCCGCCATATATACTATTATCAACTACGGTACACCAGAACAATCGGGATCCGGAATACCGATGGCAACAGATATAGCATTTGCCCTTGGTATTTTATCCATTTTAGGCAAAAGAGTCCCCAATGCTTTAAAAGTCTTTTTAGCGGCTTTAGCTATAATTGATGATCTAGGGGCCATTATCATAATTGCAGTGTTTTACACCGAAACCCTGATGTTTACCAACTTAATGTATGCCCTAGGCATATTTGCTTTTCTACTTGTTTTGAACCGTTTGAAGGTTAGGAATCTGATACCCTATTTAATCAGTGGTGTATTCATGTGGTATTTTATGCTACTCTCGGGAGTGCATGCTACTGTTGCAGGGGTATTACTAGCCTTCGCTATTCCCTTTGGAAATGGCGATAAAAAATCCACCTCATATATATTACAACATTTTTTACATAAACCCGTAAGTTTTATTATCCTTCCCATTTTTGCGCTCGCCAATACAGCTATCGTACTCAGTGGTGAATTGGGAGATATCTTATCCCACAATTATAGCCTGGGAATTTCAACTGGTCTAATTGTTGGAAAACCACTAGGAATTTTTCTTGGAACCTTTATAGCCTTTAAATTAGGACTTGGAAAACTTCCCTCTAAATTAAAGTGGTCTCATATTTTTGGAGTGGGATTACTGGGAGGAATCGGATTTACCATGTCCATATTTATTACCCTACTGGCCTTCGATAATGCCACCATCATTAACAATGCTAAATTGGTTATTTTACTATCCTCGTTAGTGGCAGGCTCCTTAGGTTACTTTACATTGCATCAAACACTAAAAAATCATAAATAAATCCAGGACATAAAAGTTCTTAAAAGACTTCATAGTACTATACTATATTCTAACCTAAATGGTTCGTCAAAAAGATGGACCGTTTAGGTTAGTTTCATTACCAAATAAACCCATAATGGGCTTAAAAAAGTAAATTTTATTAACAATATTTTCACATTGTTTTTCTTTATATACCATAGCACATAAGCCGTGGCATGAAATCCACCGAGTACCCCGACACTTATTATCGGTTGCTGTTTAGCTAGTTACAGTACACCACAGGATAGTTTCATAATGGCCTTTAGATAAATTTGGTAGTATTAACCAAACCATTTTATTTTATGAAACAAAATTTCTTTCTCTGGCTTGGCACCGTGTTGCTCATTTTCGTATCCAGTACAGTATACGGACAACACAACACAATTACAGGTATAGTGACCGATGCCACAGGGATTCCGATGCCAGGAGTCAATGTGATTGTAAAAGGCACCCAAAGGGGTGTGAGTACGGACTTTGATGGGCTTTATTCCATTGATGCATCACCTGGGGAGGTTTTAGTATTTACCTATGTAGGTTCGGTAACAGTTGAAAAGACTGTGGGCCAGCAGCGCATAATCAATACCACCATGGAATTGGATAGTAATGAACTCGATGAAGTTGTTGTTATTGGTTATGGTACAGCGAAGAAGAGTGATGTCACAGGGGCTTTGGTCAGTGTGAGTTCCGAAGAGTTGTTACAACAACCTGTAAACAATGCCTTCGAGGCGCTTCAAGGTAAAGCCGCAGGGGTGGATATCACCAGTAGCCAGCGACCTGGAACCATTGGATCAGTTCGCATTAGAGGGAACAGGTCCTTAACGGCAAGCAACTCCCCTTTATATGTCGTAGATGGTGTTCCTTTGATGTCACCAACGGCTATTGAAACGCTCAACCCCAGAGACATTCAGTCTATAGAAGTTTTAAAAGATGCTTCGGCTACGGCCATTTACGGTTCTCGCGGAGCTAATGGGGTTATCATTGTATCCACTAAAAAAGGTAGAGAAGGTCGATTACAACTCAACTATTCCACCGTTGTTACTACTTCAACCATTGAGGATAGAGCCCCAGCAATGAGTGCGAGTGAATTTATTACCTTTAGACGTTGGGCTGCTTATAACCTCGATCCAGAAGTATATGCCCATCCTAACAATCCTACCTATGAAAATGACGAATTAATATTTGACAGTGCCATGGACAATCAAACCTCTAGAGACAATGTTCTAAGGGGTTGGAATGGCGGCACTTGGGACCCTTCAAGGGTACGCAATACTGATTGGACAGACATTGTAACTCAAACAGCCTTAACCACAGAACACAATATCAGTGCAAGTGGTGGTACAGAGCACATGAGTGCGTATGCATCCTTTGGCTACCTGGATAATGAAGGTACCCAAAAGGGTCAGTTTTACGAACGCTACACTGCCAAGATCAGTGCAGAACTTAGACCAACAGAATGGTTCACACTAAGCAGTAGTATGAATGCAAGTTGGAGCGAACAAGATTATGGAATGTCTCGATTAGGCGCACGTAGCAGCTCTGGGCCTGATGCCATCTACGGGAATGCAAAAGCCATCTACAATATGGCTGTACCATATGATGCTAATGGCAATATCGTCATCAATCCAGGAGGAGAAACTGGAATTTACACCATTCAAGATGAATGGGAAAAAAGCACCCAGCAATCAGAGTCCATGCGTATCTTAGGTAGTTTTTCTGCCACCTTTGATATTGGTGAGATTGTTAGTGCTTTGGAAGGCTTAAAATTCAAGATGAACTTTGGTCCTGATTATCGAAATTGGAGGGAAGGATCCTATATTGATGGAACATCTGCTTATAAAATTAATGCCGATGGATCTACCGGTACCAATTATGCCAGACTTAGAAATCGCAGGGATTTTTCTTGGACCCTGGATAACATGATCACCTACAACAAAACCATCGCTGAGAAGCACAACCTGGGATTGACCCTTTTACAGACAGCATCTTCATGGAATACCGAAGAATCAGCCATGAGTGCCAATAATATTCCAAAAGAGTCCTACTTATGGAATGCATTTGGTTCCATAGACATTACCAATTCTGACAACAATGCATCAATGAGTTCAGGTCTTGTGGAGCGGCAACTCAGTTCTTATATGGTACGTGCCAATTACGGATTTGATGATCGTTACCTGATCACACTCTCTGGACGATGGGATGGTGCTTCCCAGCTAGGAGAGGGTAACAAATGGGACTTCTTTCCTTCGGCTGCCTTTGCTTGGAGAATTAAACAGGAAAACTTTATGAGTGAAGCTACTTGGCTCAATGACTTAAAGCTTCGCCTTGGATTTGGTACCACCGGTAACGCTGCTGTAAGCCCATATGCAACAAAAGGAGATATTACACAAATTTACTTACCTTTTAACGGTATTGGAAACCTCATTGGTTATACTACAAACGAGCCGTATTATAGCGCGAATCAGCTGACAATGGCTAACCCAGATCTAGGGTGGGAAAAAACAACGCAATACAACATTGGACTTGACTTTGCACTGTTTAATAACCGCATCAGTGGTAGTTTAGACATGTATAAGTCATATACGGAAGATTTATTGATGTCTGTAAATATTCCAACCCTTACGGGGTATCCAAACATCATTTCCAACATCGGAAAGACCAACAACCGCGGAGTAGAACTAACCTTAAATGCTACCCCTATTCAAACTAGTGGTGGTTTTGCCTGGGATACCAATATCAATGTGGCCTGGCAGAAGGACGAAATCGAAGAACTGGCTTATGGTGAAAATGACATGGTGGATAACCGCTGGTTTATCGGGCAATCGATTGCCGTGGAATACGGTTATGACAACCTTGGTGTATGGCAAAATACTGCAGAAGATCTCGCGGAGATGGAGCAATGGAATGCCAACGGTTATGATTTTACTCCTGGAAATGTACGCCCCAAGGACCAAAATGGCGATTATATGATGACCGAAGAAGATCGTGTGGTCCTAGGAAACAGTACTCCTAGATGGGTACTAGGATGGAACAATGCCTTTAGTTATAAAGGCGTGGAACTGAGCATGAATATCTACTCTCGCTTAGGGTATACGGATGATATCGGAGGACAAGCTATGACAGCGCATTCCAATCAAATCAAGATCGACTATTGGACTCCAGAGAATCCAGATGCGGAATTTCAAAAACCGATACTTGGGCAAGCAACCTCAGGTTCTCAAGATGACTTCTCAGGGGTTCTAGGATTTAAAGATGCAGGCTTTGTAAAGATTAGAAACATCTCACTAGGGTATAATTTCTCTAGAGATTTCTGTACTAAAAACGGCCTTAATAACCTGAAAATTTACTTTCAAGCTATTAATCCTGGAAGCATTTATCAGGCGGTAGATTGGTATGATTTTGATGTCAATGCCACCTACTTTAACCGCAGCTTTGCACTTGGAATTGATATCGGAATATAACCAGGAGAATCTATAGATAAACAATACAAAAAACTTAAAAGATATGAAACTCAAATACAACATAGGAATTTATCTTTTCTCATTACTAGGACTTGTGATAGCCTCCTGTAATAAAGATTTCCTCGATGAAGAGTTAACAACACAATACTCTACGGATTATCTTGACACCCCAGAGGGTATTGAAGAACTTACCCGTTCGCTCTACGGAAATATTAGATGGCATTTTGGCTATGAATGGGCATATGGGATGACCCTATATGGAACAGATGAATTCACTAATGCCAATGACCTGACCAATGAAATGTGGAATACCTATGACAACCGCTTAGGCCCCCTTGGCGCCACACCAGAAACGGGGGCAGCAAATAAAAATGCGACATCCCCTGCACAACTTTGGGATCAGTTGTATTATGGAATCTCATCAGCCAATACCATTATTGCCAAGGCCGCTGAAGTTATAACCGATGAGAGTATTAGGAATCGATGCTTGGCCCATGCTTACTTTTTAAGAGGTTATAATTACTACCGATTAACGGCACAATATGGAAGCGTGGTTCTACAAACCGAACCAGCTGAAGGGGTGGTTAGGAACTTCACTAGACCAACGGCAGAGGAGTGTTGGGAGCAAGTAATCTCAGACTTAAGAAAAGCGTATGAACTATTTGAAGGAGAGGTATTCACCTATGGAAAAGGAATCACATGGACCAAGGCTACTGCTGCACATTTCCTGGCAAAGGCCTTATTGTTTAGAGCCTCAGAGCGCAACAATGATTGGAACAGCTCTTACATAGATGCTGATTTAAAAGAGGCTATTGAGGTATCCACTTATGCAATAAATGCCAGAGGTCCACTAACACCGGATTATAATGATCTATATTCCAATTGGACAGGGGTTGATTGTGAGATTGAACAACTGGACGAGATCTTAATGGCCGCTGGTCACAATGCAGACGGTGCTACTAGTGGACGCTTTGGAAATAGAACTTATAATTACTTCAACCCGCAGTTTAGTAGTTTCTCTGGAGGTTGGGTGCGAAGAGGAGTTTGGATCGGTGGAATGGACTTTCAGCGTTGTAGACCAACGGAATACAGTTATGCGGTATTCGACCACGTGAATGATTCCCGTATGTGGAAGACTTTCAAAACGGTATATGGCGCTAATAATGTAGCCGAAGAAGGCTATGATGTTCAACCCGGGGACCCAGGGATTGTGATGATTCTAAATACCAAAGATGATCACACCTATGACAATTACACCTTTGGAGCATTTGTGCAAAACCCCGATTGGACCGATGACCAAGGGCGATTAGCAGAATGGAAAATAGGAGAACGCCAAACACCTACATCTGGAGAACTGACAAGTGAGGTAGGACAATGGGTTCCCAATTCCTTGGTATTATATCAAAATGGAGAATATGTAGCGCCTACCTTTAAAAATCAACCGATCTGTAATTTCTTCGCTGGAATCAACAAAACAGATGATGGATCCAGACAGGCTGAAAAAGGCGATGCTCACCGTGATGTTACTATGGCAAGACTAGCGGAGACCTATTTGGTTCGAGCCGAATGTTACGTTCGATTAAATCAATTTGGACAAGCCATGAATGACATCAACGAGGTTAGAAGGAGAGCGCAGTGGAAATCAGGTGAAAACCGGTCCTATTACACCGATGGTGGTATGGCCTTTGAGAACAATGCGCTCAACACGGGAAGTGCCGCGGAGAATTACATCAATTCTAATTTGAATATGAACACTTATTATCTTTCTAATCCAGATATAGAAGTAACCACTGAGGCCTCTAACTTAGAGTTAACCTCTTTCCCAAATGACCTTCCAGAGGAAGATGAAGCCGTCTTAACTCGTTTGGGCGCTTCCAGTCAATACGAACGTGCATTACACTTTATATTAAATGAGCGAACTAGAGAATTACTCGGAGAGTGGCAGCGTTGGGAAACACTCTCCAGAACAGGAACGCTACTTCAAAGAGCGCAAGCATTTAACCCTGAGGCCGCCGCTGGAATTACAGCCAACAAACATGAGTTACGACCAATACCACAAGCATTTATAGACGGGCTGCTGAACGATGATGGTTCTAATCTATCTGCTGCCGATAAGGCTGCATGGCAAAACCCTGGGTATTAAAATTAACACACAACAATAGAAGTTTATTCATTTTACTTTTTATTTCCTTTGTTCTCTTTAACTTAAATGACTTCTATACCAAAGTGCTTCGCTCATAAAAGATTAGCGAAGCATTTTTGTTTTTATCTTCACGGATCGACCATGCAGGTAGGTACAGGATTAAATTATAAAACACCTCCCCTATCTTTATTTAAAAATCAATACCACTATGATGAAATACTTCACTCTCATACTATGGTGTAGCGCGATACTGTTTTCGTGCCAAAGGCAACCCAACAAAATTCCTACCCATGCCATTACCGCATCCGCTCCCTTTGGAGAAGTGACTGTAGAGGTGCCCGATTTTGGTCAAAGCAAAAGATATCTTATTACAGATTTTGGCGCGCTACCCAATGATCAAAAAGCAACAACTAAGGCCATTATGGAAGCAATTGAAGTGGCTCATAATCAAGGTGGCGGTCGGGTTGTGATTCCAAAAGGAGAATGGCTTACAGGTAAAATACATCTAAAGAGCAATATCAATCTACACCTAGAACAAGGGGCAGTATTGCTCTTCTCGGATAATCCACAAGATTATTTACCTGCTGTACATACTAGTTGGGAAGGGCTCGAATGCTATAATTACTCCCCTCTTATCTATGCCTATCAATGTAAAAATATAGCCATCACAGGACAAGGGGAGCTAAAGGCTAAAATGGATACTTGGAGAGGCTGGTTTGATCGTCCTCCAGGGCATATGAACAGCCTAAAAGAACTGTATCACATGGCGGCAAAGAACATCCCAGTAGAAGAGCGACAAATGGTTAACCACTCGGCAAATTTAAGACCGCATTTTATCCAGTTTAACCGATCGGAAAATATTTTATTAAAAGGGGTGACCATTACCAACAGTCCATTTTGGGTGATACACCCCTATTTATCTAAAAACGTGTATATCCAACAGGTGAAAGTATTTGCGCATGGTCATAACAATGACGGGGTGGATCCAGAGATGAGCCAAAACATCATTATCGAGAACTCTATCTTTGATCAGGGCGATGATGCCATAGCGGTAAAATCGGGCAGAAATCAAGATGCATGGCGATTAGCAACACCCTCAAAGAATATCGTTATTAAAAACTGTAAAATTATAAACGGTCATCAATTAATGGCTATTGGAAGTGAACTCTCTGGTGGGATAGAAAATATTTATATGTCAGAGTGCCAGGTAGCCAAGGGAGCAAAACTGAATCATTTACTTTTTATTAAAACCAACCACCGCAGAGGAGGTACGGTCAGCAATATCTATATGGATCGTATTACCTCTGGAAAGATTGCGGAAGGAATTCTAGGCATCGATACTGATGTATTGTATCAATGGCGTGATTTAGTTCCCACCTATCAGAAGAAATTAACCACTATTAAGGAGGTGTATTTGAGTGATATTCATGCCGAAAATGTGGCCTTTATATCAAAAATTTCAGGGCAAGAACAATGCCCAGTAAAGAACATTGTACTGAAACAGGTCACCGCCGACAGTATCAGAAATCAGCCCATTATGAACCAAAATGTATTGGGCTTTAATTACCAATAACACCATACGAAACCTTATGACTACAAACGCATTCACCATGAAATTAAAACCTGGTTTTGAGGAAGAATACAAAAAACGCCATGATGAGATCTGGCCTGAACTTAAGGCCTTATTATCCCATCAGGGTATCAGCGACTATGCTATTTACTTAGACAAAACCACTTTAACACTCTTTGCTGTACAACAGTTAGCAGACGATTTTAACCCTGAAGCACTTCCAAAGCATCCATTGGTACAAAAATGGTGGGCATACATGGCAGACATTATGGAGACCCACCCAGATAATTCTCCCATAGAAACCCCATTATCCCGGGTGTTTTACATGAGATGATTTAAAGGGATTTTAAAATCTCAGCTTTTTTTTGGTCATACTCCTTTTGGCTTTTCAACGCACTAGTATGCAACTCTTTAAGTAGTTTTAAACGCTCAGCGCTCGAGATCGTCAAACGTTCATTATGATCCATCACTGCGTAGGGTACTACCATCCGCCCCGAGGCCACTCGAGCATTTTCTAACCATCGCTGCCTTGTGTATTCGATCATACGCTCTTGCTATTCTTGTGCATACTGATACAATTTTTCTTACCTGCGCCTTAGGCAAGTAATCGATGGTGTAAAGTGCCTTTTCCACGGTAAGCACTTCAAATTTCGAACCCATCAACTTTTACATTAGATGACAATCCGTTACCTGCTTCCAAAGAATAGCATCAAATTTCATGGTAAGCCCCAGCTTTATGGGGCTGCAGATTATAATTCGCCTATTGGTAAGGGCTATAGCCCTAGGAGCGATATTAATCGGTTTTCTTTGAACCGCTATGCAGGCAATAGATTCCTTGTTGGTTAACAGCTGGTGAGGTTTTTTTAAGCGCCTTTTTAGTCCTAGCAGGGTTTTGGTCTTTATGGAGCAGTCGTTTAATTAGTCCATAATTGTAGCGTAATTTACCAGTTATATAGGGCTGTAGCTACCATCAAAAAAGCGCATTAATACAAGAAAAACACCCTTTTTTTTAACAACTAATGTGGAGCGCTAACAAGATACAAAATTGCTTGTTTTTTTTAAAAAAAGCGTGCAGGGTACTTTTTCCTAAATTAGGATACTTTTATGAACTGTTTCACCTTAGTCATTGATGGATAAAACAGTCCCGAGCAGTTCATCTATGGTCTGTTGGCTCACTAAAAAATCTTTTAATCCAAGTTGCTTGCATTGACGTAGACTTTGGGCCAATACAGCGGCATTAAAGGTGGCACCCTCAAGATTAGTATGTGTATGGTCCTTGGGGAAAAACCATTGAACTTTATCCCTCCCGATCTTCTGGTAGGCTCTTGCAATGCTGTCGTTTAGATCGATAAATAGGACATTGTTTTTTAGAGCAATTTCCTTAGCCCACAGTCCGTAATTCTCGTTGTTACGAATGACTTTTTCCCCATCCCATTGATTTCTAGGAACGGGACTTAACACCACCGCAATGGCTCCTTTATCTATTGTTTGCTGTATAAAATGATTCATATACCAGCCGTAACTATGTACCGTTTCAGCGGGCTGACCTTCTCTTTTTACCACAAGGGTCGAATCGCTTATTCCAGAGATAGAACCCCTATATTTTGGTTGATCGATATAACCGCCATCATTATGACCAAATTGCATCAGTAGGTAATCTCCTTTCTTTAAGGTGTCATAAACCTTCTCCCATAGTTTTTCAGTGTAAAAAGTGCGACTACTACGCCCTCCCCTAGCCGCATTTACAATGCGCACTCTATTGGTATCTACAAACTTCTCCAAGGCCACACCCCAACCTACGGCTTGATCAAGGTCATTATCAGCAACAGTCGAATCGCCTATCAAATACAATTGTTTTTTCTTAGGTAGGGTAATCTTGGGATTTTCCAACACATAATTTCCAAACTCCTCTCTGGCAGACTTGAGTTCTCGAGCCACTATAAAGGCGGCTAATGAGGCGCCTTGTGCGGTGGTGTGCGTGTGGTCTTTTTTGTAAAATAGCTGACCAAGGACGCTATCTTGCCCCAGTTTTTCCATTTCCATAGCCATTTCATTGTTCAGATCAACAAAAGTCACACCTTGCTCTTGGGCTACTTGTTTGGACCAAAGCCCATAGGTTTCTAAGTTACGCCCTACCTTACCGTCTTCCCATTTATTTCTAGGAATTGGTGAGATCACAACAGGAATCCCCCCTTTTTCTTTTGTTTGTTCAATCATTTTTCGGATATACCATCCATAGGTATGGACCACCTCGTTTTCATTAGTGAGCATATTGTGAATTTCTTCCTTCTGTTGGCCGATTCCTTTAATGGTACCCCTTGCGCGAAAATCATCATTAATTGGCCCTGAATCATTATGTCCAAATTGTATGAGCACGTAGTCCCCTTTTTCAATTTCCTTGTAAACCTCTTGCCACAATCCTTTTTGGATATAGGTACGACTGCTGGTCCCACCTAAGGCTTTATTTCTCACTGTAATTTGAGTACTATCAAGATATTGTCCAATGAAATCACCCCATCCCCAAAGACCGCCCGCACCATCGCCCTGTCCGTTTTTAACCGTGGAATCCCCCACGGTAAAAAGCACTGGCTTCTTTATGGGATCGCCTACTTGGCATTGAGAAAAAATAAGACCTAGCAAGACCAGTATGTATAATTTAATTCGCATAAGTATCCGTGTTTTAGTTTCTAAAATCCAGCCAAAGTATCATTGAAATACCATCGTCTCCGCTTTTAATTCGGATGTTTGTCGGCTGACTATTGGGTCCGTGTTGGGGTACTGGCTTAAAAGAGTGCATTGCAGGGATCTCATATAAGAACGAAAGGTCTCCCTCTGGAAAATCGGGATAGCCCTTGGATCCTTTAAATCCATTTTTTGGCTGCTCTGGAGTAAAAAGTCTTAAAAACACCTTTTCTGATTCACTAAATACCTTAAAACTGTTTTTATCAGCCTCGATGCTAGCGGCCATTAGATTCGCATGATAACCTTTAAACTCAGGATAGATGAGATTTTCAAAACTCTCCCCAGTGATGGTATTATTGTACTGTTTTTCCCAAAATCCAAAATTTGCCCCTTTTATTCGATTTTTCCAAACTCTATAGGGGCCACTTCCGAACCATCTCATTCCTTTGACTCCTTGTTCTGGATAAGAAAAGGTAATCCCAAAAACATCGATATCGGGTTGAAAGAACGCCCCGTCAAAACCACTACTTCGGCCAACATTTTTTAGTGCAACCATATGCATTTTCAATCGTCCATCTGGATACATCTTCCATTTGATATGGTCAATGCCCCCATTATATTCTACTAGGCATACTGCTGTATCCTCTTCCATAAAAACCTTCACCTTTTCAACGGTAGCTTTAAACCCAATGGGTATAGGACCATTATCTAACGGGATGCGTCCCAATTGGTTACTAACATTTTTAAGCAGTCCATCCTTTTTTCCAATTTCAATTTTAATGTTGGAAGCATTTAATGCTACAGTTTGCGCATTTTCAACAATATTTGCCGTAGCTTTTTGCTCCGCTGGCTTAATTAATTTTTGACTGTAATATGAAGGCCTATGAATGGGCCAGGTCCAAGTATTAATTTCTCTTCCATAGGGATCTTTGACAGTAATTTCTAGCCAATCTCCTTTAAAAAAATTACCTGGCAAATCCAAGTGAACTCTTCTTTTCTCCCCAGGTAAAATACTGGGTAAATTAATAATACCTTCAGCTATGGTATGAGCGTTTTGGCGCTGATAAAGCATCGTATTTGGAAGCTCGACAACACGATATAGCATCGTTGTCTTATTTAAATTGGTAAACAAATATTGGTTGGAGATATAGAATTCACCAGTGAAGCTTTTCGTAATTCTAAGGGGTTCAAACTGAACTGGACTCCACAGTGCTTTAACGGTATAAAAACTACCTTCCTTTTCCCTGTGCGGTCCTAAGATCCCATCAGCGGCTAAGGATCCTTTGGAGTCATACTTCTTTGGCCCGTTCCAATCAGATCGTAACACCGCTCCATCGGAGAAAGCCCATAAAAAACCACCAGCGAAAAGCGGACTCTCGCTATAGCGTTTCCAGAAATCTTCTAATCCCGCTCCATGACCGTTGTCATAAGTTCCATGCATGAACTCTGTAGGGAAAAAAACATTTTCACCATTTACAAATCTATGAACCCCCGTTAAATAAGTAGGGTAATGATGGGTATCCCATCCCTTGTAATCTGCCCAAGGATGAATCACCAATCGCTGTTGGGGATCACGTTGGTAAAAAACAGTATCCAATTCATCGATCCAGCCACCTTCATTCCCTTGATCCCAAATAGTCACCGAAGGATGGTTTACATCCCGATCTACCATTTCTTTAATCAACTTAGCACCTGTCTTCTTATCGTAATGTCCATGCCAACCTGCCAATTCATCCAGTACAAAAAGTCCAAGGGAATCACATACCTCTAGAAAATGATCATCTGGGGGATAGTGCATTCGAACCGCATTCATGTTCATATCCTTTATCAGGTTCACATCCATAATACTGATCTCTTTATCAGTACTTCGGCCAGATTCAGGCCAAAATGAATGGCGATTGATTCCCTTGAAAACCACCTTTTTTCCATTTAAATAAATGCCATCCTTCTCTTTAAACTCCAGGGTTCTAAATCCAAAACGCTCCTTCACCTCATGTAGCACTTTACCGTCATGTTTAAGTTGTAATTTAAGTAGATAAAGATTGGGATGCTCTGGTGTCCACAGATCAATACCCATCCATTTAAAGCTGAGGGTCTCCTTGGAATTTTTTAAATTGCTCATCTGGGGTGAAAAGTCTTTCTTTTGAGCAGTTACAGGGAAAATCTCGGCAACCACAGTAGTATTATGTGGAATATCATGCGCCTCTAGACTGATGTTAATGGTCCCATCCATTTGAGCATCTATAGCCAGATGTTCCACATGAGATTTTGGTTTAATTTCTAACCATACCGGTCGGTAAATCCCACCAAAAAGCCACCAATCGGCTCTTCGTTCCGCATTATTAACTGATGAATTATCAGAATGCTTTTTAACGTGTACTTCCAGAAGGTTATCAAAATTACTTTCCACCAGATCAGAAATATCATAGCTAAATTCATAAAACCCACCCTGATGTACCGCTCCAGCTAATTGACCGTTTACCTTCACTTGAGCATCGGTCATGACTCCACCAAAAACAATTCGTACCTGTTGATTGTTATATACCTTTGGCACTTTAAATTTATGTCTGTAAAATCCTTCTTCCTTACTCGGTTGGTCTTGTTGTAATTCTTTATACCAGCGACCATAGGTATAGGTTCCAAATCCTTCTAATTCCCAGTTAGAAGGTACATTAATGGTAGTCCATTTATTACTATTTTGCCCATCGGTGCAAAAAAATTCCCAGGCCACTGGATGTTTGTAATCTTTACCAGATAGGTAAATTTTTTCGGTTTGCTGTCCTAGACAAACCATACAAGATAAAAATATGGCCAGGTTGGTTAGGGATTTTAAAGTAAGCGAGTTTATCATTTTAAAAAAAGGTTGGGTTATTAATTGCCGTCAGGTTTAGTTGCCTCAAATCTAGGGCTCATTGGAAGTGTCCATTGTGCTATGTGATGTGGTTTGTTTGGACTATAGGGAGGCAAAGATTTTAAATGGCTTTTTAGGTCGAGTTCTAATTTTTTGATCTCTTGAATCACACATAGCGCGATTTCATGTGCCCCAAAATCATTGAAATGGGTGTTGTCCTCTAGCGCGTTTTCTTGACCAGGGAAACTGTTTTTAGGATACTGCACAAATGCATTTTTTGATTCCCTTACCCCCCAGGTTTCATAAAGTGAGGTGGAGATCTTAGTAAGATCTATAAGCGGTACCGAAAGGGAGTCTGCCACAACTCTTACTGCCTCTGGATACGCTCCATGGGTATGTACTAGCTGGTTATTTTGATCAAATGCCCGGCGTTGCAATGGAGTTATAAGGATTGGGATCCCTCCTTTGGCCCTTGCTGATGATACATAATACCTTAATAAATCAGTATACAATGCCCAAGGCCCCGAGCCTTAACCTTTCATTTTTTGATCATTATGACCAAATTCAATCATCACAAAATCTCCCTCCTTTATTAATTGCAAAATCTTCTCCCAACGCTTTCTTACCTTAAAAGAAGAAAGTGACGCCCCCGAGGCAGCATAATTGGCCACTACAATGGAGGGGTTTAGATATGCTGTTATGAACTGTCCCCATGAAGCCCAGGGGGATAAATCCTGATCAGCAACCGTTGAATCTCCAGCAAGAAAAAGTGTCGGTATATCATCTAATGCACGAATTAAAATTCGTTCTACCGCTGTTCCTTTTACAAACTCTAAACTGAGTTTGTTGTCCCAATTCAGTGCCATTTCATCTCGAGGCTTTAGATCGACTTGCTGTGTAGAGTCGATCTTTTTAGTCTGCAGATGCACGGTGAATTCAAGCGCTTCAAACTGCCCCTTTTCAAGTTCTAATTGATTTACCATGAGTCGTTTTGACTCTGCTTTTACAGAGTTTATACTTGCAGTGTTCTCACTTCCAAAAACAATAGACACGGCATAATTTCCAGCGGGAAGCGATACAGAAAAATAGACCGATGCATTAGCTATGATCCCTTTTTTCTGCATTTGAACCCCACTAGCGGTATCAAAATCAAAACCATAGTTCTGGTTCCAAAGTTGAGCAGTACTAACCGGTGTGTAATGCGCATTAAGCGGTGGTTTCGACCCAAATTGATACCCCCACTGAAAAGACACTTGGTGTTGTCCAAAAACGGAACAACAAAAAATAATGGATAAACCAAGTATGGCTATATGTTTTGTATACATAGGTTGGTAGTAAGGTTAGACAAGATACTATGTATACATTAAAAAACTATCCTGCACTATGCTGAGGTATTTTGTTAAAGAGAATTTCGCTCGATATACTTAAAAACGTTTTTTACCTTTTCTTTTTTATTTTTAAGAACCATATAGGCGGCGCTCTCCCCCATTGCCTTGAAATCAGTACTAATGACCGTTATACCTAGCAATTCTTTTAACGGGGTTTCATTATAAGAAATGATCCCAATATCCTTACCAAGCTTTAATCCTTTTTTACGGATTTGTCGTACAAGATTCACCAGGTCCATCTCCTCGATGGTGATGAAAATATCTTTACTTTGAAGTTCCATATCATCATAAATTTGATCTAAGATCTCAAAGTCAAAATCGTATTCCACACAAAATTGTCTAAACCCAAGCATGATCCTTTTCGGATAGGGGTGTACTGCTTTGTTAGGGTAGACTAAAATAATTTTGTCGTATTGCTGAAGTCGGTCCAACCCTTCTTTAAGTGCTTGATAGATATCATTTTGAAAGTCCTGATAAATAGAGCCATAATTTCCTTGTATACAAGGTTTGGCATTGTCCATAATAATCAATTTATCTTTTGGAATTTGTTCGATGACATCCAGTACAGCCTCTGTATAACTCACGTGACTCAGGTCTTCCAATTTAAAATGAGGCATAATGATGTAGTAGTCAAAGGCCCCTAAATTTTTTTCCAAGGTTCTGATAAAAAGAGATTCTTCACAGTGGTAGATAAACAAGTTTACATGAGCGTTTACTCCAATGGCATCTACAAAAGAATTGTAGATCATCATTTTATAAGAACTTGGTTTGTTTATCATAAAGCAAATATTGAGCTTGGATATTAAATCGGTTTTAGCGGTATAATACCCTTTCCCTTTTACCGAAACAATTACTTTGCGTTCCTTAAGTAATTTATAGGCTTTTTCTACGGTATTTCTCGAGAGATAACAGCTCTCGCTAAGCTCATTGATCGAAGGAATTTTTTGTCCAAAGGACAATCTACCTTTGCTTATATCTTCAATTACCGAATCAACGATTTGCTTGTATTTTGGCACTCTGGAATTTTCATCAATCGTTATATTAATTTCCGAATGCATAGTAGAGGAACTCATGATTAATTAATTTTTATGCGTAATTGTACAAATAATTAATGTAATATTAAATATTAATAGCAATTATTATAATTTTTAACATTTTAGTACTTTTTTCCTCCTTGCAGTACACCACAGGATACACAGGTATTTTTTAAAAGTTACATTTGGATCAACAAACATCAATTAGGACAAAACAAATGAATAAAACCTTTAAATATGTAAATTATCTTTGGGATGATCAAAAAGCCGCAGCTATAGAGGGTAATGAAGTCGAACTTTTTTTATATAGATCAAATATCCTAGGTGCAGACCTAAGGATTACCAATTACGGAGGAGGCAATACAAGTTGTAAAACAATAGAGAAAGATCCACTCACTAATCAAAACGTTGAGGTAATGTGGATAAAAGGATCTGGTGGCGATATAGGCACTTTAACTCGTGCTGGTATAGCTGGTCTTTATACCGAGCGATTGCGTAATCTTAAAAATGTGTACAAAGGACGCTCTGATGAAGATAGAATGGTTGGCTTGTTCAATCACTGCATCTACGATTTAGACAGCCGCGCCCCTTCCATTGACACACCCTTACATGGATTACTACCATTTAAACATATCGATCACTTGCATCCAGATGCGCTCATTGCTGTAGCTGCCGCAAAGGACAGTGAAAAAATCACCAAAGAAATTTGGGGAGAAACCATGGGGTGGGTTCCCTGGCAACGACCAGGATTTGACCTTGGGTTACAACTAGAGAAATGCCTAAAGGATAATCCAGGAATTCGCGGTATTGTCCTTGGAAATCATGGTTTATTTACCTGGGGCGATACTTCCTATGAGTGCTACATGAATAGTTTAGAAGTCATCGAAACAGCATCGGCCTATATTGAAGATAAAATAAAAGAAAAAGGCAGTGTTTTTGGAGGTGAAAAGATAAAAAGCCATCCGCCGGAGCAGCGGCAAATAAAGGCATCCCAGCTGATGCCATTACTAAGAGGGTTATGTTCCTCAGAAAAACCAATGATCGGTCATTTTACGGACAGTGAAACAGTGATGCAATACATCAATAGTCACGATTTGGAAAGGCTTGCTCCCATGGGAACTTCCTGTCCAGACCACTTCTTAAGGACAAAAATACAACCTTTGGTGTTGGATTTGGATAAAGATGAGGATTTGCTAAACACCGAGGTTTTACTTGAAAAACTTACCCCTTCATTTGAGGCCTATCGCAAAGAATATAGTGCCTATTATAATCATTGTAAACACCCTAATAGTCCTGCGATGCGGGATCCAAATCCCGTGATTATCATTTACCCTGGAATTGGCATGTTTTCTTTTGCTAAAAACAAACAAACCGCAAGGGTAGCTAGTGAGTTTTATGTCAACGCCATCAACGTGATGCGCGGTGCCGAGGCTATCTCACAATACACAGCGCTTCCACGACAAGAGGCCTTTGACATTGAATATTGGCTGTTGGAAGAGGCTAAATTACAACGTATGCCAAAAGAGCAACCGCTCTCGAGAAAAGTTGCTATTGTCACTGGAGCCGGAGGAGGAATAGGAAAAGCTATAGCAGATAAATTAGTGGCCGAAGGCGCCAATGTAGTGCTGACGGATATCAGTGAACAGTCCTTAGAAGAGGCTGAGAAAACCTTTAAAAAAGATCAGGTCAGCACCGTAGTTTGTGATGTTACCGATGAAAATTCTATTAAAAGAGCGTTTGACAAAGCATGTTTATCCTTTGGAGGGATAGACGTTATCATCCACTCTGCAGGCCTGGCTATTTCTAAATCATTAGAAGACACCACCTTAAAGGATTGGGAAATCCTACAAAATATCCTTGTAAAGGGTCAGTTTTTAATGGCGCAACACGGGGTGAAAATCCTTAAGAAGCAAGGTCTGGGTGGAAATATTGTAAATATTGCTAGTAAAAATGGCCTGGTAGCTGGACCGAACAATGTAGGTTATGGAACAGCTAAAGCAGCCCAATTACATATGACCCGCCTATTGGCTGCGGAACTAGGATCGGATAAAATCAGGGTGAATACCGTAAACCCAGATGGAGTCATTGTAGGGAGTAAAATATGGCAAGGCGCATGGGCAGAAGGAAGAGCCAAGGCTTACGGAATTTCGGTAGATGAGCTTCCTTCACACTACGCAAAAAGAAATTTATTAAACGAAATCATATATCCACAGGACATTGCTAATGCGGCCTTTGCGCTGATTGCAAATTTGGATAAATCAACCGGAAACATCATCAATGTCGACGGTGGAATGGCAAATGCATTTGTTCGATAAATGTATAGTTGTTAGTTAGCTTAAGGAATCTCTCATAGGTATGCACAGCCTATGAGGGTTTCTTTTAAATTACAGAGGTACCAATTAGAAACAAACTCAAAAAATGATCATTAACCCAAACACACTAAGTTCTGATGCAAAAGAAATTGCTAACCACAAGGAAGAATTTGACCATCTAGCCAATAGGCTGTCAAAACAACATATTGAGGTAAACGCACTTATTGACAAACTCATGGCCTTTCAAGTGGCTATCCCAAGTTGGGCATTAGGAGCTGGGGGAACGCGATTTGGAAGGTACTCTTTTTTTGGTGAACCCACTTCACTGGAGCAAAAACTCGAAGATGTTGGCGTGCTTCACCACCTAACTAGAAGTGCAGGAGCTATTTCTTTACACATTCCATGGGATATCCCAACAGATTATAAAGCCATCAAAGAACTTGCCGCAGAATTGGATTTGAAATTCGATGCCGTTAACTCCAATACCTTTCAGGATTCACCACAGGCAAAACATTCCTACAAGTTTGGATCCCTAAGTAATACCAGCGTAGATGCAAGACAACAAGCCATCGCTCACAACAAAGAAGTTATTAAAATTGGGGAAAAACTAGGATCAAAAAGTATCACTGTTTGGCTTGCAGATGGAAGTTCTTTTCCAGGGCAACACAATTTTCAAACAGCACTTTCAAATACACAAGATAGTCTGAAAGAAATATACAAATCCTTAGCCGATGATTGGAAGTTATTTATTGAATACAAACCATATGAACCCTATTTTTACAGCACGGTAATACAAGATTGGGGCACTTCTTTTATGTTGGCTAACGAATGTGGAGCGAAAGCCTACACCCTAGTGGATCTTGGCCATCACCTTCCTAATACAAATATTGAACAGATCGTCTCTACGCTGATGTTTAAAGGGAAATTAGGGGGTTTTCATTTTAATGATAGTAAATATGGGGATGATGACATCACTGTGGGATCCATTAAACCGTATGCGCTTTTTTTAATTTTCAATGAATTGGTCTATGGAATGGCTAACAATCCTCAAAACCCTGAACTTTCTTGGATGATCGATGCTAGCCATAACCTCAAAGACCCCTTGGAGGATTTAATTCAATCCTTAGAGTCTATACGGATAACCTATGCGAAAGCCCTTTTGGTAGATCAAGTACTCTTGAAAAAAGCCCAGCAAGAACATGATGTTACCCTATGTCAAGAAATATTGCAAGAGGCCTATCTTACCGATGTCAGACCCCTTGTTAGGCAGGCTCGACTACAGTCCAATGCACCCATGAACCCTTTGAAATCCTATAGGAATTTAGGCGTCAGGGAGCAATTAATCAAGGAGCGAGGAAAAAATACAGTAGCTACAGGCTTATAAATAGGTTGAAATGAAAAAGAAAGTAACGGCGGTATTTGACATCGGAAAAACCAATAAAAAGTTCTTCCTTTTTGATGAGGATTTCAAAGAAGTTTTCAGAGAGTATTCCAAATTCGACCATATCTTGGATCAAGACGGGTATCCTACAGAAGACCTCCATAAGTTACAACTATGGCTAAAGGCAGTATTTAACAGAATCTTAGCCACCGACCAGTACGATATCAAAGCTATTAACTTTTCCTCCTATGGAGCATCCTTGGTGCACCTTGATGAAAATGGTGAGGCCATTACTCCTTTGTATAATTATACCAAACCCATTGACCAAGAAATAATAAATAAATTCTACCAGCGTTATGGACCAGAGTTAACCTTTATACAACAAACGGGATCCTCCAAGGAAGGCCTGCTAAACTCAGGCATGCAGTTGTATTGGTTAAAGTACACCAAGCCTGAGGTTTTTAAAAAAATAAAATACTCGCTTCATCTTCCTCAGTATCTCAGTTATATCTTTACAGGAATCCCTTTGAGTGAATACACAAGTATAGGCTGTCATACCAGTCTTTGGGACTATAGCAAAAAGGATTATCACTACTGGGTTTACAAGGAAGAGTTGCACAAGATCCTTCCCCCCATTGTATCCACTGAGACCAGTATTAATATGAATTACAATGGGAAACGTATTAAAATTGGAGTAGGGATCCATGATAGTTCGGCAGCCTTGCTGCCTTATGTGAGAAGTCTAAAAGATCCTTTTATTTTAGTTTCCACAGGAACATGGAGCATTGCTCTTAATCCATTTACCACCACTCCTTTGAGTGAAAAAGAGGTTTCTAAGAACTGTATCAATTACATGAGAATTAATGGCAAACAAGTAAAAGCCTCCAGATTATTCTTAGGAAATGAATATAAGATTCAAGTTCAAAAGTTAGCCGAACATTATGGCGTTGCACCGGATCATCACAAATCTGTAAGTTTCAACGAGCAGGCTTATTATGAAATTACCAAGGAATTTGAACACCTCTTTAAATGGGAAAGTATTGAAAACACCCAGGAATTGTCCAAAACGGAGCTTCCCTATGATTCCTTTGAGGATGCCTATCACCATCTGATGATAGAACTTGTAAAACTACAGGTCCAGAGCATCCAAATAGCCAAAGGATCTGAAAAGATCTCCAAATTATATGTCGATGGGGGCTTTAGTAGCAATGAAGTATATATTAAGCTCTTATCTCATTATATGAGAAATATGGAATTACGTACCACGGATGCCTCATTAGGTTCAGCCTTAGGAGCCGCCATTTGTATCGCCGATACCAAGCTAAATTCCAAATTTCTCAAGAAAAATTACGCTTTAAAAAAACACGTTCCTCTGATTATTAAATAACTACAAATGGCATTATCCTTCAATTACAAATATCCTTCGGTGGATGATTTAAGAGAAAAAGCAAAAAAACGAATCCCTCGATTTGCTTTTGAATACCTTGATGGTGGCTGTAATGAGGATGTCAATATCATAAGAAACACCGCCGAGATAAGGGAAATACAATTGGAACCGCGCTACCTTAACAATTACAAGGATTCCAATTTGAAAACTACCCTTTTTGGCCGCCAATATGATGCCCCATTTGGGATTGCACCTGTAGGACTTCAAGGACTTATGTGGCCTAATTCCCCAGAAATACTTGCCAAAGCTTCTTTTAAACACAACATTCCCTTTATTTTAAGCACCGTAAGTACCAGTAGTATTGAAAGGATCAGTGAACTTACCCAGGGCAATGCCTGGTTTCAGCTATACAATCCCGTGGAGGATTCCATACGAAAGGATATTATTAATAGAGCAGCCTCGGCCCAATGTCCAGTACTGGTATTACTTTGTGATGTACCCACCTTTGGTTATCGTCCCAAAGATTTTAGGAATGG
>NZ_DATGNU010000044.1:0-73491 GCF_035306585.1 Galbibacter sp.
CCAATTCTCCAAAAGTTGGTAATTTTCCAGCATTTTGAAGATTTCAATAATACCTACCTTAACGTAAGTCAAAAATGTCACAACTTATGAATTTGGGAATTACCATCGCCTTTATTTTGGGACTAGCTTTTAATTTAGTAGATACAACTGCCGATAACGCTCATTTACATACCCCAAACATCCTCAACCAACAAACAATCGATTTTTCAATTGATTCAATGGTGGTTTATCAGAGTAGTAACCTTATAATCAAAAAACTATCCGACCACATTTACCTTCATGTATCCTATCTAAACACAGATGATTTTGGAAAAGTAGGTTGCAATGGAATGATTGTAATTAGTGACAATGAAGGAGTTATATTTGATACTCCAACCGATAATCAAAGTTCTAAAGAGCTGATTCAATTTATAACCCAGCAATTAAAGAGTGAGATAATTGCGCTTATTCCTACCCATTTCCATCAAGACTGTGTAGGAGGAATAGAAGAATTTGAAGCTTATAATATTCCTACATTCGCCAGTAAAGAAACTTTATCGCTCTTAACACAAAATGGTCAAATATTCTCTTCTCTAGTAAAGAGTTTTACTCGTAAATTCACGCTTAGTGTCGGAACCCAAAGTATATATGCTGAGTATTTCGGACAAGGGCATACTAGCGATAACATCATTGGATATTTCCCGCTAGAGGAAGTAGTCTTTGGAGGTTGTCTGATTAAAGAGATCGGAGCAGGAAAAGGAAATTTAAACGATGCCAACATTGATCAATGGTCAAAAACTGTTGAAAAAGTAAAATCAAAATACCCTAATGTGAAGCTTGTGATTCCTGGCCATGGCCAGATAGGTGGAAGAGATCTATTGGACTATACCATCAACCTTTTTGAAAAATAAGAGTAAGTAGCTAGGCACAGTGGCGCATACCAAAACAACATCCATTATGTACTTATTTACACAATAGGATGATTTAAAATTTACCGATCCCATTCAGAATGCTTCAAAAGAATTCTCAAACAGGCATAAGATTACAAAAACAAATGCCTAATTTTGCCCGTCCAATAACAAATAAGCAAATACAACGCTTTAATTATCAGAGAAACACATTAAAGCCTCTCTAATAACAGAAAGAACGAAGAAGTGAAATTAAAACGTAGAAGAAAATTAGTAACTTATTTAAGTATATTAGATCAACCCGTTAAATTTAACCCGTTCGTTTTCAGCAGAAATTTTGTTTTATGGGCGTTGCTTGGACTTTTAGGTGGCGTCATTGCAGGACTTTACTGGATAACACTAGAGTATATAACACATCAATTTGCATTCTTCACTGGCTGGACCGTTATTCCACTGATGGCTATTTGTGGGCTTGGAGCAGGGCTTATTATCCACTTCATAGGGGATCCTGGTGAAATTCATTTGATTGTAAATAATATTCGCTTTAATAAAGGAAAATTAGATCCTAAAAATAATCCCTCCATGATACTATCGTCCTTGCTTTGTGTAGCATCAGGAGGAAGTCTTGGACCTGAAGCTCCTATGGTTCAGATCACAGGGTCAACAGGAACATATATTGGTAAATTATGCCGCCTAAAAGGGGAAGATCTCAGATCGATGAGCATCGCTGGAATGGCCTCTGGTTTCACTGCCCTATTTGGCGCTCCATTGGGAAGTAGTTTATTCTCCTTGGAAATATTACACCATAAACATGCTGTAGAATATTACAAGGCGGTTATACCCGCTTTTGTAGCAAGCTGTTTTAGTTATTTGGTATTTGCCTTTATCGTTCATTTAGGACTAGGACCGCTCTGGGATTTATCTTCCTATGAGTACTCAGGATTATTTGACTTTGCATTTGCAGTACTCTTCGCCATGGTTGGAGCAGCCTTTGGTTGGGGATTTATAATATGTGCAAAATTCTTTAAAACACTATTTGAGAAAAGACCCATCCCCATATTTATAAAAACAACTATCGGTGGAATTCTATTGGGAGTGATTGCCTACTACCTTCCTATCACAAGGTATTATGGTCATCATGAGATCAATGATTTGCTTTCTGCTAATTTTTCCTTAACTTTATTACTAGCAATTCTAGTGTTTAAAGTAGTGGCCATTGCAATAACGGTAACTTCAGGATGGAGAGGTGGATTTATCATCCCCCTATTTTTCACAGGAGCTACGCTGGGATTAATCATCCATCAATTGTTTCCTTCGGTCAATCTATCACTAGCAATTGTGAGTTGTATGGCAGCCATTAATGCTTGTGTAACTAGAACTCCAATGAGTACTACCATCTTATTGGCCACTTTAACAGGGTTCGGACATTTTATCCCTATTTTGTTTGCAAGTTTGACAGGATACTTTTTAGCACCAAGAATCCCATTTATTGGTTCTCAATTGAAACAATAAAAAGCTACCTATCGGATAGATAAGGGTCTTTAAAAGATAATTACCTGGTTGAATATAAGTTTTTTAAATTTTCAGCGTGAAACAGCCTTTCAAAATTTTCGAAAGTAGGACCTCGGTTTCTGGAGCAAATTATTTCAAAACCAGCCACCCAACTGGTACAAAATCTCAAAGAATGAGTCATAAGAAATCAGGGAAGGTTAGCACACTTTATCCATTATAGAAAAGCAAAACCAACATCCATCAAACCGTAATTAAAATTATAGAGACAAGGAAATTCAGCACGAGCCAACAACCAACTATAAATAAATCGTAGATCGGTTTACACGTGGAATAGAGCATTGAAATCCACCTTACTAGAATATGAAAAAAAAGAACAGCACAAACCCCAAGTGAATATAGCGCACAGGAATCGAGTTTGGTTCTATAGACCCACCACACTTTTTCCTATTACAATAAGCAGCTATGTATAAATAATCCACATCTTTGTGTAACACTCCCCAAGGATAGCCTACCATGCTTTAGGGAATTAATCGATTTAACCTTTAAAACATATCTCAACATGGCAAAAATTACTTCTATCATCCAAGATCAAGATTATAAAGTGGTATTGACCTCTGAATCTGGAAACACGCTCATTGCGGATGAGCCAGAGCATCTTGGAGGGCAAGATTTAGGTTTTTCACCGAAAGAACTTCTAGCATCTGCCCTAGCAGCCTGTACCTCAGCAACGCTTAAAATGTATGCAGGTCGTAAAAATTGGGACTTACAAAAAGTGAGGATAAGTATTGAACTAGACTATATGCCCAATGAACATAAAACCAATATTCGAAGAAAATTAGAATTTGTAGGTGACTTGGATACCGCTCAAAAAGACCGCCTATTACAAATTGCCAACCGTTGTCCAGTTCATAAGATACTTGAAAATACGATCCACATTGAAACTGCGTATAAAAACTAATACAACAGTACTGATGAGCGAGATAGTAAAATTCCTAGCAAAAAGTCAATCAAATTTTATCAATCTTATCCGTCTGGCTATTTTTATAGTAATGATTTGGATTGGAAGGTTGAAAGCCTTTCCATATGAAGCAGATGGCATTGTGCCTTTTGTTGCCAATAGTCCTTTTATGTCATTCTTCTATTCACAAGAATGCGCCAGAATACAAGGACTATAAAAATCCAGAGGGTAAAACAGTCCAAAAAAATATCGACTGGCATAAAGAGAACAATACTTATGTCTTTTCCTATGGTCTTGGAACCGTCATTGTTATTATAGGAATCTTGACTTTAATAGGGATTTGGTCACCCAAAATAGGTCTTGTAGGAGGATTGCTCACCTTTGGAATGTCCATAGTGACGCTAAGTTTTTTGATAACAACTCCAGAGGTCTACGTTCCGAACTTGGATGGTGATTTTCCAACACCACAGCATGGATTTCCTTATTTATCTGGGGCTGGAAGATTGGTATTAAAGGACATCATTATGTTGGTTGGCGGACTTATTTGTGCTTCAGACTGCGCAAACAGAATGCTATACAGGACTAACAATTAAATGCTATTATCATGGATTTAAATGATCTTTCAAAAATGTCAGCATCCATGGAGAACACTCCAAAGATGCCTGTATTATTTCTAGGACATGGCAGTCCTATGAATGCCATAGAAGAAAATGAATTTGTCCAAGGATTTCGCAAGGTTGCTACACAAATACCAGAGCCCAAAGCTATCGTATGCATTTCTGCGCATTGGGAAACCAATGGAACCTTTGTAACCGCCATGCAAAATCCACCAACTATCCATGATTTTGGAGGATTTCCTCAGGCTCTTTTTGATGTTCAATACCCTGCACCTGGTAGTCCTGAATTAGCTGTTAGAACCAAGGAACTTATCCATTCAACCAACGTTGTTCTAGATCAGAGCTGGGGATTAGATCATGGTGCCTGGAGTGTCATACGCCATTTGTATCCAAATGCAAACATCCCTGTTATCCAGATGAGTATTGATTACAATAAGGTACCGAAATACCATTATGAACTTGGACAACAAATTAAATTACTTCGTGAAAAAGGAATCCTCATTATCGGAAGCGGGAATATGGTTCACAATCTAAGGATGGTGGATTGGAGAAACATAAACACTTCCGGTTCTGGATACGATTGGGCGATTGAAGCAGATGAGAAAATGAAAAAGTTCATATTAGACCAAAATCATACTGCCCTTATTAACTTTAGATCCCAAGGGCGCGTTTTTGATTTGGCCATACCTACTCCCGAACATTATTTGCCTTTATTATATGTCTTAGGTTTGAAAGATTCTGACGAAAGCGTAAGTTTGTTTAATGATAATACCCTTGGAGGTTCATTAAGCATGACTTCTGTAAAAATCGGATAACACCTATTAATATAAAACACATTGGAATTCAGCATTACTATATTCCTTGACCTACTAGGGACATTTGCCTTCGCTATCAGTGGTCTAAGGTTGGCTTCAGGAAAAAGAATTGATTGGTTTGGCGCCTTTATTATCGCATTAGTTACCGCTATCGGTGGTGGAACAACACGTGACTTACTCCTAGATGTTCGGCCATTTTGGATGATGAACCCCATGTATTTTATAACCACTGGGATCGCCTTTTTATCCGCTATCTTATTTAAAGAAAAGTTGTTCCGTTGGGGCAGTACTTTATTTATGTTTGATGCCATTGGATTAGGGTTATTTACCGTGGTAGGAATCAGTAAAAGCTTGGCCATGGGATTACCTTTTTGGGTATGTGTTATGATGGGAACAATCACTGGAACCGTTGGTGGTGTTTTTCGAGATGTATTACTTAATAAAGTCCCACTAGTATTTACCAGGGACATCTATGCACTGGCTTGTGTTTTTGGTGGGGGAGTGTATTATCTGTTTTACAAACTTAATTTTTCATCTGACATCACCGAATTAATGACCGCAATAACAGTTATCATCGCTAGATTAATCGCCGCTAAATTTCATTTACAATTGCCATTACTTAAACCAATCAATGAAACCATTGACAAAAGGTAAATCGACGAAATCATTCCATTTTGACTAAATTTTAAAGGCACTTTTAAAGATTATTGGATTTTTTTGGCGAAATTCCACAAATCTATCAAACAACCAAAATGTAATTTACCAAAATGTCAAAATATATATTAGCCATAGATCAAGGAACCACCAGCTCACGAGCGTTGGTTTTTGATAAGCATGGGTACACCAAGTCCATTGCACAGAAAGAATTCACACAGTACTTCCCTAAACCAGGATGGGTAGAACACGATGCAAATGAAATCTGGTCTTCTCAAATGGCTGTTACGATAGAAGCGGTGTCAAAGGCCAAACTTCATGCCGATCACATAGCAGCGATCGGTATAACCAACCAGCGAGAGACCACTATTGTTTGGAATCGAAAAACAGGTGAACCCATATACAATGCAATTGTTTGGCAAGATAGAAGGACCGCTGATTACTGTGATCAATTAATAAAAGAAGGTTGGGAAGATAAAATACGAGCAAAAACTGGGTTGGTGATCGATGCCTATTTCGTAGCTACAAAAGTAAAGTGGATTTTGGATAATGTGGACAATGCTCGAGCGCAGGCGGAAGCTGGAGAATTAGTTTTCGGCACCGTGGATTCTTGGCTCCTATGGAACCTTACCAATGGTCAAAAACACCTCACAGATATCACCAATGCCTCCCGAACTTTACTGTTTAATATTCATACGCTGGATTGGGATCAAGAGCTTTTAAATCTTTTCGATATTCCTTCAACTATGCTTCCTGAAGTATGTGATTCAAGTGGCGACATTGCTTATACTTCTGGAATGCTCTTTGCACGAAAAATCCCCATTACAGGCATAGCAGGCGATCAGCATGCTGCGCTCTTTGGTCAAATGTGCAACAAGGCTGGTATGGTTAAAAACACCTATGGAACAGGTTGTTTTATGCTGATGAATATTGGTAATAAACCATTGGTTTCTAAAAATAAACTTGTAACCACTATCGCTTGGAAAATTGGAAGCGATATTCATTACGCATTGGAAGGCAGTATTTTTATCTCTGGTGCAGTAGTGCAGTGGCTTAGAGATGGACTAGGTCTTATCAAAAATGCCAAAGAATCTGAAAAAATGGCAAGAAAAGTTAAGGACACCGATGGGGTGTATTTCGTCCCCGCATTTACAGGTCTAGGTGCCCCATATTGGAATCAACATGCCAAAGGCACCATGGTAGGTATCACGAGAGGAACCTCAGCAGCACATATCGTTAGGGCTTCTTTGGAAAGTATTGCCTTTCAAACCTATGATGTTTTAAAAGCTATGGAAGCTGATGCAAACATCTCCATTAAAGAGTTACGTGTTGATGGCGGTGCCACGGAAAATGATTTTTTAATGCAGTTTCAATCCACTATTTTAAATACGCAAATTGTAAAGTCCAAAACTACCGAAGTAACCGCCTTAGGAGCTGCATATTTAGCTGGTCTAGGTGTGGGGTATTGGAAAGATCAACAAGACATTATAGAAAAATGGAAGGTTGACAAAACGTACTCACCAGAACAAAACGTCAAGGTAGAACAGCAATTAGAGTCTTGGAAAAAAGCAGTACAAACCACCAATTATTGGACAAACCCAAATTAAATCAATCATGACAGCATTCATAGCAGAAATCATTGGCACCTTTATGCTCATTCTTCTGGGTAATGGTGTTGTTGCCAATGTGGTATTAAACAAAACCAAAGGACATAATGCCGGATGGATGGTCATCTCCACCGCATGGGCATTAGCGGTATTTACTGGCGTTGTGATCGCCGCGCCCTACAGTGGTGCTCATTTAAATCCAGCTGTAAGTGTCGGATTAGCCACAGCGGGGCTTTTAGATTGGGTCCTGGTTCCTTCATATATTATCGCTCAGATGATAGGAGCTATGTTAGGCGCATCGATGGTTGCTCTGGTATATCGGGATCATTATCTAGAAACTCCGGACCCTGTTTTAAAGTTAGCCACATTTTGTACCATACCCGCCATACCAAATAAAACAAGTAACCTAATAAGTGAAATCATCGGGTCATTTGTTTTGATCTTTGTAATTTTTTATTTTACGGATCCCATCATCGGCGATACATCTCAAACACCTATTGGCTTAGGTTCGATCGGAGCTTTGCCCGTAGCATTTTTAGTTTGGGTGATCGGCCTGTCGCTTGGTGGAACCACTGGGTATGCTATAAACCCTGCACGTGATCTAGGCCCTAGAATTGCCCACGCTATATTGCCCATCAAAGGAAAAGGCAGTAGTCATTGGCATTACGCTTGGGTCCCCATTATTGGACCTATTGTCGGAGCCGTACTAGCCGCAGGGTTGCATCTGTTATTATCCACTTGAGAAAAATAACCCATTAGTTACCAAACATTATCTGATGGGCTTTTCGATAATCCGCTAGGGTATCAATGTCGCGAACATACTCTTCGGCATTTAGCTTTAGTACCTTTTTAGGGTGTTTTTTAATGATGAATTTCGCTCCAACATCGGTACTTAGTGTAGATAACTCTTTGAAGTACGCTGATGAAAACACGGCAGGCACCCCTAGATTTCCGTAAAACTCAGAAACTATTATCCCCGTAGAATTCCCTTTAAAACACCTTAGCAACTCCATCAAATAGTTGGCACTAACAAAAGGTTGATCTCCCAGTAGAAATAATACTCCATCTAGATTTACATCCATTAATTTGGTCATTGCAAAAGCAATCGAATTGCCAATACCTTCCTTCCACTTCGGGTTAATATGAGAATGTAAATTTACTATTTCAGGAATTTCTTTTTTTATTCTTTCACCATGAGCCCCTAGGACCACATGTACTTGGTGATCCAAAGTGCAAGCCGTATGAATCACGTGATTCAGAAGTGAGCTATTTCCCCACGGCAATAATTGCTTAGGCACCCCCATTCTCGAAGAGGCTCCAGCTGCAAGAATCACTATAGCGATGTTGGGACTCATATGATTTTGTTTAGGAATGTATTCTTCCTTTTTTATTCTTCAATGGCATGATTGGTTGTTGTCTGAATACCGAAAGCATTTCTGATAGAATGGAAATAGCTATTTCTTGAGGAGTTTCTGCCCCAATATTTATTCCTGCAGGGCCGTGAATAGTATCAAAAAACGCCTCTGAAACTTGTGGCCTTTGTTCCATGATCTCATTCAGTAACCGTTCTCGTCTCTTTGCGGGTCCCAGAAGACCAATATAAGAAATGGTAGTTGCTTGCTCTAATCGTAGTAAGTATTTTAGATCTTTTGAGTAGCTATGAGTCATTAACATCACCGCGGTTCGATCATCGATTAAATTCATATCAAACAATTCGGCCCTGGTATTGATCACGGACTTTGCACCAGGAAAATTTACGAGTTCTTTGGGATCAGAATCTGTTGCAATTACACATACCTCCCAACCACTCAGTGCAGCAAAGCTACATAACTGCACCGCATCGTGTTCTGCACCAATGATTATAAGGCGTAATGCCGCAGGCAAGTTTTGCTTAAAAATCTCTAAACCATCCATGTTTTGCGGTGTGGAAGTATTTAATTGGTCACCGATAGTGTAAGAGGTGTTATTAGAAAACCTTACCAGGGTTCCATAACGGCGGTCCAATTCTTGATCTTTTTTTGTAAAATAACTTTGAAGATGTACCGACTCGCGACGATCCAAACTATTTCTAAAAGCCGTTATAAAATTTTGGGATAACTCCATTGGCTCAATTAAAATATACAGAATCCCTTCGCAACCTAAACGAAACCTCCCATCATAGGTCATTACCTTTGGGATGCCAACTTCAAACACAGATTGACTTTGTCGGTAAATTTCTTTTTCAACACATCCGCCACTGACTGCACCCACCATTTTTCCATCAACATCGATCAGCATACGAACTCCTGGCTTGCGATAAGAAGCTCCTTCTAAGGCCACCACAGTGGCTAGCACAGATGGTTTACCCTGCTGTTTATTTTTTTGATAGGCAGTGATAATATTTTCAAACTCATACATCATAATTTTAACCTATTGGCTTTTATTCTCTGGTTGGGAAAAAGTACACTGCCGCACCTTGGTCTATTGTTTCGCTTTGTGGAGGTAGGACAATAAACCCGTCTGTTCTTCCCATACTAATTAAGTCCCCTGATCCATTCTCTTGTACAGTATAGGCTGTATGCACGCCGTTTTCTATTTTTAAATACACATTTTTAAAAACTGTTAGTGGAATTTCATTGGTCATAGCTTCGCCTAATACCACTTTAATCCCCGTTTGATCTAATCCTAAAGATCGATGCAACCAGCTTTTAAAATACACATGGTAGTTCACAAAAGTGGATACGGGATTTCCAGGAAAGGAAAACACCAAGGTGTTGGTCTTTGGATAAACCCCAAACCAAAACGGTTTCCCTGGTCTTTGTAATACCCGATGAAAACATTTCTTTACCCCTAATTGTTCTAATGCTTCTGGAATGTAATCGAATTTCCCTTTGGATACTCCACCACTAATGATCAGAACATTATTAGTATTTAGCAAACCATCCAAGGAGGCAATAATAGCTTCTTTATCATCATCAAAATGGCGATGATTGGGCTCGATTTTCTGTAAGGATAATAATGCGTGGAGGGTATGCATATTGGATTCCCTAATTTGGTGTGCAGCTGGTAGTTCATGTACCGCTACAAGTTCATTACCAGTTGAAATTAAACAAACCTCAGGTAATTTTTTGACCATTACCTCCACGGCCCCAACCGCGGCAAGTATGCCAATCTCCGCAGCACTAATTTTAGTATCTTTTGGGATAATCACATCACCTTGTTTGGTATCGCTTCCTTGATGGTGCACATTTTGTCCCTTTCGAACCTCGGTTTGCAACCTTGCAATGCCCTTGTCTATATAGGTATCTTCGTACATAACCACCGTATCGGCCCCCTGTGGTACGACTGCCCCTGTCATAATTTCAAGACATTGATTTGTATTATTTAATAAAATCTGATGCGTTCCTGCTGCGACAATCCCAGCAATTTCAAATTCACTCTTGGATCCTAAAGCATCAAATGAAATCGCAATACCGTCTTTTGTCGCTCGATCGAAAGCAGGAAAATCACGATCCGCTTTTATATCTTGTGCCAACACCCGTCCTAAGGATCTGGTAAACGGCACTTTTTCCATCCCATAATCTTGTATATGACTATGTACAATATCAAAAGCTTCTCGATAAGATATCATTTCCATAAGGTTAAAAATTTATCAGTCCCAATCCATTGTTCAATAACACTCTTAATCCCACTATAAAAACGAGAATCGCAGTGAGTATTTTGATTCCAGCTCCACTTAATTTATGAAGGCTAATTCTAATTCCCAATTGTCCACCGAGTAAAACAGCCCCTAATAAAATCAGGCCAAGTTTCCACGGAAAGACAAACATTTCATTTATCACAAGTCCAGCGATTCCCGATATAGAATTCACCAAAATAAAGAAACTTGCCAAGGCTGCAATTTTAATGGACAAATCCCAGCGCATATGATTTAATATCGGTGCTAAGAAAATACCTCCTCCAATTCCAACTAGACCAGAGAGAAAGCCTATGCCAGCCCCTAAGGCTGCAGTGATCCACATGGGATAAATTTTAGTTTCTTGCTCCTTATTATTCTTCCTTTTTTTTATATTTTGGGTCAGTAATAAAATAGCAGAGCTCATTAGTGCGATCCCTAAAATAATGAAAAATATGTACTCCTCCAACCGAAATGACGCTCCTATAAAAGCCAAGGGTATACTAGCCCCCACAAAGGGTAAAACCTTCTTAATTTCAAAGTGACCCTTTTTATAATACAGGTAGGTACTTGTTGAGACTACCATTAAATTACACACTAGCGCTAGGGATCTAATGACAAAAAAGCTACCCACAAATAAGGTTAGAATAGCAAGATAACTACTACCACCACCGAAACCTACAGAGGAATACAGTGTGGCGATCACAAAAAAACACAGTGCCAACAACAAGAGTGAATCAGTGGTTATTTCCATAACTGCGTGTAATTTTGTAATCCGCCCTCGAGCTGATAAATGGCACCATCTAAGTACTCTGTTAAATAATTGAATGCTTTCTCACTTCGAATTCCCGATTGGCAGATCAAAACAACAGTCCGTTTAATATCTACTTCACTAATGCGGTTGGGAAGTTCTTGCAGCGGAATATTTATGGTGTCCTCAAGATGAAAGTCTCTAAATTCTTCTGGGCTTCTTACATCCACCAATTGGTATTGACTTTTACTAAGGAGCATCTTCTGGAACTCCTCTGGTGTTACTAATGCGCTAAGGTCGCAACTTTTATATTGATAGTTCTCCTCCAAAGTGTTACGGGTTTGATTTTCCACCTTTGGCTCAAAGCTAACCTGTTGGATCATTTGCACCAATCCATCGTAAAGTAATAATTTTCCAGATAAGGGCTGACCTATTCCAGTGAGGATCTTTATAACTTCAAGGGTTTGAAAATTTCCAATGATCCCAGGCAAAATACCTAAAACACCATTGACATTACAATCGGGCATTTCATCTTTTCCTGGCATTTGCGGAAAAAGACACCTATAGGTTGGGCCATTTTGATAATTAAACACACTAACTTGTCCTTCAAAGGCATGTAAAGCCCCGTAAACAAAGGGCTTATGTAATATCACACAAGCATCATTAATCAAATACCTCGTTGGAAAATTATCTGTAGCATCCACAATCACATCATAAGACTTTAAAATTTCTAAGACATTGTCTGTCCCTAGAAATTCATTATGACAATGGAATTTAGTAGTGGAGTTCTGAGCTTGTAATTTCTCGATGGAAACTGATATTTTAGGTCTCCCAATATCTTGTTCGCTGTAAATGGGTTGTCGCTGTAAATTACTGAGCTCGACCTTATCATTTTCAACAATTCCGATTGTTCCCACACCCATGGCATTGAGGTATTGCAGCACTGGAACACCTAATCCTCCAGCCCCAACGACAAGAACACTCGAATTTTGAAGTTTCCGCTGTCCTTCTTCCCCAAAGCCCCTTAAGGTTGTTTGTCGTATATATCTATTTTTAATCATTACAATTTTTTTCTTTAATGCTCTTTACTAGATTTCGATAGTGATCTTGATGGTTTATATTGACAAGAACATCATCGCGCAATGGCTTTACAATTTCCAAACAACTACTGGCTAAAAATTTAACTGGTGAATTGCTAATTCCATTTTCTAAATAATCATGTGCAGCCATTAAACCCCTGGGTTCCCATATGCAAAAAAGAGGTTCTGGAATTGTTTTATCCTTCGCTTTGTATGCGGTAGCATCGCTGGAAGGGTTTCTTTTAGCTATGAGTCTGGTGATGGCCTTTCTATTGATTAACGGCATATCGCACGCTACCACAAGCCATGCATGAGCTGGGTACAATAGATGGGCACTCATAATACCATTAAAGGGGCCTGGGTATTTATTCTGATCTACAATACAGTCAACATCTGATGAGAACTCCTCCTGTTGATCCGGTCGAATACTCATATAAACCATATCGCAGTGCGCTCTAAGGAGGTTGTAGATAAATAAACGCTGCGGTTGACCGTGGTATTCTAAAAGCCCCTTGTCAACCCCCATCCGAGCGCTTTGCCCGCCAGCAAGTACTAGTGCGTTAAGTTTAGCGATGGTAGTCACTTTTACCTCCAGATTTATATTTGAGTTGAATGTTGTTAATTACAATATCATGTGATAAGGCTTTGCACATGTCGTAAATGGTTAGGGCGCTGACGGAAACACCTGTTAGCGCCTCCATTTCAACCCCAGTTCGCTCGTTACATTTTACCGTGCAGACTATCTCTAGGCTATTTTCTCTGGGTTGAATATCGATCTGAATATTCGACAAGGCCAATTGGTGGCACAGTGGGATCAAATCAGCTGTTTTTTTTACAGCTTGTATGCCAGCGATTACTGCGGTCTGAATAATACTACCTTTTTCGTGGTTGAATTGCTCTTGCTTTAAACTCTTGAATACCTCCTCAGGAAAAGAAACCACACCGGATGCAACCGCCACTCTACTACTTACGGCCTTTGTAGAAACATCTACCATCGCTGCCCGGCCCTGTTGATCTATATGTGAGAGTTGTTTGTTCATGGTATTTCTATTTTCTTCGTTGGGTTAATTACCCCCCTATCGAGGTCATTGAATTTTTAAACACATCCTTATAGCGCTGTTGCTCCTCAAATCCAGTTTTGGATCTACTACCAATGGCTCTTTCGATTTCAGTGCTAATTTTTTCGTTACAATTCTCTGATCTCAAAAGTGCGCGAATGTTCATTCGTGGTTTTCCATATAAACAAGTTATCACATCTCCCGTGGCAGAAATCCTCAAACGATTACAACTGCCACAAAAGGTGCGCGAAAAAGAAGGAATAATTCCGAAAGTACCGATGTGACCAGGAATTTTATAATTTATGGCCGTGGAAGTTAATGGTGATTTTAATTCTTCAATACCGTCGAAACGCTCCGAAATATACTTATAGATTGCTTTATAGTCCCATCGAATTTTATGAAATGATTTGACCCCTCCATTAAAGGGCATTTCTTCTAAAAATCGAACGGAAACATTATGGTATTTGGTAAGTTCTAATAGGGGGACTATTTCTTGTTCGTTTTGGCCCTCCAAGACAATACAGTTGATACGAAGTTTAAAGTTTTGCTCGATAAGTCGGAGCATATTCTCATAAACGATATCGAATTGATTTCTTCTTGTTATACGCTCAAAAGTTTCTTTGGTCACCGCATCCATACTTAGATTGACATCTTTAATACCCAAAGCTGCAAGCTCCTCTATATAAGGTCCTATAAGGGTGGCATTGGTAGTTACAGAAATCTCCTTGAGCCCATCTAAGGTTGTCAAATGTCTGAAAAGACCCATAATATCCTTACGGACAAAGGGCTCTCCACCTGTTAGTCTTATTTTATCAATACCTTGATCGACCATAATACTACTAAGCTGGCATAACTCCTCTATAGTAAATACCTCAGAGCGTTTGGCAAAATCAATTCCCTCGGCCGGCATGCAATAATTGCAACGTAAATTACAGCGATCGGTAATGGCCAATCGTAAATAATTGATGACTCTGTTATGGTTATCTATCAGCATAATTCTCTTCTACTTTACCTACTAGTTGACTAATTCTAAGCCTTGGTTTGTCTGATCATCCTCCACTTACAGGTGGAATCAGTGCGAGCTCATCGGAGGAACCAATCAAAACATCCTCCTTGGCATAAACGCTGTTTACTGCCACTCCCAAGGATGACAAACGACTTAGATCAGGATATTTTTGTTTTAAATAGGCCTTTAATTCACCGACGTCTTTAATATTTTCACTTGTGGGAATAATCAAGACATCCTGATTTATTATTTCTTTTGTAATACCAAAGAGTAATACTTGCATAATGTTTGTAATTTTCCAGTTCGAACACCCTGAGTATAAATTAGACAAATCTACCAAAATTCTATTGGCACATAGGACTATTTAACATCCCTAATAGTTACTTTAATTCAAGCACTTTATTTAAGTCTAATTCCGCCACTGATTTTATAATCATATCTGGTTTAAAGGCGTAGTTATTTAATTCTGCCTTTTTGGATACCCCGGACAGGGTTAAAATAGTGGTATACCCTAGTTGGATTCCTCCTAAAATATCGGTATCCATGGTATCGCCAATGATAATGGTTTCTTTGGCTTCCATTCCCAGGTACTTTCTAGCCGAACGCATCATCACTGGGCTTGGTTTGCCAACAGAAAATGCCTTCTTATTGGTCGCCTCTTCGATCATGGCTACAATAGCCTTAATCCCTAGATTGGACCAACCTTGTTTCATGGGCGAAGGATCGAGATTCGTCGCAATTAATTTCGAACCTGAGAGAATCATATCCACCGCATTATTAACCATTTCCAAAGTGAAATTCCTACCCTCACCGACCACCACAAAATCTGGATTTTGATTCACCAAGGTGTATCCATGTTGATGAAGACTCGTTATTAGTCCTCCTTCACCAAGTACGTATGCAGTACCGTTAGGATTCATAAATGACAAAAAATAGGCTGTAGCCATGGCACTAGTATATACGTTTTCTTCAGTTATATCAATCCCCATTCTAGCGACTTTATTTACAGTATCAAGGGGCGTGCGTTGGGAATTATTTGTCATAAACAAAAATGGAATCTTTTCCTCTTGCAGGGTTTTGATAAACGTATCTGCTCCTGGAATTAAGGTGTCATTTTCATAGATAACCCCGTCCATGTCTATTAGAAATCCTTTCTTCATAATTTTTTCTTTCTTTATCTTTACTAGTGAATCTCTAAATTACAACTTAAAAATTAGCTATGTAAATAAATAGGGGCAAATCACATTACTGAGATAGCATATTTAATAATTTAACATTACAAACTTATATTTCATGGAAAAAACATATTATAGGCCAGAAGATTTAAGAAAGTTCTCAAACATCACGCAATGGAGTGAAGAACTTGGCAATAAATTCTTTGATTATTATGGAAAGGTTTTTGAAGAAGGCGCATTAAGTGCTCGAGAAAAATCGTTAATTGCACTTGCAGTGGCACATGTAGTAAAGTGTCCCTATTGTATCGATGCCTATACCAAAGATGGATTACAACGCGGTATTACCAAAGAAGAAATGATGGAAGCGGTCCATGCAGGGGCCGCCATTGAAAGTGGCGCAACGCTCGTACACGGGGTTCAGATGATGAATAAATATGAAAAGCTCTCTATGTAATGAAGAGTGATAAAAAATTTATAAAGATAAATGTCTATACAATCTTTACACAAAAGAGCAAATGCACTAGCGAAGTCACAACCACAATTAGAACTGTTATCTGAGGGGATTTTTGCCGATGGAAGTCTTCCTAAGTTTAAAGATAAGCTCAGTGAATTGGACCAGTTTCCAATAAGGCCGAAATCGCTGGAAATTTTACAGATTAATCTTGGTTATATGTGCAACCAAGTCTGTTCACATTGTCATGTGGATGCTGGTCCAGATCGTAAAGAAATCATGACTCGGCAAACCATGGAGCAATGTTTAGCCGTTGTACAATCCACTGGAATTCACACCTTGGATTTAACAGGTGGAGCCCCAGAGATGAATCCCGACTTTCGATGGTTTGTACAACAAGCCTCCCAAATGGGAATTAAAGATTTTATTGTTCGAAGTAATCTAACCATTATTGAGGCTAATAAAAAGTACCAGGACCTCCCAGAATTTTTTAAAGCTCATAACATTCATGTGGTTTCTTCCATGCCCCATTGGACTATGGATAAAACCGATAAACAAAGAGGAAAGGGTGTTTTTAATAAATCCATTTCAGCTTTAAAAAAGCTTAATGAAGTAGGCTATGGACTAAAGAATAGTGCGCTAAAACTCGATTTAGTGTACAATCCTTCGGGAGCGTTTTTACCAGGTGATCAAAGTGCCATGGAGGCTGATTTTAAAAAAATGCTGTACCGAGATTTCAAGATTGAATTTCACAGGCTTTTTGCGCTGACGAATTTACCTATTTCAAGGTATCTGGATTATTTAGTAGCTTCGGAGAATTACGAAGATTATATGTACGCGTTGGTGGAGGCTTTTAATCCAAAGGCGATAATGGACCTCATGTGTACCAACACCCTATCAGTGGGATGGGATGGTTGGTTATACGACTGTGATTTTAATCAAATGCTCGAGCTAAAGGTCGATTGTAAATCACAGCACATCTCCGAGTTCAACCTCCAGGAGTTGAACAATAGATCGGTCGTCTGCTCTCAGCATTGTTATGGGTGCACCGCGGGTGCGGGTAGTAGCTGTCAGGGAAGTATTATTTAAATTTTTATAATGGATAAGGACACCTTACTAATTATTTTTACTCGTAATCCCGTTTTAGGTCAAGTTAAAACCCGACTAGCTAAAAAAATTGGTGCTGAAAAAGCCCTGGAAGTCTATCATATTTTGTTGAGAAAAACAGCTTCTGTCACTGCATTGATCCAAACGGACAAATGGGTGTATTACACCCCGGAAGTCATAGAGGACGATCTGTGGAGCGGCCCTAATTACAGCAAAAAAACACAAAAAGGTGAAGATTTAGGGCAGCGAATGGAAAATGCTTTTAAAGATGGGTTTAAAGCTGGATACAAAAGAGTAGTGGTTATCGGAAGCGATTTATATGAATTAACTCCAGAGGATATAACAATGGCATTTAAAAAGCTAACAGATCACAAGGTGGTACTTGGCCCAGCTACCGATGGCGGATACTACTTGATAGGGCTAAAAGAGATCCTCCCTGGATTGTTTGAAAATAAGAATTGGGGACAAAATTCGGTTTTAAAAGACACCTTATCGCATTTTAAAGATCAAGAGGTAGCTTTGTTGCATAGGTATAATGACATTGATATTTACCAGGACTTAGAGCAACACTCGGTATTTCAAAAATATTTAAACTATTAAAAATGATTCAAGAACAACTAAATGAGACATCACAATATTTAATTAAAAAAGGATTTGATGCTCCTGAGATCGGAATAGTCCTAGGAACAGGATTAGGAAAACTTGCAGATGAGCTTAAAGACCCTATTGTGGCGCATTACAACCACATCCCACACTTCCCATTAGCCACGGTAGAGTTTCATAGCGGCAAGCTGATTTTTGGCCAAATAGAAGGAGTTAAAACTGTTGTGATGCAGGGAAGGTTTCACCTCTATGAAGGGTATGATTTCAAACATATCACCTACCCAATTCGGGTGATGCATAGTCTTGGAATTAAAAAACTATTAATTTCCAACGCTGCTGGTTCCATTAATTTGGACCTTAAAAAAGGGATGCTAATGCTCATCGATGATCACATTAATTTACAAGGTGGTTCCCCACTGGCCTTCAAGGAGGTATCCCTTTTTGGAGAACGTTTTGTTGACATGAGTCAACCCTATAACCAAGAACTTTCAACGGCTCTATTGAATGCTGCTAAAAAAGAAGGAATCACCCTTAAAAAAGGGGTCTATGCTTCGGTAATAGGACCTCAACTAGAGACCAGAGCGGAATATCGATATTTAAAACTAATCGGGGCCGATGCAGTAGGAATGAGCACCGTCCCTGAAGTGATTGTGGCCAACCATTTAAATCTACCTGTTGCCGCAATATCTGTTATTACTGATGAAGGAGATCCCGACAACTTACAACCAGTAAGCGTCAGTGAGATCATTAAAATAGCGGAAGAGGCAGAACCTAAAATGATGCGATTATTCAAGGAGGTTATTAAGGGGATTGGAAGTAGGTCGCTTTAAAATTAGTGGTGACAAAATTTCTTAATTTTTCGGTTGTTTTGATAGCATTTCAATGAAGAAGTATTTTGATATTTTCTACAATTCGTATTCAGAGTATTTTAACTACTTGATCTCTGAAATCGCCAGTTTTCACTGGGACAACTATTTTTATGGCTTGCTGGTAATTTCTCTTGGAGTGTGGGCATTAGAGCTTCTTTTTCCCTGGCGAAAAAATCAAAAAGTATTTCGAAAGGATTTCTGGTTAGACCTATTCTATTTGTTTTTCAATTTTTTCCTGCTGAATTTAATGGTACTCATTGCACTATCAAATACAGTGGAGGCCATTTTCATTGATTTACTCGGCAGTTTTGGGGTTTCCTTAGCGCATCTTCAATTATTTGATTTATCCCATTTGCCATGGTGGTTATCCCTCATTATTTTCTTTTTAATCACGGATTTTGTTCAATGGGCTACCCATTTAGGATTGCACCGAATTCCGTTTTTATGGAATTTTCATAAAATTCATCATTCGGTCAAAGAAATGGGATTTGCTGCGCATTTTAGATACCATTGGATGGAGCCAGTACTCTACAACTCCATGCTTTACATACCGGTTGCGTTAATTGGAGGATTTCAGGTAGAGGCTGTAGCACTGGTGCATTTTTTCAATATTGCTATTGGCCATTTAAATCATGCAAATATCGGTTGGGACTACGGGCCATTTAAATACCTGTTAAACAACCCAAAAATGCACATTTGGCATCACAGTAAAAAAATGCCCAATTCCTATGGAGTGAATTTTGGCATCACCTTAAGCCTGTGGGATTACCTCTTTAGAACTAACTATATTCCTTATAGCGGAAGAGATATCGAACTTGGATTTAGAGGTGAAGAAGAAATCCCCGAAGATTTTATCCAACAGGAATTCTATCCATTTCACAAGAAAAAACAAGGAGATTTGAATGCAAATTAAGTATATTTGGTCTGGAAAAATTGGAAACTATGGCAAAAACAAAGATTCAAGATAAAATTGATGCTGCACATCTAGAGAAGCGCACTGTATTTTTATGGGGGCAGGTAGATGATAAATCAGCCAAACATGTAGTAGATCGTCTGATGTATTTGGACAGTTTAAATAATGAAGAAATTAAACTTATCATTAATAGTCCAGGTGGTTATGTTACCTCTGGATTTGCAATACACGACGCAATGAAGGCTATAAAAAGTCCTGTATCAACAATCTGTACGGGATTTGCAGCCTCTATGGGCTCGATCCTTTTATCTGCCGGAGAAAAAGGAAAAAGATTTATTTATCCTTTTGCTCGCGTCATGATTCATCAACCTAGTGGAGGAGCGCGAGGACAGGCTTCTAATATTGAGATTCAAGCCAGAGAAATTATCAAAACAAAAGAGATAAGTGCTCAAATTCTAGCAGATAATTGTGGGCAGCCCTTTGAAAAAGTTATGAAGGACTTTAACCGTGACTACTGGATGGATGCTGATGAATCTCTTGAATACGGTATCATTGATGGTATTTTAAAATAATACCCAGCATAAAATAAGACGCATATCTATAAAAGTGCCAGCCGAGCGGTTGGCATTTTTTAGTTTATGATCCAAAGTAGTTTATTACAAAATTTAAGCTACCCAAAATGAATGTCTCTTCAAGGTTATTCTTGATGAAGTTCTTATATTGCAGAGAATGCTTTGTCCTACAATACATTAAAATGAGACATATTGTAATTATTGGAAATGGAATCTCGGGCATCACCGCAGCACGCCATCTTAGAAAGTTAGGTGACTTTAAAATCACGGTCATCTCGAGTGAATCGAACTATTTTTTCTCTAGAACAGCGCTGATGTATGTCTATATGGGACATCTGACATTTGATCAAATCAAACCTTATGAAGATTGGTTTTGGAAAAAGAACAACATTGACCTTTTAAAGCGCCGTGTGATCACCTTAATGACAAAGCAGAAACAACTAGTTCTAGATGATCAGTCTGTTATAACCTTTGACCAACTAATTATCGCAACAGGGTCTAAGCCCGCTTATTACAATTGGCCAGGAAGTGATTTAAAGGGTGTACAGGGATTTTACTCCAAAGAGGATCTCGAATTGCTACAAACCAATGCACCCAACAACAAACGTTGTAAAAAGGCCGTAATCGTTGGAGGAGGTCTTATCGGAGTTGAACTCGCAGAAATGTTGCATTCTAGGGAAATTGAGGTCACTATTTTAGTCAGAGAAGAGGTCTATTGGGGAAACATACTTACAAAACAGCAGGGGACACTCATTGGGAGGCATATTGAATCCAAAGGAATCGAACTGAAATTCAATTCGACGCTACAAGAAGTCATTGCTGATTCCAATGGTCGAGTGGCTTCTATCAACACCACTGAAGGAGAGTCAATTGCGTGTGATTTTGTAGGTCTTAGTACTGGTGTTGTGCCCAATGTTGACTTTTTAAAGTCAAGTGAGCTTGAGGTAGATAGCGGCGTATTAGTAGATGAGGTCTTACAAACCAATATCCCTTACATTTATGCCATTGGTGATTGTGCACAACGGCGAGTGAGTTTACCCAATCGAAAAGCTATCGAAGCCGTGTGGTACACGGGAAGGATAATGGGTGAAACAGTTGCCAAAACAATTGCTGGGGTAAGGACCCCTTACCAACCTGGGGTATGGTTTAATTCTGCTAAGTTTTTTGATGTTGAATACCAAACCTATGGCAAGGTAAGTGCGCATTGTTCCAGCGCTGAAAACCATCTCTACTGGGAAGAGGACGCTGGCAGAAAAAGCATCACCCTAGCCTATGACAAGAACACTTCTGAATTACTAGGTATTACCGCACTTGGCATTCGTTTAAGTCATCCCCTTGCGGATCATTGGATCTCAGAAAAAAAGGATATTACCTTTGTCATTGACAATTTGCCAAAACTAAATTTTGACCCTGAGTTTTATCCTAAAGTTATAAAGCGAGCAGCCATTAAATTTAAAGAACAAATCCAGCACGATGAAGTCAAAAGTAACACATAGCATGGCCCTATCTGGAGAACCTCCTATTGGAATTAACGCCCTCCAAAAACTCGCTGTTTTAATTGGAGTTTTCGGTATGATAATCTTGTTTTTAGCCGCTTTTAATTTAAGCTTTCCGAATAAATCAACCTGGCTTTCACTAGCTTTAATATCGATCACATCTGGTATTGTATTGTATAGCTATGGATATTATAACGATAAATCAGCAGGTATTAAAAATGACGGTGTTTGGTTGCGATCTTTAACCTCAAGAGGGCTCTACGCATGGATTTTAGGTATTTGCATCACAGGGTTTTACATTATTCTGTATTTTTTCCCACAGTACTTGGGACTTCGCTATCAGGGTTCGAATACTGGCCTGATTGCGCTATTTGATCCTTTGAGCAGGTTATTAAGTGGTAGTCCAGCTAGTCAGTGGTTCGTTTATGGGACATTATATACGCTTTCCATATTGGCCTTTGGGGTAAAATTTATTTGGAAGTACTGGGGTAACAGTTATCAAGTGATTCGTACCCTCAGTGTCATGTTTTTTCAACTCTGTTTTGCCTTTATGATTCCAGAACTTATGGCGCGGCTCAATGGTGAAAAAGGATACAATCTTCCTTACTATGATATTAAAAACATTTGGCCCTTAAACTATTATAATTTCGATCAATATCGAATCGATGGCTTTATTAATTCCGGGGATCTTGGATTAGCTTTATTGATTTTTGGTATTGCCTCTATTGTTATAATCACCCCAATATTCACTTACTTCTATGGAAAACGTTGGTATTGTTCCTGGGTTTGCGGATGTGGCGGACTAGCAGAGACCACTGGCGACGCCTTTAGACACTTATCAGACAAGAGGTTGGTGGCATGGAAATGGGAGCGTTGGATGGTACACAGCGTCTTAGTATTTAGCATCTTGATGACCACCGCTGTGGTTCACAGTTATTTAACCTATGATGCCGAAAAGTACTGGCTAAATAAAGATGTATTTCTTATTTGCGTAGCTGTGGTACTCACGATTGTTTTTGCCCTTATTTGGCGATATCGAAAAGAGCAGCTCAAGCAAGATGCACGTTATGGAGCTATTGGTTTTTTATCAGTGATCGTAGGGCTAATTGGTATTCATTTTATTTTTGGAAACAATGTTTTTATATTTAATCCAGAATCCATAAGAAGCACCTATGCTTTTTTAATTGGTTCGATCTTCTCTGGAGTTATTGGAACAGGGTTTTATCCTATTTTTGGAAATAGAGTGTGGTGTAGATTTGGTTGCCCTATGGCTGCTATCTTAGGGCTACAGCAGCGGTTGTTTTCTAGATTTAGAATATCTACAAATGGCGGCCAATGTATCTCCTGTGGAAACTGTTCCACTTATTGTGAGATGGGAATTGATGTGAGATCCTATGCTCAAAAAGGGGAGAATATCATCAGAGCTTCTTGTGTAGGATGCGGGATATGTTCTTCCGTCTGCCCTAGAGGAGTCCTCAAGCTAGAGAACGGACCTTTAAAAGGAAGGATAGGTAAAACTATCATAGCCAAGGAAGATGATTTTGATCTAGTTGATCTTAGTAAAATAAATTAAAAGCAGCTTCCAAGCGATCGTTAAATGTGTTGCAAGTATATTTGCCCCAAGTGTCAAAGATCTTTTTTAAATGCACGTAATAAATGTAATCATTCCTGCTTATAATGAGGAGGCTTCCATCGGATTGGTCATAGGGGATATTCCAGCTATAGTCAATCAAGTAATTGTGGTTAATAACAATTCCTCTGATAACACCGCCCAGGTTGCTCAAAGCGCTGGAGCAACAGTTTTAACAGAAAAAAGCAAGGGCTATGGCTATGCTTGTTTAAAGGCAATGGACTATATTAAAAACCAAGAAATTAAACCAGACGTCATCGTTTTCATGGATGGGGATTACTCCGACTATCCAGAGGAGCTCATGAGCGTGATCGCCCCGATTATTGACAAGGATATTGATTTGGTTATTGGGACCAGATCCGCCGTGGGAAGGGCAAAAAATTCGATGACGCCTCAACAACTTTTTGGGAATTGGCTAGCGACATCTCTGATGAGGTTGTTTTTTAATGCCACTTATACCGACTTAGGCCCATTTAGAGCAATCAAGTATTCTAAACTATTGGCTTTAGAAATGCAAGACAAAACCTATGGCTGGACCGTAGAAATGCAACTAAAGGTATTAAAAAAGAAATTTTCCTACACGGAAGTTCCTGTAAAATACCGAGAGCGTATTGGTGTATCTAAGGTATCTGGCACGGTAAAGGGCACGGTGATGGCGGGGATTAAAATATTAGGTTGGATCTTCAAATACAGTATGAAAAAATGATAGAAATCCTTTCTTATATAGTCTTTGGAATTTATCTTTTGGCACTGCTACTAATTCTCTTCTATAGTCTAACACAACTAAATTTACTGATAAATTATCTAAGATCCAGAAAGGAACCTATCCAGGCTGAAGTTTTTGATCTCGATGACCCTTCACAAATCCCTGTAGTGACCATACAGCTCCCGATTTATAATGAGGCATACGTGGTGGAACGTTTATTAGACAATATTGTAAAACTGGATTATCCATGGGATAAACTTGAGATTCAGGTGCTAGATGATTCTACAGACAGTTCCATCTTAAAAACAGTCCATAAGATTCAACAACTTCAAGAAAAAGGACTTGATATCACCCATATTCGGCGTGATAACAGGACTGGGTTTAAAGCTGGGGCCCTAAAGGAAGGCCTAGCTATTTGCAAAGGAGAATATATTGCCATATTTGATGCTGATTTTCTACCTAAATCGGACTGGCTTAAAAAGACTGTACCTTATTTTAAAGACCAACATATTGGTGTTGTACAAACCAGGTGGGGCCACATTAACCGGGATTATTCTATTCTTACCAAAATTCAAGCCTTTGCCCTGGACATACATTTTACCATTGAACAAGGCGGTAGAAGTGTTCGTGGACATTTTATCAATTTTAATGGCACAGCAGGTATTTGGCGTAAGTCTTGTATTTTGGACGCTGGAAATTGGGAAGGTGACACCCTAACTGAAGATCTGGATTTAAGCTATAGAGCTCAGCTTAGGCACTGGAGATTTAAATATCTAGAACAGGTGGAAACACCTGCAGAACTTCCAGTGGTGCTCAGCGCAGCTAAAAGCCAACAGTTTCGTTGGAACAAAGGCGGTGCAGAGAATTTCAGAAAGAGTTTGCCAAAGCTATTAAATTCAAAAAATATACCATTGAAAACGAAAATTCATGGGCTGCTGCACCTTTTAAACAGCTCTATGTTTCTATGTGCTTTTTTAGTAGCGGTTCTTAGTGTTCCTGTGTTATATCTTAAACAACGACCTACATTTGCTAATTGGATCTTTGATATTAGCGTTGTCTTTCTTCTTAGCACGTTAATTTTGTTTGTATGCTATTGGTTTACTTATAAGCAACTCAGAGGTAGTAAGGTCAAAAATTTTTTAAGTTACTGCGCTCTATTTATTACATTTTTTACCGTATTACTGGGCTTTACCTTTCACAATAGTCTTGCCGTGGTTCAGGGTCATGCTGGAAAGAAAACGGACTTTGTACGAACCCCAAAATTCAACATCAATTCCCTCAAAGACCAGTGGAAAGGAAATAGGTATCTCTCAAATAATATTTCAAAAAAGGTCATTTTAGAAGCCTTCCTGTTATTGTATTTTTTATTTGGTATCTGTAGTGCATTTATATTAAAGGATTATAGCTTGCTACCATTTCATATCATGTTGTTTTTAGGGTTTAGTTTTGTACTTTACCACACTATTAATTATAAATCCTAGCCATTGCACTATTTAAAGGCTCATAAATTTTCGATTTTATTGATCATTTCCAGCTTGCTTTTTTATGGAGGGTTTGCTTATGATTTACAGCGAAATGACACCATAAAATTAATTAGTTTATACGCCGGGCTATTCTTTCTATTCTATAAAATCCTCCAGATAGAAAAATTCAATTTTAAATTACTAGTGTGCTTTGGCGTATTATCTAGGCTGGTTTTTATGATCGCCATTCCAAATCTTTCTCAAGACTTCTATCGCTTTCTATGGGATGGTCAGCTCATCCTTAATGGAATCAACCCATTTCTATACACACCAGATGAATTAATGGCCGCAGGCGAGGTTTTATTTCCTACCGCTAAAGAGCTCTATCAAGGCATGGGAAGCTTAAGTGCTGGCCACTACAGTAATTACCCACCTGTAAGCCAACTCTTTTATTTTCTAAGCGCATTTTTTGGCCAGGACAATCTATTGGGAAGTGTTATTTTTCTGCGTCTTGTAATTATTGCAGCTGACATTGGTGTGCTTCTTATGGCCAGAAATGTTTTGACACTATTGGGCCGAGAAAAGCACCAAGCCTTTTGGTATTTTATAAATCCTTTCATCTGTATTGAACTTACTGGAAATTTACATTTTGAAGGGGTCATGATTTTTTTCTTTCTCCTAGCCTTATACCTTTTATTAAAAGAAAAATGGGTGGGGTCTGCGGTTTCAATTGGCATATCCATTGCCACCAAACTCATTCCTTTATTGCTGCTACCCATATTGTTTCGTTGGCTGAGTGTAAGTACCAGTGGTGATCAACTCACCTCAGAGAGAAAGACAAAAACAGAATTACATTGGAATTTAATAAAGCCTGTAAGCTATTATGTACTTGCTATAATTGTAGCCATTGCCACTTTCATACCATTTCTCTCTGATGAACTTAAAGATAACTACCTACACACCATTGGATTATGGTTTAATAGTTTCGAGTTTAACGCGAGCTTTTACTACCTCATCAGAGAAATCGGATTTTGGTACAAAGGATATAACATTATAGCATTAGCTGGCTTGAAAATGGCAGTAGTCGTGGTGGTATTTATCCTCCTTCTAAGCTTGCTAAGGAAAAATGAGAAACCCAGAACCCTTACAGCAAGCCTTTTATTTGGAGTTTCTTTTTATTTGTTTTTCACCACGACCTTACATCCTTGGTATGTGGTCACCCCACTTTTATTAAGTGTCTTTACAAATTATAAATTCCCTGTTGTTTGGAGTTTTATAGTTGTTTTGAGTTATCAGGCCTATGCCAATCCCAATGTTGAAGAGAATCTGTGGGTGCTTTCCATAGAATACGGTATCCTATTTGGTTGTTTTATAAAAGAAGTATATCTCAAACAGCCGATTTGCATTAAGTAGTAGGTATAGTTGTAAGATAAGCTTCCAAAGGACGGGAAACACTATATTCTATAACAACGTAAGATTAATAGAACGTACGTTACCCGAGGTTCTAGCACAAATTTTATTGGAATATAATTCAGGGAAACAAAAAGGTTACTACTAACCAATTAAAGCCTAACAATTACTTAATATAACATTTGTTAGGCTTTATTGTGATAGTTTATAAGATACCTCTAGCGAAATCTGCAAATCCGGTTTATAAAATAAGCTTTCCATTGCCATAAATGACTGCTGGTATTTTTTTGCCCTTATAACATCTGAAGGTTAATTACCTCCTGCTTCGTAAGATGACGCCATGTTCCTCTTGGAAGATCTTTTTTGGTAAGACCAGCAAAGGCAACCCTATCGAGTTTAATCACCTCATAGCCGAGATGTTCAAAAATACGATGTACAATTTTATTTTTATTACTGTGGATTTTGATGCCAACTTCATTTTTATTTCCTCCTTCGATGGTAGAAACATCTTCCACCCTCACCAATCCATCTTCAAGGGTTAATCCTTCTCTAATGGCATATAAATCCTTAATTTGAACGGTTTTATTTAGGGTGACTTGGTATATTTTCCGGACCTCACGACCACTGTTAGTCAATTTTTTAGCTAGATCACCGTCATTTGTAAAAAGGAGTAAACCTGTAGTACTTCGCCCTAGCCTTCCAACTGGAACAATTCGAGCTTTGGTAGCCTTGGCTACAAGATCCATTACTGTTTTTCGCCCCTTGTCATCACTAGTGGTAGTTAAAAATCCTTTGGGTTTATTGAGAAGAATATACACTTTCTTCTCTGGGTTAATTGCTCGACCATCAAACTTGACCACATCGTTTAGATTAACTCTATATCCCATCTCAGTAATGACCTGGCCATTTACAGTGACATTTCCAGAGGCGATGTAAATATCGGCATCTCTTCGAGAACAAATTCCGCTATTGGCAATGTATTTATTCAACCTGATTTGATCGGGCGAAATTTGGGTCTTCTTAGATTTATGTTGTTTTTGAATCGGGGCGCTTCCGCGAGAATAGCTCACTTTCTTTGGCTGTCCTCCTTGTCTACCAGAGCGTTTCTTATGATCCCCACCCTGTCTTTCAAAACTTTTCCCCTTTTTTGAATTATCTGCTCTGCTCATTTTTAAATTTTCAACAAAGATATGTTAATTCTAATCAATTATTAAAAAACATCTCCAATCACTTAAGCCGCTACATAGAAGTATTCGATGCATTAAGACAGTAGGTTTCAGCTAATTCGGTGTAATACCAGATTAATATCGATTAAAAGAATACTCAATACACCAGAGATGATGATAAACTTAAGAATATTGTGAAGTACTACGTAATGTGTTTTAGTGGATGATCGCCATAAAATAAATAAGAATACCAACATAAGAAATACACAAGCATAAAAGAATAAGTGCATATATCCTACCTCAAATCTGGCGATAAGAAGATAGGCAGGAACAAAAGACAATAATGTAAACAAGGTAATAATTAACTTAGAACTCTGCTCGCCATACACCACCGCAATGGTCTTGTAATTTTGAGCTAAATCTCCTGTGATATTCTGTAGATCCTTTACCAGCTCTCTAATTAAGATAATTAAAAACAAGAACAAGGCATGAACAAATATGACTAACTCAAAATTCTTATAATAGACGAAAATAGCAAAGAATGGCGCAATAGCTAAGGTCGCTGAAACCAAGTTCCCTAAAAAGGTCACTCGTTTTAATTTATGGGAGTAAAACCATATTCCAAAAATATAGCTGGAGAAAAACACCACTGCCCGAAAAGAAACATAACTGGCGAAAATAACGGACACAAAATTAAGTACAAAGTAAGTGGTTAATTTAAAACGCTGACTTACAATGCGATCAAGCAACGTTTTTCGAGGACGGTTAATAAGGTCCTTTTCAGCATCGTAAAAACTATTGATAATATACCCAGAGGCAATTGCGATGGCAGATGCGGCTACAATACAAAACAGATAAGGATCAAATAAAATTGCGGTTACGGAACTATCAGGTGCAAGAATATAAAGGGAGGTAAGGTACTGCGCAAGTGCGATCACCAAAACATTGTACCCCCTAATTACCGAAAAAAGGCTTAGGAACTTAAGAAGTAAAAGTTTCTGCCTTCGGCTAATTATCATAATGTAAAATTCTTAGAAATTATAAACGACCTCTAGCTTATATCCCTCTAGCGCTTTTCTTGCCTTATCAATATCTTGTGTAAACCCTAGGAAGTAACCTCCTCCACCAGAGCCACAGAGTTTTAAATAATAATCGTTGGTATCGATACCATGCTTCCATAATTTATGAAATTCTGCAGGTATCATCGGTTTAAAATTAGTGAAAACGGTATTTGAAAGTTGTTTTAAATTGCCAAACAAGGATTTCACATCTCCCTTTAAAAAGTCTTCGACACAAGCATCAGTGTGCTTGATAAACTGATCTTTCAACATTTTCCTAAAACCTTCTTGCTTCATACTCTCCATAAAGATCTGAATCATAGGCGCAGTTTCTCCAGTGGTTCCACTATCTAATAAAAACACAGCCCCCTTTCCATCGGTAGTTTGAGATGGAATACCAGTTGGCTGAATGTTATCTTTAGAATGTATTAAAATCGGAAGACTCAAATAGCTATTTAAAGGATCAAGACCCGAGGATTTCCCATGGAAAAATGATTCCATTGCGCCAAAGATTTGTTTTAACTTTAAGAGCTTTTCTCTAGTTAAATTCTCCAGTACAGTAATTTTATCGTGAGCGTACTTATCGTAAATAGCTGCCACTAAAGCACCACTGCTCCCAACACCATACCCCATAGGAATACTACTATCGAAATACATGCCTTTAGCCACATCCTCCTTTAATTGTTTTATATCAAAACTTACTATAGGAGACTCCTCTTGCTGAAGCGAATCTAAGTGTTCGGCAAAACGTCTCAAGCTATCATTTGATTTTTTTGCCTCTGGGGTTAAATCATCACTTAGCTTTAAAGCACCCTTATAAAAGTTATAAGGTATGGACAAGCCTTTGGAATCCTTAATAATCCCATATTCGCCAAAAAGCAAAATCTTTGAATAAAATAGTGGTCCTTTCATGTATGCTCTTATTGCATGGTACTTCTAAATTACAATTTTTTAGCACCAAATCCTATCTGGTCGCAAATATACTGCTCGTTTTTACAATATACAACCAGTTCATTTCTAATAAATTGAATAACAGTCTCTTTTTCTGCCTCAGGGTAGAGCAAATGAACATTCGCTCCTGCATCCAGCGTAAAGCACAAGTTGCTATTGGTCTCAGATCTATATTCCCATACTTTTTCTATAATGCTAAGGGTATTAGGACGAAGCAATAGGTAATAAGGCATAGAACTCATCATAATGGCGTGAAGCATCAAAGCCTCACTCTCCACGACCTTAGTAAATGCTTCTAAGTCTCCTTGCTTTAAAATTTGCAATAGCGCAGATAGATTTTTGTGAGCTTGTTCAAATCGAGCAGTTGCAAAAGGATGCCCATTAACAAGATCGTGCCCAACGGTGCTACTTACCTTTTTCTCCCCGACATCCACAAGTAAAACAGTGTCTTGGTAATTTTTAAAACGATCATGTACCTCACCTTGGTAGTTGACTCCATAAAGATTAGTGCTCTGAGGTATTTCTTGGTGCTTCCCAAAAACCATTAAAGGTCCTTGGGTGCTTCTACATGCACTTCCCGAACCTAAGCGAGCCAAAAAGGACGCCTTCTTATAGAAATACTCCTGATCCATATCGGAAACCAAGGTTTTCTCCATGCTCATAAAACAAAGTGCCAAAGCACTCATCCCACTGGCAGAAGATGCTATACCACTACTGTGAGGAAACGAATTGGTCGTCTGAATTTTAAAATGATAGGAATCGACAAAAGACAAATAAGGTTGAACTCTTTTGAAAAATGTTTCAATCTTCGGCGCAAAATCAGGTTTTGGCTTTCCATCCAATAACACCTCAAAACTAAATTCCTTCTCCAATTGAACTTTAGGACTTACCTGAACCCGGGTTTTGGTATGGCATTTATCCAAGGTAAAACTTATGGACGGGTTTGCAGGGATCTGAATTTCTTTCTTTCCCCAATATTTTATAAGAGCGATATTGCTCGGAGATTGCCATCCAAAGTCTACCTCTTCCAACTGGTCAGTGTAAGGCTTAGAAATAAAATCTTTATAAATCATGTGTCAATTACAGTTTAGGCAAAGATACGCTAAAGTGTGAACGTGGCTGCAAGTTTTACATATCCAAAAAGTACTTCAAAAGATTTAACTAGTTACTTAACTTCTTAGAAATGGCGCTAGCAACAATAAAGCCTCCCGTCCAAGCGTTTTGAAAGTTAAAACCTCCTGTTATAGCATCTATATCTAAAACCTCACCTGCCAAATAAAGTGAATCGCACACTTTACTCTCATAGGTTTTGAAATTAATATCTTTTAAATCCACTCCTCCTGCTGTTACGAATTCTTCTTTAAAAGTGCTCTTTCCACTGACACTGAATTGGCATTGAGTGAGCTGCTGGGCTAAATGCCTTAATTGAATTTTACGTATATCAGCCCATTTCATTTCTTTTAAAACGCCTATGGCTTCAAGTAATTTCAGCCAAAGACGTTTTGGAAGATCAAATGGTCTGGTGTTATAAACATGCTTTTTAGCAAATTCCTGTTTTAATTCAGTTAAATGCAATACCATAGCCTCCAAGGTATATTGGGGCAACCAATTTACACGAATTTTAAATTGGTAGTTCATTTGATGGAGCGCTCGTGCACCCCAGGCGGATAATTTTAAAATTGCAGGGCCACTCATCCCCCAATGGGTAATTAGTAAAGGTCCACTGGAGGTAGATGCACTAGAGACTTCCAAATCAATCGGTTCCCCAGCCTGATTAAGCAGACTAACCTTGGCCTCTGTGGAGAGTCCCATAAGGCCTTGAATTCTGTGGTCTTTTATATTAAACGTAAAGAGCGAAGGCACTGCCGTTACCAGTTTATGACCCATATTTTCTAATTGAACCCACATTTTAGGATTACTTCCAGTGGCAATCACCACATGAGCAGCACGATAGTCTCCTTGTGTGGTTTCTAGCGCCCATGGAGTTTCTTTTAGATCCGTTCTGTGGATGGATTTTACTGCGCAACTGGCATGAACCTTCACACCAAGAGTATTGATTTGATCCACAAAACAATCAATGATGGTTTGTGATGAATCACTTTGTGGAAAAACCCTTCCGTCTTCTTCAATCTTAAGAGCCACTCCACATGATTCAAAAAAATCAAAGATGTTGCCACTGCAAAAGCTATGAAAGGGACCTTTTAGTTCACGTTTGCCCCTAGGATAGGCATTTACAAATTCATTGGGATCAAAGATGGCGTGTGTCACATTGCAACGTCCACCTCCAGAAATTTTAACTTTCGTTAATACTTCCTTGCCACGTTCAAGTATTACGATCTTTCGCTCTGGCTGCAATCTAGCCAGTTGTATAGCAGTAAAAAAACCCGCTGCTCCGCCTCCTACAATGATAACGTCAAAATCCATGCAGCAAAATTAGGTTTATTTTATCGGCTTCCCTGAATCCGATCTGGGTAGTCCGTAATGATACCATCCACTTTAAATCTTTTCATAGCATTGATATCGGCCGTATCATTGACAGTCCAGGGATATATTTTAAAATTCTTTTCATGCATACGTTCGACATTCTGAGAATTCAAACTTTTAAAATGAGGATGTATAGCGACCGCATCTAACTTTTCTCCTTCTAAAATAGCACCGTCGATATCTTCGCTTGTCAGAATCCCTATAGGAATCTGTGGACTCAATTCTCTGATGGCCTCCAATTCATCCCACCGAAAACTAGAGATGATAAAATCATTGAGTTTCCAACCTTTTGTATCTATATAATACTGTAAAATATCAAATACTGGTTTGGCTGTCCCAGCTCCTTTGAGCTCTACATTTAAAACTACCCTTGCATCGATCAAATCCAACACTTGCGCTAAGGTAGGTATTTTTACACCTCCTTCTAATGAGAGCGTATCCAAGGTTTCTTTCCTGTAGGCTTCAATAGGTCCTGTTGCCTGAGTCAACCGATCCACCGTTTGATCATGGAAAACAATAATGGATCCATCGGCTATTTTGAAAACATCAATTTCAATGGCATCAGAACCTAGGTCAATTGCTTTCTCAATAGATGGCAGGCTATTTTCTACCACATGACCACGAGCGCCTCTATGGCCTATTATAATGGGATCTTCTTTCATTTCAGTACAGCTTAATACACTCACCATTGCGAGTGTCAATAGTCCTTGTTTTTTTAACATCTTTGAAGTTTTACAGGTGGTACTTCCACATCACTGAATTTCAAAAATAAATGATTGCAATGGATTTATCCTAATTTTTACAGTCCCAATATCATTTCTTAACGTTAATTTGTTACTGCCTCCATAGAGCAAATCCTTCAAAGGGTATTTTGTTTTATCAAGGTTCCAAGTCGCCATAAGATCCTTTGGGAGTTGCAATTCAAACGCATAGGTGTTTTGAGTATCAAAGTTTGAAATCACCACTAATTGTTGATCTTCAGTGTACCTTACAAAGGAATATACATCTTGGTTATAACCAGGGCTATTCTCAATATTATACTCATGAATATCCTTCATATGTCCCATGATCGCAGGCTGACTCTCGGCCACATTGAGCAATCGTTTATAGAAGTCTCGCAATTGCTTTTCCTGTGGGGTGCTTTGTCCACCATCAAATTTTCCTCCATTCATCCATCTTTGATGGTGAGGTACCCCCACATAATCAAAAATAGAAGTCCTACTGGGTTTACCAAAACCAGCATCTTCTGCTCCAGGTTCTCCGACTTCTTGTCCAAAATAAATCATTACAGGCCCCGTAGAGATGGTCGCAAGTACAGTCATCGCTGGTTTGCCTATTTGGGCATCTCCAGCAAACTCAGGACTTGCAATTCGTTGCTCATCATGATTTTCTAAAAAGTAGAGTAAATGAGGTGATATGTCTTTGGAGGCTTTACGCACTTGGGCAATATAACTCGTCTTACCATTGTCTTTCATGATTTGTTTTATAGAATCATACATGGCAACTTTATCATACAAATAATCCATTTTACCCTTATATAGATAATCTCGATATAAGGCCGGGTTATAGACCTCAGCCAGTAAAAATGCATCTGGGTTCTTCATCTTAATAGCGGAATTCATATAACTCCAAAATTCTACAGGGACCATTTCGGCCATATCATATCGAAATCCATCAACCCCCATGGCTATCCAATATAGCGCTATATCTTTGAATTTCACCCACGAATCAGGCACTTGTTTATCTCTCCAAAATTCAAAATGCTTCTGAAAAGGTTCATTTTCATATCCCTTTGGCAAAGAGTCAAACGCTCTTGTACCATCGACAGATATCCCATAATTAACCTTCACAGTTTCATACCAATCATTTTGATCAGGTTGTGATGACCTAGCACCATTACCTGTCCATTTTGCAGGATGCTCCTTAAAACGACCATCAATAAGTGGGTGACTTTCTCCTCCTAAGGGAAGATAACCATCCCTCCATTTAGGCAACTCAAAAGCTTCCCCTGGATTGTAATAGAAATTATTATCCCGCTTGTATTGTACTGTAGTATCATCACTTGTCCCAAAGTCTTCAACACCTTCAGGGGCTGATACACTGTGGTAATTTCTTGCTAGGTGATTTGGAACAATATCGATAATAACTTTCATTCCAGCTTGGTGGGTTCTTTTAAGGAGTTGTTTAAACTCTTCCAACCTATTTGCGGGGTCAGTTGCCAAATCAGGATTGACATTGTAATAATCCTTCACCGCATACGGAGAGCCAGCTCTTCCTTTAACAACTTCTGGGTCATCATTGGTAATGCCATATTTGGTGTAATCACCAACAAGTGCATGATGCGGTATTCCAGTATACCAAATATGAGTAATCCCTAAATCTTTAATTTGCTTTAAGGCCTCCGGGGTGAAGTCTTTAAATTTACCTACGCCATTCTCCTGTTTGGTTCCCCAAGCTTTATTGGTAGTGTTGGTGTTTCCAAATAATCTAGTAAACACCTGATATACTACTTTTTTGGATTCCGTTGGTGTTTGTGCCACAGTAGTACTTTGCTTTTTATCATTGGCTGTTGGTGTACAGCTGATCAAAAACAACATTACCAGAACGGGCAGTGAGATAACCGAAAGTTTCTTCATCATTATTATTACTCCTTTGTATTACAAAATCTCCAAGATATAACTTTCTTTACCGGCAATGGTAAGCGTATCACCAAGGTTTATTTCACGATCGGAAAGCACTTCCTTTGCTGATTTGGCACCCTTGATATTTTCTTTAAATCTACTTAGTTCCAAGGTCTGTTCCTGCTTGCTATTGTTAATCACAACCATTACAGTTTGATGGTCATTGTATCTAAAATACACATACACATCATTCTCTGGAATGTACTGAGTTGTTTTACCATTGTGAATGGCTGTAGCTGTTTTTCTCCAATTGAAAATCTTGGAAGTTATATCAAAATATGCATTCTCTGACTCGGTTCTCTGCTCCGCTAAAAAGGCATTGTGCGCATCCCCTTCCCATCCTCCAGGGAAGTCTCTGCGAATATCACCATCGCCTTTTGCCTTATCACCTTTCATTCCGATTTCCGATCCGTAATAAAGTTGTGGAATACCGCGAACTGTGCCTAGAAGTGTCATAATAAGTTTGTAATCCGCTATTGAATTATAAATTTGATTGATCCGCTGTGTATCGTGATTCTCCGCAAAGACCAAAATGTTATTAATATCTGGATACAAAAAGTCATTTACAAAATTTTCATATACCTGTATCATTCCTTTATCCCAGCTAGGTTCTTCCACTTGGAAGGAAGCCGTAATGGCGTCATGTAAGGTAAAGTCCATCACCGAGGGGAGATAAGAGTTGTAATCCTGAATTGCAGCAACCTTACTATCCTTCTGCCAGTAGGCAATTTGCGCCTGATCGTGCATCCAAACCTCTCCAACAATGTTAAAGTTAGGGTACTCATCCATTATAGCTTTAGTCCACTTCGCAACGCCTTGTTTATCATTATAAGAATACGTATCTACTCTAAAGCCATCTAAATCTGCATATTCAATCCACCAAATCGCGTTCTGAATTAAATAATTAAGTGTCAATGGATTTCTTTGATTAAGGTCAGGCATCGTACTGACAAACCAACCATCCATACAGTAATACGCATCTATTTCAGAGGCATTCGGATCCATCTGTGTACTCATTCTATAATTGGTCTGACCATAGCCAGGGAATTGATGAATCCAATCATAGGTTGGTAGGTCATCCATCATCCAGTGTGTAATTCCCCAGTGGTTGACAACATAATCCATAATGAGTTTCATAGACCGTTTATGAAGCTCCTCAGATAATCTTTTGTAATCTTCATTGGTTCCATAACGAGGATCTACTTTATAAACATCACTCTGTGCATAGGTGTGATAAGAATAGGTTGAATCATTATCCTCATTCATGGGCGTACTCCAAATTGCGGTAGCACCTAGAGATTTAATATAATCCAAATGATCTATGACCCCTTGTATATCCCCACCGTGACGTCCACCTTGATGTGCTCTATTTACTTTTTCCACAACATCCTTATGACTATCATTAGACGTGTCACCATTGGCAAAACGGTCTGGCATGATGAGATAAATCATATCCGAGGAATCAAAACCCTTTCGCAAGGCGGACTCAGGTCTTCGCTCTTTAAGTTCATAGGTTTTAGAAAACTTGCGTTTTCCATTTTTTTCAAATACAATTTTAAACTTCTGAGGCTCCTCTTCTTTAGTATCCAAGGTTATAAATAAATAATTTGGATTCTCAGTCCTTTTCACCTCAAGGATTTTAATGCCATCAATTTTAGGGCTTAACTCGGCTATATTTTCACCATATACCATAAGTTCCAACTGTGAATGTTGCATGCCACTCCACCAAAAAGGGGGCTCAATTCGTTGGATCTGCGCACTTACTGATTGCAGTAACAGCGCAAAAATTGCCGTTATAAAAAATATATTTTTCTTCATGATTAATTTTTAATGATGCTTACTGCAAATCCTCCACCTGGAGCGGATCTGAATTTCAATTTACTATTTTTTTTCACTTGTACGCTTCGAATCTTTATCGCTTGTGGATTATCCTTGTAATGGGCATCCTTTGCGTCTTCATAAATACGAGCGGTATAGGTTTCTCCTGGTTCTAAAAAGTCTAGTGTAAGGCTCGTTTTTCTGGCTTGGAATCCATTGACATTACCAATGAACCAATCTGAGGTACCTTTCGCTTTTCTAGCCACCGTGATATATTCCCCTGGCTCAGCTTCTAAATAAATTGATTCATCCCAATCTACAGCCACATCTTTTATAAACTCAAAGGCCTCGGGAAAACGCATATAGTTCTCTGGAAGATCAGCAGCCATTTGTAGCGGGCTATACATCGTGAGGTATAAAGCCAATTGGTTGGCAATCGTTGCATTGACATGAGAATTATTGTTCGGATTTAATTTGCTGATATCCATCTCAAATATTCCAGGGGTATAATCCATGGGACCTCCGATAAGTCGTGTAAAAGGCAATACAGTAACGTGATTAGCCTTCGATCCGCCAAAGGCCTGATACTCCGTCCCTCTAGCAGATTCATTCGCGATCAAATTCGGATAAGTACGGCTAATACCAGTGGGTCGAACAGCCTCATGCGCATTAATCATAATTTCATATTCGGCTGCTTTTTCTAATGCATATTGATAGTGGTTCACTACCCATTGGCTATAGTGGTATTCTCCTCTTGGAAGGATATCACCAACATAGCCACTTTTTACAGCATTATAACCGTAATCCTTCATAAACTGATAGGCGGTGTCCATATGACGTTCGTAATTTCGAATGGAACCCGAGGTCTCATGGTGCATGATCATTTCTACTCCTTTTTGCTTTGCATATTCCTGTATGCTCTTGAGGTCAAAATCAGGATAAGGACTCACAAAGTCAAAAACATACTCTTTAGAGTTCCCGTACCAGTCCTCCCAACCTTGGTTCCAGCCTTCCACCAGTACACCATCAAAGCCATGCGCTGCAGCAAAATCAATATAGGATTTAACATGCGCTGTATTGGCACCATGTGTTCCATTGGGAGTGGCCGAGTCATAGTCTGTTTTCCCAAGTTGGATCGATGGAAAATCATTGGTATAGGCCCAACTGCTTTTTCCAGTAATTAGCTCCCACCATACCCCGATATATTTCATTGGTTTAATCCAGTGCGTATCTTCTATCTTAGACGGTTCATTTAAATTCAAGGTGATTTTTGAATCCAATATGTCTCTAGCATCATCACTTACAATAATGGTCCTCCAGGGTGTATTGAAAGGTGCCTGCACATGCCCCTTATCACCGTTTGCATCTGGCGTTAACCAAGATGTAAAAACCATTGTCTTATCATCCAAGTTTAAATGCATGGTCGAATAATTAATCAGTGCTGCTTCATGAAGGTTGATATACAACCCATCATGGGTAGTCAACATCAAGGCCGTTTGCACTCCCGTAGGTGAAAAAGGGGTTTGTGATGAGATCGGAGTAATCGCTGAAGCCATCTTAGCGCGAATCTCCGATAGTTTACTTTTGGTATAGTCGTATTCCTGGGTGTCATAATCCCCTGGAATCCAAAACGCAGTATGATCTCCCGTCATGGCAAACTCCGTACGTTCTTCTTCGATCACAAAATAGATCAATTGATCTTGCTCTGGAAATTCATATCGGAACCCTAAACCATCATCAAACAACCTAAAACGGATATTTAAGGCCCGTTGGGTACTTTGTTGTTTTAACTTCACTAACAGTTCATTGTAGTGATTTCTGATGGAACTCTCTTCTCCCCATACGGGTTCCCAACACTGGTCGAAGCTTGACTCTTGGGTATCTACCACTACAAAATCATCCTTAAGAGAAATAGAATCATTTTTTATCTGGAAACCAAGTTTACTTGATCTGATAACTTCCTTTTGCTTAAAATTAAGCAAGTAAGTAGGTTCTCCAGTGGAAGAAAGGGAAAAATCCATCACTAAATTTCCGTTAGGAGATTCAAGGGATTGCCCATAAATCTGTCCAACAAAAATCATACATATGCTAAAGAAAAGGTATTTGATCATATCACAAAACAATTTTATTATCCGGTTGAAGCAGGATGCTCTCCCCGTTTATTAGAATCTTCAATTCATCGTCTCCTTCTAATTTAAAAGTTGTTCCACTATGGGATACTTCCACTTTTAGAATTCGATTTCTAAAATTAACCTTGAAACTAAAAGCATCCCATTGTTCAGGGATTTTGGGATCAAAAGAAAGGGTATCATTCTTCACGCGCATTCCTCCAAATCCTTCCACAACACTCATCCATGTCCCTGCCATGGATGTGATATGAAGTCCTTCGTGAACCTCTTTATTATAATCATCTAAATCCAATCGTGAGGTTCTCAAATAAAAGGTATAAGCCTGGTCCATACGATCTAATACCGCCGCTTGAATACTATGAACGCAGGGAGAGAGCGATGACTCATGAACGGTGAATGGTTCGTAAAAATCAAAATGACGCTCCAACTCTTCTCTGGTAAAATGGTTTTCAAAAAAGTAGAAACCTTGTAATACATCGGCCTGTTTAATATAAGGGGAACGCAAGATACGATCCCATGACCATTTTTGATTGATCGGTCGTTGGGTTTTCGAAAGCTCCGATACAGGAACTAGTTCTTTATCCAAAAAGCCATCTTGCTGCAAGTAAACCTGACGCTTCTCATCGTATGGGAAATACATGTTTTTTGCGACCTCAAGCCACTTAGCAACCTCCGTATCTGAAAGTTTGGTTTTCTTGATGATACGCTCGAAATCCACTGGGTAGTGCTGCTTTACCATTTCGATGGACTGAGCCGTATATTCCATGCACCACTTTGCAATATAGTTGGTAAACCAGTTGTTGTTAACGTTGTTTTCGTATTCGTTTGGACCAGTTACCCCTAGGATCACATACTGGTTTTTATCCGTAGAGAAATTAGCACGTTGTTTCCAAAAACGAGCAACAGCAATCATAACCTCCAGCCCCATCTCTGGGATATAGCTCTGATCTCCAGTATAACGAGTATAGTTGTAAATGGCAAATAATATGGAGCCATTACGATGGATTTCTTCAAAGGTAATTTCCCACTCGTTATGACATTCCTCTCCATTGATCGTTACCATAGGATAAAGCGCTGCTCCATCTGTAAAGCCCAGTTTCTGTGCATTCTCTATCGCCTTATCTAATTGGTTATAACGATAGGTTAGTAAATTTCTCGCTACCATTTCATTTTTAGTAGCCATGTAAAATGGAATACAATATGCCTCGGTATCCCAATAGGTACTTCCTCCATACTTCTCTCCAGTAAATCCTTTTGGACCTATATTCAGCCTGGAATCTTTTCCAGAGTATGTTTGATTGAGCTGGAAGATGTTAAATCGGATTCCTTGTTGTGCCTTGACATCACCTTCTATGGTAATATCTGCCATTTGCCATATGGTATCCCATTCTTTCATTTGGGACTCCATCAGTGCATCGAACCCGTAATTTCGTGCTTTCGAAAGAATTTGCTCAGAAGCATCCACTAATGCCTCTGAAGTATGATTTAGGCTTGTTACATATCCCGCGAATTTCACTAAAGTCGCTCGTTGACCTTTATCAAGTGTAAGGGTATATTTCGATGCTATTTTTCGTGACCCAGATTCCACCTCAGCTTTAAGATCGAGTTTCTGGTCATCGAGATATAGTTCATTTAGCATACCAGTACAAACTTCAAATGCTGTTTTATTAGTCATTGATCTGACATAAGCAAAATCACCTTTTGCTCCCACCTCATTGATTTGCCAAAAGGCATCATCCCAGTTACTATCCTTATTAGTAATTCCTCCATCTACATAAGGGGTAATAACCACCTCTACTGGACGATTCAAAGGGGTCACTTCATATCTTATCGCGCCAACTTCATTTAAAGACATGCTTAAAAATCGAGTGGAGGTTACTTTAAGATCCACGCCATTGGGCATACTAGCCACGAAGCTCCTCTGATACCATCCGTGTTTCATATTCAATTCCCTACGGTAATCAAATACCTTTGTACAGGTATTCAAGTCTAAGGTCTCCCCATCAACATGCACATGAATTCCAATCCAATTGGGTGCATTTAATACCTTGGCAAAATATTCTGGATATCCATTTTTCCACCAACCTACTTTAGTCTTATCTGGATAGTATACACCAGCGATGTAACTTCCTTGGAAACTTTCTCCACTGTAATCTTCTTCAAAATTAGCACGCTGCCCCATGGCTCCATTACCTAGACTAAATATGCTCTCCGAAGATTTTACCTTTTGAGGATTAAATCCTTCCTCTATCAATGACCATTCATTTGGCACTATATAATCTTGATTCATTTTATTTTGATTGAAGTTGAGTTAAAAAATCGTACGTAATTTCATTAAATGTGTTAAACACATAATCCGCGTGGTGTAGCAACTGAGCATCACCAATAGCAATAGAAGTCATCCCAGCATTATTAGCTGCCGTAATCCCCGCATAGGCATCCTCAAAGACAACACAGTCTCTTGGTGCAACCTCTAATTGGCTTGCTGCTTGAAGAAAAACTTCTGGATCTGGTTTGGCTTTGCCAACACTATTTCCGTCAACAATGACATCAAATAGATCAATCAGGCCTACTTTACGTAAGATACCTGGGGCATTTTTACTAGCAGATCCTAAAGCAATTGGATAATTAGCAGCCTTTAATTTCTCAATAGTACTTTTTACCCCTGGAAGTATATCATCTGGGGTCATTTGAGCCACGTATCCTAAATAATCTTCATTTTTAAGGGTCGCTAGGCGATCAAATTCCTGTTGAGAAATTTCGACCCCTGCCCAATTTAATATCTTATTCAATGAGTCAATTCTACTGACTCCTTTGAGCTGTTCGTTTTGTTGTTCAGAGAGTTGAAAATTGAAATTCTCTCCCAATTTTCTCCAAGCTAAAAAGTGGAATTTGGCGGTATCGACAATAACACCGTCCAAATCAAAAATAAATCCTTTTTGTTGTTTCATCTGCGTAATATATCTGTAAGGGCGAAGTTTACAGACTTATTTTTAATATTGTTCCTAGTTTGAATCTTGATATCTGATCTCTTAATCGAGTGTATAGGCTATAGCCTTTTTATTGGTGATCAGTAAATTAGCTAATGCAGCTAGTAGTAAAGCTATTCCAGCTACAATCATCGCGTTGATCGTGTGATCCCCCATGAGTTTATAACTTACATTAATGCCTCCAACAGCCGCAATGATCTGTGGTAATACGATAAACATATTAAACAGCCCCATATAGACACCCATTTTCTTGGCATCTATAGCACTAGAGAGCATCGCGTAAGGCATGGACAGGATACTCCCCCATGCTATTCCTACAAGGAGAAAGCTGCCATAAAGATGCCAAATGTTACTAGCGTAATACATCGAAATAAATCCAATTCCTCCTATAGTAAGAGAAATCATATGGGTCAATTTCCGATTGACCCTGAATTTGGAAGAAAAATAAGCGAGCACCAATGCAAATCCCATGGAGGAGAGTCCGTAGATCCCCATGGCTGATCCGACCTTATCTGATGCATCTTGATAACGAGCGTTCGCTGTATCAAATTGCTTTTGTTGTTCAATAAGAGTAAAGTCATAAGCGGATTCCATAGGTGCTGGCGCATTATAAACATGTTCTGTTAAAGCGGGCATAGCCATACTCCACATAGTAAAAAACGCAAACCAGCTAAAGAACTGCACTATTCCCAATTTAACCATCGTTGAAGGCATCTTGCCAATATTTTCGACGATATCCTGAATAAAACGCCCCTTGCTTTCGGCCTTCATTTTTTCAAAGGCCTCCATGTCTTCTGGAGGGTATTCATCGGTGGTAAATATGGTATAAAGTATACTGGTTATAAACACTACTGCACCAATTCCAAAGGCTACCTTAACTGACATAGGCACCACGCCAGGAGCGGCTTCATTGCTCACCCCTAAAATATTTACTAGCCAAGGTAAATTGCTAGCCACTAAGGTACCTACACCAATGATGAGTGCCTGAACAACAAATCCGTAAGATCGTTGTGATTCATGTAGTTTATCGGCTACTAAGGCTCTAAAGGGCTCCATACTTATATTAATGGAGGCATCTAAAATCCATAAGAAACCAGCTGCCATCCACAATGCCGAAGAATGTGGAGCCAAAAACAAGGCCAATGAACTCAAAATAGCACCAATCAAAAAGTAAGGACGGCGTCTTCCTAATCTAGCATGCCATGTCTTATCACTTAAATATCCAATGATGGGCTGGACGATCAGACCTGTTAATGGAGCAGCAATCCACAATAGCGGAAGGCTCTCTTTATCTGCACCCAGGGTTTGAAATATTCGGGACATAAAACCACCTTGTAAGGCGAACCCGAACTGTATTCCTAGAAATCCGAAACTCATGTTCCAAATCTCCCAGAATCCTAAAATACGCTTTTTCATTATCGTAATTTATTAATTCTTAATACGATAAGCGCTACGACTTATCAAAACTTACTTATGTTTATTTTTTGAGAAGTAAAAATAAGTTTTGATGTGGGCGAAGATACAATATTTTTATCACCAACAAAGCATTTATTGAAGATCTTAACATTTTAACACACTCATATAAGAGGAGTTACGAAACTTTTTCGTAAAATTCCTAAACGGGTTTCGTAGATTCTCGTTGCAGGATGGAAGTTTTTATAACCTCCATTTTATAGGAGTCATCGTTTTGGTCACTTTCCAATCGATCAATAAGCATTTTAGCAGCTTTCTGGCCCATTTCGAAACCATGTTGTACGACCGTTGTCAAACTCGGATATGCATACTTAGATAGGATCCCATCGCTAAAACCAACGAAACTCATCTCATGAGGAATTAGAAAACCTCTACTATGCGCCTCACGCATGGCAACAACTGCGTATAATTCGTTAACTCCGAAAACAGCATCAAATTTTTGCGAATCAAATAGCGCCTTCACTTTAGCATCTAATTCCTCTACTGTTTCCACCCTAACAATAAGGTTTTCATCGATCTCGATACCTTCATCCTTGAGGGCATTTTTATATCCTAAGGTTCTGAGTTTCCCAACAGACACATAATCTGGGGTCGTTAGCAGTGCTATCCTTTGACACCCTGAATAGATTAAATGCTTCACCGTATTATAAGAAGCACGGGCATCATCAATAATAACCTTATCACAATAAATTTCATCAGAGACACGGTCAAACATCACAAGCGGCATCCCTTGATTAATCACCTCCCTTAGGTGGTGAAAATCCTTTTTTGCCATCGTTTCTTTAGAAAGTGACAATAAAAATCCATCAATACTACCGCTTGCCATGGTTTCCATATTAATGACTTCTTTAGCAAAGGATTCGTTAGAAAGACACACAATCACATTATAGCCTAACTCATTAGCCTTTTGTTCTATACCACTGATAATTAAGGTGAAAAAATGATGCACAATTTCCGGAATAATCACGGCAATGTTTTTCGTTTTTTTATTCTTTAAACTTAAGGCTATATTGTTGGGTTTGTAATTGTATAATTTTGCGAAAGCTTGAACCTTATCAATGGTATCCTGACTGATCTCAGGGCTATTGTTCAAGGCTTTAGAAACTGTAGAAATAGACACATCCAGTTCCCTGGCAATTTCCTTCATGGTAATCTTCTTCTTCATTGGTTTAGGCTTGAGTGGTAATTTAACAAAAATAAGGACTAAATCTCTAGAAATCTAACTAATTTTTATAGCATGCTTGAATCATAATCTCTAAAAAAGTAACTTTAGAAGGAATTAAAGAGCACTACCCCCCTTAATTAGGTATTTGTTAAAAAACAAAAACTTGTGAACACTAAATCGATTTCGCTACAATTGCGATTTGCGTATACTTAAACTTTACCTAAACTTTACAGTTGTTTTACCTTGAGAAGTAAAAATAAAGCTAACACTTAATTAATTTTTTTCAAACAATCTATGAAGCTAATTCAGACAATAAAACTGCTGGCTTTCCTTATACCACTTGGAGCATTCTCACAACAGGTCGTTACAGGAACAGTCACTGATGCAGGGACAGGAACTCCGATACCAGGAGTGAATGTAGTGATTAAAGGAACCACACAAGGGACTTCTACAGATTTTGATGGAAACTTCCAGATGGAAGCGGAAAACGGAACTGTGCTACAGTTCTCCTATATTGGGTTTACCACCCAAGAAGTCGCCGTAAGTGGAACAACTATGAATGTATCCCTTCAAGAGGATACAGAACAACTTGAAGAAGTGGTAGTGATCGGATATGGTGCTGTAAGCCAAAAAGATGTTACAGGTGCTGTGGACCAAGTTACCGCCGAGGATTTTAACAAAGGACCAATTGTTTCGGCCCAACAATTAATCCAAGGGAAAGTAGCGGGGGTCTCCATAAGTTCTGGTGGAGGAGCTCCTGGTGAGGGTCAAAACATCATAATTCGTGGTCAAGGTTCTCTTTCTTTGAGCAGTAACCCACTTTATGTGGTAGATGGAATCCCATTAGCCGATGGTAATATAGGGGGGAGTAGAAACCCACTTAACTTTATCAACCCGAACGATATTGAAAGTATGACCGTATTAAAAGATGCTTCGGCAACTGCCATTTACGGTGCACGTGCGGCCAATGGGGTAATTATGATTACCACTAAAAAAGGGAAAGGAAGAGAATTTAAATTTAACTACGCCGCGACCACTACTGTATATGATCCAACAGATTTCGTAGAGGTTATGAATGCAGATCAATTCAGAAGTATTATTCAAAATTCTGGAGATGATGCAGCCATTTCGCGTTTAGGAAATAGCGACACCAACTGGCAAGATGAAATATACAGACAAGCCATTGGTTTTGATCACAACTTCAGTACCACTGGAAACATCAAAGGATTTATGCCGGTAAGGGCATCATTAGGTTATACCGATCAAAGTGGTATTTTAAAAGGAGATAATTTCACAAGAACTACAGGGTCTATCAACCTTCGTCCAATGTTATTTGATGGTCATTTAAAAATTGAACTAAACGGACGTGGATCCTATACCGAAAATGCTTTTGGAAACAGAGATGCTATAGGCGCAGCTGTGGATTTTGATCCAACGCAATCGATTTATGATCCTAATTCTCCATTTGCCAATTACTTTACTTGGTTAAATGCACAAGGAGCACAAAATAGCTTAGCACCGACTAACCCAGTCGCATTAGTTGATCTTAAGGATGATACTGCGGAGGTAAGACATTTAATCGCCAATGCAAAGGTAGATTATCAACTGCACTTCTTCCCAGACTTAACGGCCACTGTAAATGTGGGTATTGACAAGTCGGATAGTAACGGTAGAACAATTCTTCCTATTGAAATGCCATCATCACAAAATGATTGGAATGGTTCTTTAGCAACCTATTCAAACAAGTCGACGAACAAATTATTTGATGCCTATCTTACCTATACCAAAGACATCAATGAGGTACATTCCATAAATGCGGTAGCAGGTTATTCTTATCAAAGCTTTGAATTTGATAATGACAGTTATGATAGTGAGGCAGAAGAAGATGGAAATGATTTTATCTTTATCGATAGATGGGAAAGCGTATTACTTTCATATTTTGGAAGGTTGAACTACAGCTTTGACGACCGCTATTTATTTACTGCAACCCTTAGAGCGGATGCTTCTTCGAAATTAAATCCAGATGACCGATGGGGGTATTTCCCATCCTTCGCATTTGCTTGGAACATCAATAACGAGCAATTCCTAGAAAATTCTCAGGTGATCAGCAATTTAAAAATCAGATTGGGATATGGAGAGATCGGTAACGTATCTGGTTTAGGTGACTATTTATACCTAACGCGATACACGCAAAGCCAATCCAACGCCAATTATCAATTAGGAAGTGGATTCTACCAAACCTACCGTCCAGAGGCTTATAATGAGAACCTACGATGGGAAGTTGGAAATACTTTAAATGCTGGAATTGACTTTGGTTTATTTAACAATCGAATCTCAGGATCGGTGAACGCATACATTAAAAAAACAGAAGACCTTATTAGTCTAGTTACTGTGGATCCATTTACCAACTTCTCTAATGCCATCGATAAGAACATTGGAGATATGGAGAACAAAGGTATTGAGTTTGAAATAAATGCTACTCCAGTACAGACCGAAGATTTTACTTGGAATGTAGGTTATAACATTTCCTTTAATGACAACGAGCTAACCAATCTTCCTGATGAGGTAGAAGTTGGTGGAATCAATGGAGGAACTGGAAACAGCATCCAACTACACAAGGAAGGATATGCTCCATATAGTTTCTGGGTGTACAAGCAAGTTTATGATGATCAAAATCGCCCAATTGAAGGTGCAGTTGTAGATAGAAACGGAGACAATCAAATTAACAATGCAGACCGTTACCTTTACAAAGATCCATTTGCTGATATCATTATGGGCTTCAATACCAGTGTTAACTACAAAAACTGGGATTTATCTGTAGCCACTAGGGCAAACCTTGGAAATTATGCCTACAACAACATGGCATCTAGTAAAACCTACGGATTGCGATCAAGAGAAAATAGCATCCTTACAAACTTACACACAGATTATTTCAACACTGGATTTAACACCCTAACTGAGGTAAATCTACAAAGTGACTATTATGTACAAGATGCTTCTTTCTTTAAAGTAGATAACATCACCCTGGGATACACTCTTAGAGATTTTATCGATGATGATTTGAGTGTACGCCTTTATGGTTCGGTTCAAAATGTACTTACCATCACTGATTATGACGGTTTAGATCCTGAAATATACGGTGGTATTGACAACAATTTTTACCCAAGACCAAGATCGTTTGTATTTGGAGTTAACCTAGATTTTTAAAAAAAGACAACATGAAAAAAACATATAAGATAATATTAAGCCTAGTCATTACAGGCGCCGTTTTTACAAGCTGTCATGACGATCTAAATGTCGATCCAACCATTGATCCAGATAGCTTTACAGAAGAAAATGTGTTTGCCACTGCTGAGGATGCCAAAGGTGCGCTAGCCAAGTTATATGCTTCATTGGCATTGACAGGTCAGGCAGGACCTGCAGGACAGCCTGATATTACAGGGATTGATGAGGGAACCTCTCAGTACAGCCGTATGCTGTTCAACCTCAACGAACTGACTACTGATAATGCCGTAGTGGGTTGGGGAGATCCAGGACTTCCTAATCTTCATGAAATGAATTGGGATGCTTCCAATGACTTTAGTGCTGCGATGTATTATCGTTTAGCTCAGGAAGTTTCTTTCTGTAACTCCTTTATCGAAAATGCAGCGCAACTCACTGAAAATACAGAAGTAGCGACTTATATCGGGGAAGCCCGTTTTCTTCGTGCATTCGCTTATTTCAACTTGATTGATTTTTATGGTGATGTGCCTTTAGTAACGGCCGTTTCAACTGATTTACCAGTACAGAATACAAGAACTGAAATTTTCCAATTTGTAGAAGCGGAGCTTTTAGAGATTCAAGATCTACTAAAAGAAAGTCAAGCGAACGAGTACGGTAGAGTTGATCGTGTGGCTGCTTGGGCATTACTATCTAAATTGTATTTAAATGCAGAAGTTTGGACAGGTGAGCAACTCTATACAGAAGCGATTACCTATGCCAACAAAGTAATTCAATCTTCTTATAGCATTAACACCACCGATGCAAATCAAAGTGGCAGTGCTTATGATGAATTATTTCTAGCAGATAACAATTCCAACGGAGCACAAAACGAATTCATTTTTGCACTTAACTTCGATGGAAACCAATCACGTACTTATGGTGGAACAACATTCTTGATTCACGCAGCCATCGGTGGAAGCATGGACCCAGCAGTCTACGGAGTGAACGGTGGATGGGGCGGTACCCGTACCACCAGTGCATTAGTAAGTAAATTTGACAGCTCAGTTAGTGATCGCGATGCCGATGGATATCCAGTGGCTTGGAACGATGGTAGAGCAATGTTTCATACCGATGGTCAAACCTATGAGATCAATACTATTGCGAATACCTTTACAGATGGTTATGCCGTTTCTAAATTCAAGAATGTAGACTCACAAGGAAATGCAGGAAGTGATACAGGTGGTGAATTTACCGATACTGACTTACCGTTAATTCGGCTGGCTGAAATTTACCTTACCTATGCTGAGGCTGTGCTAAGAGGTGGTGCTGGAGGCGATGTTAATACAGCTGCTGGTTTAATTAACCAATTACGTACAAGAGCTTACGGAAATTCAAGTGGAAACATCTCAGTAAGTGATCTTACATTAGGTTTTATTCTTGATGAGCGTGCAAGAGAGTTGTATTGGGAAGGTCAACGTCGAACTGATCTAATCCGTTACGGATATTTTACTGGAGCAAGTTATTTATGGCCTTTTAAAGGTGGCGTTAAAAATGGAACTTCTGTAGATAGTTACAGAGTCCTATTCCCATTACCATCAAATATACTCTCTATCAACTCTAATCTAACTCAAAATACTGGTTACTAATACTAAAATTAAACTGATGAAAAAAACAATATTTATATTCGTCGCCCTACTTTCTGTCCTAGGTTTTAACGCATGTTCCGAGGACGATGATTTCACATTTGTGGCAAGGCCAAACCCAGAAGGGATCGCCTTTGAGAACACCTTCTTGGAGACGTATCCTCTAAATGCAGCTAATGGAGATAATCTAGCAGAACGTTTTGTATGGAACAAGACCGATTTCGGAGTCCCATCTCCAGTTAAATACGAACTACAGGCTTCTACTACAGAGGCTTTTGAGGCGGAAGAAGTCGTAGCAGGTGATCTAACTGTTAATAATTATGGAGTTACAGTAAGTTATCTATTAAAATTAGCAGGGCAGGCTGGATTAGATAACGACCCTGACACAGAAGCTCCTAATACAGGTTCATTATACTTTAGAGTAAAAGCGTATATAGGAGATACTGGTGGAGATACTGAACAACTATCCGCTGTGATCGCGCTTCCAGTAGTACTTACTGAGGCTAGCGAGGGAGGCGTAGAAATGAAGCCACAGATGTATCTTGTTGGTGATGTTACTGCCGCAGGTTGGAATCCAAACAATAGCAATACACCATTGTTCAGAGATGGAGAAAACGATCAAGTATTTAGTTTCACTGGTAGATTTGCAGGAACTGCAGATACGGAAGGATTTAAAATTCTTGAAGTATTAGGTGAATGGCAACCACAGTGGGGTCTGGATGGCACCGCTCTTAGCAATAGTGATCTTTTAGGATCAGATCCTTCGGCATTCCCTGTTAATGCGGACGGTTACTATAGCCTAACACTTAACAAGGAAGATATGAGTTATACCTTTGATGCAGTGGATATTTCTACGGCACCTACCTATACAACCATTGGACTTATCGGTGATGCCACAGCTGATGGATGGGATGCAGACCAAGAAATGACACCGACCACCTTTGACCCGCATATATGGGTAATAGAAGGTATTGAGCTTTCCGAAGGGGAAGTTAAATTCAGAGCGGACGATGATTGGACTAACAGCTGGGGAGCTTCTACACCGCTAAGCGGTCAAGGATTCAACGATAATGATCCAAATATTCCAGTAGCTGCGGGAACGTACAATGTATGGTTTAATGATCTTGATGGACGATATATTTTAATACCGCAACAATAATAAACCACATAAATGAAGCCTGGTACAAAAAGTAATGTATCAGGCTTTTATTTTCCAAGCTAAAAACAACGTATGAAAGCAATACACTTTTTAAGCATTCTACTTACACTGCTAAGTATTGGTTGTTCAAGTGATGACTCGCTAGAGAAGGAGCCAGAGGTAGACCCTCCACCAGTGGATGTAGTGGTCACCCCAATTTCATTAGAGACATATAACAGTGAACAAGGGGTGATGATGCAAAGTTTCTATTGGGACGTTGAACCCCGAGGGCAATGGTGGAACATTATAACCGACCATCTTAAGGATTGGCGTAAGAGCGGAGTAGACAGAATATGGTTACCGGTGGCTACCAAAGGGCAATCAGGTGGTTATTCTATGGGTTATGACCCTTCAGATTACTTTGATTTTGGAGAGTACAATCAACATGGAACTGTGATTACTCGATTCGGGAGTAGAAAAGAACTTGAAGCCTTAATTGCTACGGCGCATGAATTGGGTCTAGAGGTTATCGCAGATATTGTTATCAATCATAATTCGGGTGGCGGTCAAGAGTACAATCCGTATCGCGAGAAAAACACCTATACCTTATTTGATCAAACTCATGGGAACGCCTCTGGAATGTTTAACAGAACCTATGAGAATTTCTACCCAAATAGTACCAGTAACTATGATGATGGAAGTTTGTTTTATGAGGAAACCAATTTAGATCACAATCAAGCCTATGTTCAGAATTGGTTGTGGAAATCTGAAAATTCTGTGGCAAAATATTATAAAAATGTCATGGGATTTGATGGTTGGAGATTTGACTATGTGCTGGGATATGAACCATGGGTAGTGAAAGCATGGCTCGAGGAGGTTGGTGGATTTTCAGTAAGTGAATTATGGGACGGAAACGCCACTGTTTTATCCAAATTTGTGGATGAAACTGGCAGCGGAGTTTTTGATTTTTCTACCTTTTATAAACTGGAAGAAGCACTCGATCGATTTAATGATCTGACCTATTTGGATAAAGACATGTTATGGCAGACGCACCCAGAAAAAGCGGTGACCTTTACTGCAAATCACGATACTGAGAAAGATACCAATGAGGATAATAACATAGCCCCTGAAAATAAATTAAAGGCTTATGCGTACATCTTAACACATCCTGGTTATCCTACTATTTTTTATTCGGATTACGAAAACCAAGACTTTAAGACCCCCATTAAACAATTAATTAAAATACACAACAGCTTAGCAGTTGGACAAACCCATATCCTTTATGTAGACAGTGATGAATACATTATGAGAAGAGATGGAGATGAAAACAACCCTGGGCTAATTTTGTATATCAACCATTCGGACACTGTTAAAAGACGTTCCGTGTCAACAAATTGGAAACAGCGCGTATTATTAGACTACAGTAACAACACCTCCTTTGTTGCCACTGTGGATGAACAAGGCATGAGCCAATTAGAAGTTCCTGCGAATGGTTTTGCAATATACAGTATTGCAGAAACAAATTAATACGATTTTACATACAACATTATTATAGTTAGTTAGTTTAGTATGCTAATAAAAGCTGTTATTAAGGTTTATTGAAAAAACCTTTTTAATAGCTTTTTTCTTTCAAAAAAAGATCATCCCAAGGCAGCAAACACCCCAGAATTTCAACTTACTTCTAAGATTAATAATTACGACACTTGTAAGAATTGTTTAATTATTTATTTAAATTTTCATAAAAATTAAATATATTTTCGTATTATAGTACCATAATATAAGAAATTTACATATTTTTTGCACTAATACACAATATTATATTGTCCTATTCGTTGTGAAATTTCAAAGCACCCTAATTGTAGTAATAATCTGATATTAACTTTAAGGGTTCTTTTTATTAACAATTTCTTTAACAAGTAACACACTATAAAATTTAGGTTATTGATTACATTTGATAACCTTAGCCCCAAAACATGAATACTATAAGACGACTGGTTTCAAACTGTAGAGAAGGAAACAAAAAGGAAATTAAAAAATTCATAAAGGAACTCGAATCCAGAGAAAAAACCACTCCCCTTTTACAAGCTTATTCGGCCGTTGCGACTGCATACAAGGCTAAAATTGCACTAAATCCATTAAAGAAAATAGAGCTTCTCCATACTTATAAAGAAATGATGGACCCCATTGTAGCGCATCAAAAATCCTATGAAATTGTATTTCTGAGATTTATGATCGAGAAAAACATTCCCTTTGGACTTGGGTTATCCAATAATTTAAGACAGGATTATAGCTATCTAACCGAGCATAAAAATCAAGTAGAAGATCAAGATTTCGAAGAATCCTTTCAAAGGTTCATGTCTAAGTTTATGGAACTAAACGAGCTGTCTTAAGATGGGTTTAATTCGTGAAATAAAATATGCCCTGAACCATTTTAAATCGTCATCAATTGTAGATGTAAAGGAGCATAAAACCCTAAATTATCAAGAGGTCTCCACTGCGATCGCTCAACTCAAACAAACCTTTCGCAATGTAAATTTCGAGCAAAAAATAGTTGTCTTCGACTTTTATGAGAATTCCTTGGATCTAGTGGTGTTGTTTCTTTTTGTTTTGGAACAAAAAGGAATTCCTCTAATTCTTGAAGTGTCTAAAAACCAACCAAACCTGTTAAAAGAAATACCTTATTTTGCCATTATTGGTCAAAGACAAAGTCTTTTAAGTGTTTCCGATAGCCATTTGCGAACCTATAAAACACCCTTCGGAGAACTGAGAATCAACGAATCTCAACTGGATACTTCCATGGTTGAAAATTGTTCTCTTTTACTGACAAGTTCCGGTTCAACTGGTTCCAAAAAAATAATTAAATGTAGGGAATCTGGGGTTCTTCAGAATATAAAATCAAATATAACAGCATTAGGAATTAATGAAAAGGATCGTACATTAATCTGCTTGCCCATATATTATTCCTATAGTTTAATTGGACAGTTTTTATCTCATTTGATCGCTGGAGCGGATATTATTCTAGCTCCCAATCGCTTTATCCCACTTTACCTCAATGAAGTCCTTAAAAAACATCAGCCGACAAATTTCTTTATAACCCCTACGCTTGTTCGTGTTTTAAGCGCCTACCAGAGCCATATAAATTGTGACCCGTTGAAGTTTGTAGCTATTGGCGGTGGGTATCTAAGTAAAAACTGTTTTGTAAAGTTTACACGGCAATTCACTTGCGCATATTATTATAAAACCTATGGCATAACTGAAGCTGGACCTCGCGTATCCACCTATACCATAGCTTATGATCAAATCCATAACTTCCAACCAAATTATATAGGTGCACCATTGGAAAATGTGCAATTAGCTACGGGTAAGGCAATTGGAAATTACCAAGGAAAAGTAAGTTGCTATCTTCATATTAACACTCCTTCAGTATATACAGGTTACCTGATAGACCACCAGCACTGCCATAAGAAAACACTTGGATTGGAGACTAGGGATATCGTGTACAAGCAACAGCAAGATTATTATATTCTCGGCCGGGAAACGGATTTTTTTAGGGCTGCGGGTTCGCTATGGCGTTTCCAAATCGAAGACATTCTCTTTGACGAAATACCGGGCCTGTTAAAGGTGAATATTTATAGTGATCAAACCGAGAAATTACAACTTGGTTTAATTAGAAACAAACGAAATAATAACGACAGTGGAGTTCATTTCAGAGATCGATTGAAAGAACGATTTAGCCCTTCTGTAATGCAATCTTTAATTATAAACGACCACCATGAGAAATTTACCTTTTCTAAATAAGGATACGGTAATGGTCTTCTATGGCCATAGTCAAACAGCGCTACAGGGCTCCTATTCTGAGAAACTCTCCAGGATTCTATTTAACTATTTGGTAAAGGATCAACCACAGTTACAACTTAAATACGATCATCATCGCAAACCTATAATTGTGGGAGGATCATTCCATATTAGCATCTCACATTCCAAGGATGTCGTTATCTGTGCAATTTCAGATCAACCTGTGGGTATTGATATTGAATTTAAGCGTCCCCTACCGATGAAATGCTTTGAGTTTGCCAATGAACGCTATGGGAAGTCGTTCAACATTACTCAATTAGTCCATTGGTGTCGGTTGGAGGCTGTTTTAAAATTAAAGGGACAACGTCTTGGAAACTTTCAACCAGAGCACCTTGAGTTGAACAATATAAAAACGGAGTATCTCCAGATTCATCATGATTATCATTGTGTGCTTTGTTATCAAGGCCAACCGAAAACTATTTTGATTAAAGAAATTATGTTAAAAAAAGCAATTGATTATGCGAACTACCAAAACGTTTCCTAAACCAGAGGATATTCTTCCACATGATAAGCCCATGTCACTGGTGGATCAGATCACTGAATTTGAACCTGGAAAATGGATAAAAGCTACTACCACCTTTAATGAGAAGGCTTTTTTTTACCAAGGTCATTTTAAGGGAAATCCAATTACTCCTGGAGTTATTCTTCTAGAGAGCATGTTTCAAACCTGCGGATTGTATTTACGGATTTCTGCTGAAACCACCCCTGGATTTCCAATGATAATGGGAAGAGCTGTAAAGGTTAAAAATGCCTCGTTCTCAAAAGAGGTAAAACCGGATCAGTCTATTGAAATATTAGCAAAATTTAAACATCAGATGATGACCTTTTTCGTGTTCGACTGTCAGATACACTTGGACGGTAAATTGGTTTGTCACAGTGAATTAGTACTCTCTTAAAATGTATAAAAGAATTGTTATATCGGGATGGGGTATTGTAAGTCCTTTCGGATTGTCCAATCAAGATTTTGAATCTAATTTTGACAACAAACTAGCTTATTCCAAGAAAGAGGACTGGGAATTAGAGCATTTGGGGCCGCATTACTTTGGCGCGATTCCTGAGTTTGATATTTTAAAACAGATTGATTCTCTAAGACCACCCTTTCCTAATAGATATTCGAGTATAGGGCTATTGGCTTGCATGAACGCTTTAAAAGATGCCGGGTTAGCTGAAGATATAGAACTTACTCAAAAGGCGGGTCTTGTAATTACCACAACTCTAGGCGCGAGTACTGCCATACAATCCTATTTATCTAAATTGTACAAAAAGGGGCCTGATCGAGTAAGTCCGTTTAATTTTTCTAAAGCAACATCCAATAGTATCCTTGGTGATATTTCGAGAATATTAGGGCTTAAAGGGCCAGGTTCTCTTGTGTATGGTGAGGAAAGTGTCATCTATGGTGTTGATCTAATCAACAATGACCACACGGATATAGTCCTGTGTGGAGGAGTAGATGAAATTACGGAATTAAATGTATTACTAGCTGATAAGAAAGCACGATTAGTTTCTCCAAATGGAACCCCTACGTACGAGCATTTGATCAATGATACCCAAAAGGATCAGTCGATTTTTAGCGAGGCTGCATCGTTTGTGGTTATCGAATCTTTAGAATCTGCCAAGAAAAGAGGCGCCAAAATATATGCTGAAATTGTCGATTACAAACAATTCAGAGATCAGCGTTCAAGCAAAGTCATATTTGAAAGATGCACCGATTCACTCCGACATAATTTGAACGAACTTTTGAATGAAAACCAAATAAAAGACAAAGATCCGTTATTATTCTACGGATCTGCTTGTCTGCCTTGGCACATACAATCCTACGAATGGAAGGCGCTGTCAAAACTTTCTTTTGAGTTTACTTATGGAAACGTTAAAGCGTCCATTGGAGAAGGGTTATCTGGATCGAATAATTGCACCTTAGTCTCCACCCTATTAGCCCACACTAAAGGACGATTGGCGAATGTTTTAAAAGAGGCCGTTGTACTTGGCGAGCCCCCTAAAAATATCTGTTTAGTGCCTTTCAACCCCAAGGAAGAATTTACAAGTATTACGCACACCTTTTCTGTAGGCGGCAGCAATACATTATTAATGCTAAAATCAATGAGAAATGACCAACGATCATAAAACTGTTTTTGTTTCTGGAGGTTCAAGAGGAATCGGAAAAGCAATTTGCATAAAATTTGCCGAAAACGGTTATAAAGTGTATTTCACTTACAAATCAAATAAGAATGCCGCTGATGAATTAGTGGCCACCATCAAAAATAAATGTAATTGCCCAGAGGCGGTCGCATTCCAATGTGATATGTCCAGTGCACAGGAGGTAAAGAAGCTCTTTAAAGAAAATAAAACTGAATTCACTGCAATTGATGTACTTGTGAACAACACTGGTGGGCACGGAAAAACAGCTCCATTTTTGTTCTGTAGTAATGAGTACTTCTGGGAAATCATGGAGCTAAACCTAAAATCTGTGGTGAACACTGTTCGTGAAATCCTTCCTGTGTTTATCAAAAAAAAGAAAGGAAGAATTGTCAACATCACCTCCATTTCAGGTTTAAAAGGAAATCCAGGACACGCTCCATATGCAGCAGCCAAAGCCGCAGTGAATGCCTTTTCGAAATCCGTACTAAAAGAGATTGGATCCATGGGAATCATCATAAATTCCGTAGCTCCTGGTTTTATAGAAACTGAAAGTGTACAGAATATCCCTGAAAAATACTACAAGCTCCGAATTGAAAATAGCATATACAAACGGATGGGATATGCCGATGAAGTTGCTAGTGTGGTGTTCTTTCTCGGATCAACTTCACCGGAATATATGACTGGACAAGAACTTATTGTAGATGGTGGAATATCTGGATAAATCAATTCGAAATGAAAAAAAGGAGAATAGTAATTACTGGAATGGGAGTACTGAGTGCTTTAGGAACTGATACCCAGAGCCACGCCAAGGGAATTAAACAAGGGCGATCTGGAATGAAACCGATCACATTATTTGATACCCAACATTCTATTTACCGAAACACCAATGCTTGTGTTTTAGATAAAGAGGTATTGGAAACCATTGCTGAGGATGATAAAACACTTCAAATCAGCTGTGGGATCCATAGTATAACCCAGGCGCTGCAGGATGCCAAACTAAGCAAGGAGGAAATTTCCAAAGCAGCATTGGTAATAGGAACATCCATCGGTGCGAGTCATACATTTTCCGAATTCTTTAAACAATATGTACTAGGTCATGAGATTTCTGATGAATTATTAGCACTATCTTCTAACTCTGCGCACACTATTACTGGAGATATTGCTGCTCACTTTGGTATTAACGGCCCCCTGTGTACCATCTCTACGGCATGTTCCGCAAGTACAAATGCCGTTGGAAGAGGTCTTGACATGTTACGCTCTGGAAAAGTATCCAAAGTTATTGCAGGTGGAGTGGATATCTTTACAGAATTAGCCTTTACAGGTTTTAATTGTCTACAAGCTTTATCGACCACCAACTGTAAACCATTTTCAAAGAGCAGAGATGGATTAATGTTAGGGGATTCATCCGCCTTTTTCGTCTTAGAAGATCTAGAATCTGCAAAGAAAGCTGACAAGCACATCTTTGCAGAGGTCCTATCGTACCATTTTTTTAATGAAGGGTATCACCCTACATCTATGAAGTCTGACGGCAGCTCCGTCTATCAATGTATGAAAAATACTTTAGACAAAGCTTCGATTCACCCGGATCAGCTCGATTACGTCAATGCGCATGGAACAGCCACTAAAGTCAATGATTCTAGTGAACTAAAAGGCATCGCTTTATTAGCTCAAAAGCGCAATTCCAAAGAACCTCTCTATGTGAGTTCCACCAAGAGTATGTTGGGACACTGTCTAGGAGCCGCTGGCTCCATAGAATTAGCCACTACTATCCTGGGGATGAACCAACACTTTATCCCACCCAATATAAATGTCGATCAAAAGGATTTTATAGAACATCCAGATACGATAGCAATCCTGGATAGAACAATCGAAAAACATTTCGAATATGCCATCTCCAACTCCTTTGCTTTTGGAGGTAATATGTCTAGTATACTAATTAAAAACGGAATTAATATTTAAAAATTATGGAAAACAATTTAGCTTCAATCAAAACAGAAATTAAAAAGGTATTAATCGATGTACTTCGTCTTGATATAAGTCCGAAAGATATCAAAGATGATCAAAGTTTCTTTGGCACTGAAGAGGACCCTGAAAGCGGAATCATCGAAGATTCTCTAGTTATTTTAGAGGTTGCAACCATTCTATCAGAGAAATATGATATCCCTCCCACAGACTTTAATGAAGAAACCTTTATCAATGTAAATTCATTGGCCAATTTAGCAATAGTTGCCTTAAATGACAGCGAGTAGTCACCACAAATAAAGATGTTGAAATCCATTAAATATCAATATATCATTTTGTTATTTTGTAGTTTTTGCTTCTATTTTATCCTGGATAAAGTATTCTTTGCAACGATCTACAAATACATAGATGCTATTTTCAAGGTAGAAATGTTCAGTTTTTTTCTAACCTATATAGTAGTAGGACTTCCCGTATTTCTTTTTGTATTTATCACCAACCACAAAACCGTTTTTAAACCACTGGGATTACAGGGAAATTTTATAAAAGGCCTATGCGTTGCCTTGGGTTTTTCTTTGCCAATGCTTCTTGGCTTTGGAATTCTCAACGACTTCCAGGTCCATATAACATTAAAGGATTTCATAATCAGTTGCCTATTTGCGGCTTTCTTTGAAGAACTCTATTATCGAGGATTTTTCTTTGGGCAATTATTTAGAAAAAGTGGGCTTGGGTTTTTCCCATCCCTGATCATAGGTGCCATATTATTTGCTAGTTTACACGCATACCAAAGCGACCTTCCTTTAGATTTATTAGGGATTTTCTTAACCACCTTCTTAGGTGCTGGTTTGTTTGCTTGGCTCTACGTAGAATGGAGTTATAATCTTTGGGTTCCTATCGCTTTACATTTTTTTATGAATTTATCATGGAGTATGTACGCTGTCTCGGACAATGCCTTTGGAGGATGGATCGCTAATTTAATAAGGGCCTTGACTATCATTTTAGCCATCACAAGTACGATCATCTACAAGAGGAAAATGAACATTCCTTTTGGTGTAGTGCGCAAAACATTATGGATAAACTATAAAAATTATGATCCCTTTACCTCTTCACGGAGGTAGAGAACAATGCCTCATTTTCAAATGAGCGCATAGCCTTAAAAGTCTCCTTAGAGATATACCTTTATTTTTTAACCAAAATTCATGTATAGATGAAAAATCAAGAATTATTGTCTTCTATCTCCATCGTTGAGTTAGAAGAAAGATTCGAAACATCTGTGTTATCGTTAGACCTTGATAGGTGTAACAACAACCGTGCGGATGTTACGCTTTCAGTGTAAGGTCCACACCACACATTACCAGCCACTAGGCTATTTAATCGGGTAATCTCGATAAAGAGACTACCTAATGTTTAACCTTTTAATTTTTTTAAAATGAAAACATCCAATTTAGTTTCTTCTATTTCTATCGTTGAATTAGAAGACAGATTTGAAACTTCAGTATTTGCACTTGATGCGAAAAGATGTTCAGGTAATGAGGCTGATGTAAATCTTGAGCTTAAAGCACTTTAAGATCTCAAAATTATTAGGGGTCTTAATTTAACCACAATTAAGGCTCCTATTTTAACCATAAGTAAACAGCATCTGATGATAAATATCTTAATTACTATTCATATTGTTTTTGGAAGCCTAGCGCTGCTCAGTGGCGCGCTGGTTCTGTTGCTAAAAAAAGGCAATGCCCTACATAAGCGTATCGGTAAATTATATTTTATGACTGGTTTTTTAGGAACCATCTTCTCCCTAATTATAGCTAGTTCTCCCAATCATTATAATCTTTTTTTATTCACCATTGGTATTTTGACTTTGTACTTTCTCCTTGGTGGATTCTTTGCTTTTAAAATAAATAAAAAGCAGCTCAAAATATTAGCATTAACCATGATTGTTACCGCTGTAGTAATGATCCTCTATGCGCTTTACCTACTCTACAAAGGTCGTATTACAAGTGGTATCATACTGATCTTTTTTGGTCTGCTGGGCACCGCAAATGCTTATCTGGTAGATTATAGGATAATCATAAAACAAAGTGGAAAAATAACAATAAACAAAAGGATCTCCTTGCATATTGGTAAAATGATAGGAAGTTATATCGCGATGTCCACTGCCTTTGTGGTAGTGAATAATATATTTTATTTCAGGATCCTCAATTGGATCCTGCCTGCAATTATTGGAAGTTTTTTAATAAGACATTATCTAAGAACAAATGGAAAGCGGAAAAAACAAGGCGCAGTTTAGTATTCAACAAATGGGAGACCGGTATACCCTGTCTATCAATGGTATTTTTTACGATATCAATGCAATTACCTATGGTATTCTCTCTGGTATAAAAAATGGGGATTCTTATGAGAAAATTGCCCAAACGATCGGTGAAGAATTTGACATTGAAACCACTGCTAAAGAAGTCCAGTATATCATTGACAAGAACATATCGCCCTTGTTCCTAAAAGAACATTCTTTAAACAGAAATAAAACCAGTGCCTTTTGGTTCAAAAAGGAAATACTTTCCTATTCGCAGTATAAAAATATAATTAAACCCATTAAGTTCTTATTTACCCCCACCCTTTTCTGGATCTTAATTCTCCCACTATTAGTCTTCAATGTAATGGTATTATTTAAACTCAATAATCCCGCCATCGAGTTTCAACAATGTGAAACATCTTTACTTAGTAGTGGGTTGGCATATTTGTCTTTGTTTTTTATCATGATATTTCACGAACTTGGACATGCAGCATCATCCTTGAAGTTTGGTGTTAAGTCCAAATCCATAGGTTTTGGTTTTTATAGTATTTTCCCAGTGTTTTTTGCAGATGTCACCGCAATTTGGTCGCTGAGCAAAGAAAAAAGGATGATTGTAAACTTAGCGGGAATATTTATTCAAAGCATCCTTGGAATCTTCTTGTTTGCAGCCTATTACAGCAGTTTAGAACTCCATCCAAATTCCATGGCTACCCAAACGCTCTATACGATCTTTGTAGCCAACGCACTAACCATGCTGGTGAACTTATTTCCGTTTTTTAAATTCGATGGTTATTGGTGCTATAGCGACTTCTTCAATTTATCTAACTTGGGAAGGCAATCTGGTAATTTGTTAAAGTACTTTGCAAAAACCTATTTAAGACTCCCTATATTCTTGCCAGAGAACGAGCGAAAACAACTTAAAACTAGAAATATTCCTCTAATTATCTATACGTTAGCCAAGAGTACTACAAACCTGTTCTTGCTCTATTTAATTTATATTTTAATGACGCGAATTATCCGTAGCGCCGCTAATTTCAGTTTTCAAAATATCGACTTTTCCTTATGTGGAATTAGTGATAACATCTATAATATTTTAATCGCCTATATCATAATCAGAGTCATCGTAAAATTCACTTTGAGAATAGTAAAAACGGCAAAAACATATTTTTCCATATGAGCTCAGTATATCAAATAAATCCATACGTGCTAATTGATAAAGAAGATCAACATAAAATAGTGAATACCGTAACGGGTGAAAAACTATTGGTTGGCGATAAAATCATCGAAATCACTGAATTTCTACAGCGCCCAAAAAGTATGCACGAATTATTGCAACAGTTTCCTGATATAGCAGTAGATCTATCCGGAATTTTGGACACCCTGACCCATAAAAAATATTTGATAAAAGACAACGCTTTTGACATAGCCATTACGGCAATAAAGCCTTATACGCCTCATTTGTTTAATTTACCCTATTTATTAGAATCAAAAACATCCCATTACACCTCAAAGCCAATTGGGTTTATTGGAGTCCCATTGGGAGTAGGGAATCGATCTAATCATTCTTCAAGTGAATTTCCCAATTCTTTAAGGGCCTTCTCAAACAAATACAACATCAACTTAGGCCCAGAGGCTGTATTTGAAACCAACGCTTTAGGAGAAAAAGAAAGATATTCTCACTTGCTTGAACTTATTAAAAATAAACGGCTATTCGATCTAGGGAATGTGTTTTTTGATTCCAAAGAATCTCCCAATTTTATGTATGAGAAAACCTACCAACTATCTAAGAAACTATTTGACCAAGACAAAATCATCCCGTTTTTTATAGGTGGAGATCATTCCATGTCCGCTCCCGTGATCAAGGCAGCAATTGAAAAATATGGAAACGACCTATGTGTACTTCACTTTGATGCGCACACCGACACTTATAGTTCTACTTACGATAAAATAAAGCATCATCATGAGGTGCATCATCACGGAAACTTTATGAGTAAGTGTTTTGCATTTGGACTCAAACACGCCTATCAATTTGGTATTAGAGGATTGGTGAATTTTAGTCAAAAAAGTAATAAAAACCGTTCTATATATTGGGCTCATAAACTGGTCGAATTAATCAAAAACAAGCATCCATTCGAGGAATTGCCAAAAGACAAAAAGTACTATATCACTTTTGATTTTGACATTCTTGACCCTGTATATTTTAAGGGCACTACGACTCCTGTAATCAATGGATTAAGCGTCGATCAATGTAAAGAACTACTGTGGACCACCTTAAAGAACAAAGCGATTATAGGGGTCGATATTGTTGAGCTATACACCGATACGCCAGAGCAGGAAATCAATAAACAAATAGCATGTGAAATCATCTTTGAACTCTTAAATGCCATTGATAAATGAGAATGATCACTGATTTATATAATCCTTCAGGGGAAATCAGACTCATTTTTTTCAATCCCTTGGGAATGACCTCTGAGTATTGGTTGAGAGATCTTCAAATTCAAGACCACTTAAACCAATTTGAGCTTGTCTTTACGGACTATCCAGGCTATCGTAAATCCGCTCATATGTCCTGCGAGAGTTTTGAGGAATTAGCTTCTTATTTTTACCAGGAATATGCGCAACTCCCTCCAAAGGAGAGCATATGCATTGGTGCAAGTTATGGTGGAAATCTCGCCTCAAAATTCACCCAGTTATACGCATCCTCTAAAAAAATAATTCTCATTGGAAGTATTCCATATTCCGATTCCTTCGATTGTACATTCTATGACATTCTCAAAGAGACCTTAAACCAAAATAAATTATTTGATTTCTCTAAATACCTTACTGATTTTAGTTATACAGAAAAGGAACGAGAAGAGAATCCATTTTTGACCCTTATGTTCTTTTCTTATTTAAAGAACAATGGCCTAAACAAGACTTTACTTCAACAGATCCAACACCTAGAACGTAACAAAAAACATAAGGTTCAAGGTGTTGAACCGTTAATTTTAGTTGGTACTAAAGATCCGTTGATCCGATCTGATTATCGTGATAAATGTTCCCATGTATATGAAAACTATACCCTTCACTCCTATGAGAATCACGGTCATTTCACCTTAAACAACAATCATAAAGCTATTGCGCAAATTGTAAAATACATTAATTAAACCATGGAAATTACCTATAACAATAACATTCTTTCTAAGAGCCAATCTGAGATACGCAATTCAATCGCTGCCAAGGTATTAGAAAAAGAGATTCAAAAGAAAGAGTCCAATCAGATGAAAGACTTTAATTTTATGTCCGCGAGTCTAAGCCGCTTTATGCCACAGGTTCCTAGAGAAGATCATTGGGATATATATATTAAAATAATAACCACCATGAGATTACGGGAATTTGACCTCACAGATCTACACAAAATATCCAACAAACTTTCCACCACAAAAGAAAATGCCCTCTTTAAACAGGTAGACCAACCCAAAATATACATCACCTGTCACCTTGGTTTCTGCAAAGCTTCCATAAGCTTATTAATCCTAAATGGGGTCAAAAATATCGCCTTAGTGGTGGATGAAAGCACCTATAAAAACCAAGCATCCACCATACTGGCTATTAACGAAAAATTCAAAAATGCCTTTGGGTTGGACAATGAGTTAAAGGTCATAAACGTCGAAAAGTCTAATACTGCTCTAGAAATGATGCAGTTAATTAAGAATGGATTTTCGCTCTTTGCTTATATCGATGGGAATTCTGGCTATAAAGGAGTGTATAACAAAGAGAAAACCATTGAGATTCCATTTTTAAGTAGTACCATTAGTTCTAGGACAGGACTCTCTAAAATCGCCTATTTCATGAATGTTCCTATTGTTCCTTTTGTGGCTTATTATTCCGAAAATGGCATGGTTCCTCATATTAAATTTTTCGACCAAATAAAAAAGGATAAGACCAAAGAGATGGAGGCCTTTACAGAAGACACCACTAAAAAACTCTACGAATTTTTCGAACATTATATTGAAAAATTCTATGATCAGTGGGAGTCCTGGTTTTACATTCATAAATACCTTCCCAAAGAAATACTTGCTGCGGAAAATATTTCTTTGAATGTAAATTCTTTAACCAAAGTAGACTTTAAAAAAGGTACCTATAGTGTTTTTAAAATCGATGAAGATCACTATTTATTCAACCGAATAAGTTTTACGGTATTTCCAATTTCTCAAGACAATTTCAAAACATTTATAAGTTTCCAAAATGCATAAGAACACTTGGTTAGGCTTACTTGTCTTTATCTGTATTTTACCTACGCTACTCCATTCACAAAATGAAATAAAAGGAATCGTTGTGGATCAATATAATAAACCAATGGAGGGAGTAAATATCTTTATAGAAAACTCTTTAGAGGGGACCAGTACTGATAAAACAGGTAGGTTTGAATTAAATTCAGCTCAACAAAAGGACACTGGAATTAAAATTTGGTTTACCTATATGGGGTATAAGGATTTTGTCCTAAAGGTGGCCCCTGATGTACCACCAAATAAACACCATAAGATTATTATGCAATACGACGATACTGGTTTAGAGCAGGTGGTCGTTCAAGGAAAGCGAAATCGACAAACGGAATATATTTCAACGCTGAATTCGATTGATTTGATTACCACACCAAATGCCTTAGGAGATGTCATGGCGGCAGTGATTAGATCCTATCCTGGCATGCAGAACAACCCTCAAGATGGTAGGTTTTTCGTAAGAGGAGGCGATCATTATGAATCAAAGGTTTTCATCAACGATTTACAGGTACACCGCCCTTTCTCAGGGTCTGGCCCAAGCATCCCTAGTAGGGGAAGGTTTTCACCCATGTTGTTTGAGGGAGTTTCTTTTTCAACGGGTGGGTTTGGTGCAGAATATGGAGGAGCGATGTCAAGTATATTACTTTTGGACACAAAGAGTAATGTCATAAATGATGAATACGAAGTCTCGGTAAAGAGTGTAGGGGTGGATGCTTCCATGTCCAGAAACCTTAGTGAAACCATTGCTTTGACCACCAAGGTTGAGTATCTTAACTTGGCCCCTTATAGGAGTCTGTTTCCTTCTAGATATGAGTGGAATGAAGATTTTAATGTAGTATCTGCGGAGTTAAGCCCCATCATCAATCTTAAAAATGGAAGGATTAAGTCCTATAATCGTTTTGATATTACCCGTTTTGATTATTTAAGAGAAGATATTGCCATTAATGAGCATCAAAAGGTGAACTCTACTTTAAAGGATTTAAATCTTTATAGCAACAACACCTTCGACTATAGTTTTAGTGACAAACTTAATTTCTTTGCGGGAATGGTGTATAGCATTAACGAAAGGGATGCCGCCGGGATATTTTCCAATAGTGATGAGTCTTTTGTAATTGACAACTTCATCCAATTCAAGACAAAAATAAATTACGAACTATTTGAGAAGCTCCATTTGACCACGGGCCTACAATTCAATAGCAATTATTACTTTATTGATTACCTAGATCCTAGCTTCACAGCTAATGTAATGAATAGAGGAATTACCAATTCCATTTATACTAGTTTTGTTGATCTCAAATATAAAATCACCCCAAATTTTATATTAAAATCTGGATTAAGAACGGATTATTCTGCTTTGCTCGAAGAAAATGTAGTGTCTCCTAGGTTCCGACTAGAGTACAAGAAAATTCAAAATTTAACGATCGCTCCGTATTATGGCGATTTCTATCAGAATCCGCGCAATGGTGATCTTATTTTTGATTTTGAAAACAAGCTAACCAATGAGAAGGCGAACCAATTCGGAATCAACCTTTATTGGGAGAAAGACAACAGGATTATCTTTATAGATGCTTTTAGTAAAAAGTACACCAAATTAGTTAAATTTTCCTATGTCGGTGATGATAGAAATCCAAGTGAGTTTAATAACCGAGGATATGGCACAGCTCGAGGTATTGATTTCTTCATATCCGATAATCAAACCTTTAACAACTTAGAATATCGGATTTCCTATACTTATTTGGATTCCGAAAGGGATTATCAAAATTACCCATTTGAAGTCAATCCTACATTTTATTCCAAACACAATCTCTCGGTCAACACCCAATTATGGGTAAATCCACTAAATAGCCTCCTAGGTCTTTCCTACCACTATACCAGTGGACGCCCCTACACTAATCCAAATAACGATAACGGTTTCTTAGGTTCCTATATCAAACCGTTTCAGAGCTTGGATTTTAGTTTTACATATCTGATTTCAGAAAATTTATTTATCCATGGTTCGGCCTCAAACATCTTAGGATTTAGCAATGTAGCCAATTATAACTATGGAAACATCAATCAAGAAGGAGTTTATCCAGAGCAAAAAATTCTGCCTTCGGCTGACAATTTTTACTTTCTGGGAGTGTTCTATACTTTCGGCGGAAAATCGGCTCGTGAGAAAGCAAGAGATTTTTAAAAAAGTTCATGGCACAAATAAAGAAACAATTATAACAAGTGGCATTATTTATGAGAATTACATTATAAACCAACAATAACTTAAAGAATAAAAACATGAAGAACAACAGCAATTTGTATGTGTATTTCACTCTTTTATTAGTGGGATTCGGAAGTCTCTCTTTAACCGCACAAGAAACCCATCATTGTGAGGCAGAGAATCAAACAAGTTTAACCATTAACTTTTCTTCTCAACAGACTAAAGGAGTGGTAAATATGTCTGTATACGACAGCAAGGAAAATTTCCTTTCAAAGCCCTTTAAACAAAAGAGGGGCGATATGCTGGATGGAAAAGACATTCAGGTGGTGATCGAAGGTTTGTGTCTAGGCCATCAGTATTCCATCGCATCTTTTTTAGATGAGAATGACAATCAAAAACTTGATAAAAATTTTATAGGAATGCCTCAGGAGCCCTATGGTTTTAGCAAGAATGTCAAAGGGACCTTTGGCCCACCTTCCTATGAAGAAACTAAAATAACGCTGGACCAGGAGAATAAACAAATCAGTATAACTTTAGACTAATGAGACATATTTTAATGGTTTTTATACTATGTATTGTATCTCATTTTGCTATGGCACAAGCCAAAGAATTAACTGATGTACAACAACGGGAATTGGATAGTGTTATCACAGATTGTGTGAAGAAAATAAATATGAATAACTCCATCGAAACCGCGACGGCCTCCATGCAATTGCTAGAACGTCTTGTTCGTAAATACGATCATTGGAGTAGCCATTATTACCTTTTATATTTCAAGTTATTAGTCATTAGAAATGCCAAAAACAATGAGGTAGCTCAAAACGCTTACAATTCATTTATGCTGAGCTTCGACCAGGTGTTAAAGAAAAGTGTCACAAACCTCCAAAAAAGCGAATTATATACCTTGAAAGGTTTTGTTTATCTGACAGCACTTTCTTCCGACCCTATTAAACACGGTAGAGAGTTAGCACCAAAAGTGACGGGATTATTTGAAAAGGCGACCTCTTTATATCCAGAGAATCCAAGGCCGATATATTTAAACGCTTTATTTCAACAAGGTATGTCAAAATTTTTTAATAAGAAGTACAACCTGTGCCAAGACTTAGTATTAGCAAATAAATATTTTGCAATGCAAGCCAATGGGAGAACGAATTACTTATATCCAACCTGGGGTGCTGAACATACAGCCAATGAAATTTTTGATAATTGTAACTGCCAGATTAAAGAATCTAGTGCAACGGAAAATTAAAATGCAAGGGGAGGCTATGAAGGGTAGAATATTGTTATTATTAGTATTGGTCCCTTTATATATACTTGGGCAATCTAGTGTCAAGGGAAACATTGTTGATAAGGATCAACATCCAATTGCCTATGTAAATATTGGCATTGTAGGTGGGAAGAAAGGAACGGTTAGTGATGAAGATGGATTCTTTGAGCTTCCACTGAGTGCGGAAGAGTTAAAGAATCCTCACAATATTTTAAAAATATCCTGTATCGGCTATATTCCACAAACCTATTCACTAAGGAATAAGGAATTATACAAGCGGGGACTTACCATCAAGCTAGAGCAACATATTACCGTTCTAGATCAAGTCATTTTAAACTCGGATGCTATCAGCGAACACACCGTTGGTCATGATAAGATAAATTCAGCTAAGCAAGTTAACTTTTCAATAGACCGTAAAGAAAATGAAAATTTAGGTGCCGAAATTGGTAGGAGGTTCCACTTAAAAAAAGGGAAAAACACGTTGAAATCATTACGTTTCTTTATAAGCGAAAATCAGTTCGAACAAATAAAACTGAGAATCAACCTATATGATATGGAAGACAACAAGCCAGGAAAGCGTTTAAATCATGAAAACTATATTTTGGATATTCAAGATTATAAAACAGGTTGGATTTCTTATGATTTTCCTAGGGGTAAATCCTGGTTAACAGAAAACAATATCATTATATCTTTAGAATGGATAGACTATAAAAAGAGGGACGCTAAAGAGAATGCCCGTTTAGCCATCCCTATTACTATTCCTAAATTTTTTAACACACATTATTACCGCTATGGAAGTCAAAGTGAGTGGAAACGATTTGACAACATGTCGACCTCCATGATGCTAGACTACCGACATTATAATTAAGCTTCACTTTATTACCACGAATACAATGGCATACTTCTTATGGATTTGTATGCCATGTTCCTAATATTAAATAATTATATCTTAAAGTGAGGTTCTTATTGCTTGGCTAATTGTAGATGGACTACAAGATTTACTTCTTTTCCTATACCAGCAGCAGTAGGATCATAATCAATGTTATAATCAAATCTATTAATGGTCGTTGTTGCTTTTAACCCCATCTTTACACCATTGTCACTTGTGACCGTACCCCCATTGACAAGGTCAAAAATAACAGGTTTGGTTACATCCTTTATTGTTAGATCACCATACAATAAATATTGATCGGGTTTACCCGTTTCCAATATTTTGGTGCTTTTAAAAGTGATGGTAGGATAGGTTTCTACATCAAAGAAATCGGCACTTCTAAGGTGATTATCTCTATTTTCTACACTGGTATCGATACTTTCTGCTTGAATGGTAAAATTAAAACTGGCATCCTTCAAGGTATCGTCCTTTGTGGCCATAGTCCCTAGGTAATCCAAAAATTTTCCATTGACAAAGCTAATTCCAGAATGCGAGATATTGAAATTTAATGAGGAGTGATTTGGATCAACCTTCCACTGAGTTTGCGCATAAGCTCCTACGGTAAGTAAAGCTACAGCTAATGCTAAAAGTGATTTTTTCATAATTAAATTGGTTTAATTTACTTGAATTTTAAAAGTTTTTGGTGCTATTTTAAGAATACAGCCCGATCCAGGGCTCTTCTTAATCTATCTAAGATAGTAATTAAGTATTCAAAAACCATATCAAATGTTCAAAAATTATACATTAATGAGTTGATTTTCAGTAGTAAGTAAGGAGAAATAATGGGGTAAAGCATTTATTTTTCGCGAAGTTAATCCCGCTAATGCACCTGAATTTTAGTGGTAAATTAGCGTAAACTTCTATTTGTGAAAAATTGCATACATTTATATGTGTTTATTAAACACTTAAGCAGTGCCCAACCAAAACCATTAAAATGAAAAATTTAATTCTCGTAATTCTATTAATAACAAGTGTTCTTGTTTTTGGTCAACAAGCTGATCCCTTAAAGCTCTGGTACGATGAGCCCTCAGGTGAGGTTTGGGAAAATGCATTACCACTAGGTAACGGGAACATCGGTACTATGGTCTATGGAAATGTATCGAAGGAAATTTTCCAACTCAATGAAAGTACTGTTTGGAGTGGTAGTCCAAATCGAAATGATAATCCTGATGCATTGGAAGCACTACCAAAAGTACGACAGCTCATATTCGACAAGCAGTTCAAAGCAGCTGAGAATCTAGCGAATGCCAAAATAATCACCAAGAAATCGCATGGTCAAATGTTTCAGCCAGTCGGAAATTTAGAGTTAACATTTGACGGCCATCAAAATTTTAAAAACTATTCCAGAGAGCTTAATATCGGAAATGCAATAAGTAAAACAACCTACACCATTAATGGCATTACCTATACCCGTGAGGCTTTTACATCACTCACTGACAAAGTTTTGGTGATTAAAATAGCTGCAGATCAACCTGGAAAAGTCAGTTTTACGGCCAACTTTACCACCCCACATAAAAAACAAGAGATTAAAATTAAGGACAATGATCTCTCGCTTTGGGGTGTAACAAGTGACCATGAAAGTGTAGAAGGTAAAGTTGAATTTCAAGCTTTACTTCGAATGAAAACAAAAAATGGAGATATTAATTTTGCCCATAACGCTATCCACGTTAAAAATGCTGATTCAACAATATTATTTGTTTCAATCGCTTCAAATTTTAAAAATTACAATGATTTAAGTGCTGATGAAACACTAAGAGCCAAGAATGATTTAAACAGGGCGTTTAGTAAAAATTATGCGGATTTAAAAGTTGCTCATACTAAAGCCTACCAGAATTACTTTAATCGTGTTTCCCTGCAATTAGGGACTATAGAAACTTCCAATCAACCCACAGATGAGCGATTAGAAAATTTCAGGAACAATCAGGACCCTTCATTTGTTTCACTCTACTTTCAATATGGACGGTATTTACTTATTTCAAGTTCTAAACCTGGCGGACAGGCTGCGAATCTTCAAGGGATTTGGAATAAGCGTATGACCCCTGCTTGGGATAGCAAGTATACTATTAATATCAATGCTGAAATGAATTATTGGCCGGCAGAAAAGACGAATCTTTCTGAACTCCATGAACCGTTTTTAAAAATGGTTCAGGAATTATCGGTGACAGGTAAAAAAACAGCCAAAAGCATGTATGGTACAAGAGGTTGGATGGCGCATCACAATACAGATATTTGGAGAGTCACTGGAGCTATCGATGGCGCCTTTTGGGGCATATGGAATGGTGGTGGGGCATGGTTAAGCCAGCATATCTGGGAACATTATCTCTACACAGGAGATACTAAATTCCTAAAGGATCATTATGATGTATTAAAGGGTGCTGCCTTGTTCTACGTTGATTTTTTAGTACAACATCCCGAGCTTCCATATTTAGTCATCGTCCCTGGAAATTCTCCAGAAAACGCAGCTCAAGGGCGTGAAGGAACATCAATAACGGCAGGGGCAACAATGGACAACCAATTGGTGGAGGACATTTTTAATGCTGTTATCAGCGCATCTGAAGTTTTAAATACCGATACTGCCTTTGCCGATTCGTTAAAAGTGATCAAAAAGAAACTTCCTCCTATGCAAATAGGAAAGCACAACCAACTACAAGAATGGTTAGCGGATCTCGATAGTCCAACGGATCATCATAGGCATATTTCACACCTATATGGTTTATACCCATCCAACTTAATTTCTCCATACAGGACGCCATTATTGTTTGCTGCAGCTCGCAATACACTAGTACAACGAGGCGATATCTCCACAGGATGGAGTATGGGATGGAAAGTGAACTGGTGGGCAAAGATGCAAGATGGTAATCATGCCTTTGAGTTAATCAAAAATCAATTAACCCCAGTGGGTGTCAACCAGAGCGGAGGAGGTACGTATGCAAATCTTTTTGATGCCCACCCCCCTTTTCAAATTGATGGGAATTTCGGTTGTACTTCTGGAATAACCGAGATGCTCTTGCAAAGTTCAGATGGGGCTGTACATCTGTTGCCCGCCATACCAGATGCCCTTAAAAATGGTTCGGTAACAGGGTTGAAATCTAGGGGTGGATTTGAGATCGTTGATATGAAGTGGGAAGATAAAAAATTAGTCAGTGTTTCTATAAAATCAGCCCTTGGTGGAAACTTGAGATTAAGATCTCCTAATCAAGTTACCCTCCATGGACCTGGAAATCTTATACCTGCTAAGGGTGTAAATTCCAACCCGTTTTTTAAAGTACCAAAAGTGGCTTCCCCTTTAATTTCTAAAGCCTCTGATATAACGGTATTGGAGCTACCTACAACCATACTTTATGACTTGAAGACTAAGGCTGGGAAAACTTATACTTTTATAGCTAAAGAACGCCCATAATTCTTCTTGGAATTATACTTTTTATGCCCTCCAGGCACCTTGATTTACTTAGTCTGGTATCGCTTAGTAGCCCAAGCCGAACAAATCTCGAAACATTTTCTGGAAGATTTGGAACGGTTGGTGGGATTGGATTTGGAGTCGGTGCCATCATAAATTGCCCGACTTTTGCCCCACTATCGCTCTTTTTGCCCCACTATTGCCCGACTGTCTTGTAGGAAATACTTGAGCCCGAAGTACCTGTTTTAATAAGAACCTTAAACTTTTCTGCCAATTCTGTTAATTCAGTCGTCGCTGTTCTTTTCGATATAC
>NZ_DATGNU010000045.1:0-4434 GCF_035306585.1 Galbibacter sp.
TAAAGGAAGAGCGATTGATAATGTGTTCATTGAGAGGCTGTGGCGCACGGTCAAATACGATTACGTGTATTTGAACCCCGCGCAGGATGGATGGGAACTGGAACAGGGACTACGGGCTTTTTTCTACCGGTACAACTTTCAAAAATCTCATCAGGGGATCGGGCGTAGAAAACCAGCCAGTTTATACCTGAGCCGTCCGGCAGCCTGAAGGCTTATCCACAAAATGGGCGATCATGACAAAAAAGAGAAAAGAAGCAAAGGAGAAAAAGGCGTGGATTTGTGGAAAACTCCTCCGAGTTTACCACAATCCCACACCACTACAACAACGAATGACTTTAAATTCAATTAAAATTTAGAGAAACTGGTCCTGAAAATGGGGAGTACCTCAGTTTAATCCGATCGTGCTTTCCAGGCTTCGATAACCGTATGCATGTGCCCGGACAATTCTTTTTGTTCATAATTGATTTCACTGTTAATTATTCCTCCCTCATTAGTATTAACAGCAATTAATTGAAATACAAATCCGCCATTTGTCTTGTCTGAAAGAGATTTGCTAAATTGTACAGGGAAATTGGAAGGCCGACTTCTTATCATTGCGGTCAAATGAAATTTAGCATTATCATCCACAGCCTTAGCTATTTTACATTTTTCTCCGTTAATTGTCGTATCTTTTAGTACCAGGTTCAAAGCATCCTTAAATAAATCTTTATAATAGAAGGTATATCCACTTTTTCTATCTTTTAAGGTTCCCTTAGCTAATTCTTCGGCGTTTGAGTCTAAGCTTGCATATTGAACATATGTCCCCTTATTCATATTGACGAACACATAGCCAGTCGTGTCGGAACCGATATAGGATCCATCCACGAAATTCTCCCTTAGGATGAATTCTATTATATAATCTCCATAAATAATTAAGCTGGGATAAGTTATAACTTCCTTTGCCGGAATTTTCTCTAAATCCGGAGATATTTTACTGGATATGTGCACATATCCTTCATACCTTTGTTGCTGTTCCGAGTGGTTAAACAGTTTAAAAATAAGCATCAAGCCCAAAAAGAGTAAGCTTAATGAGAGAATAAGTTTGGGTATTATCATTTTTACCCTATGTGTATTAGTTTATCACTTTTTAGGATCCGGCACTGGCCCTATAATGGATATAATTACGTATTTCGGTATGCCCAATAATATAATTTTGCAGGTCGCCGGTGACTTCTACAAATGCATATGCTCCAACCAGATAATCTAAAAGAACTCTACTGTACGTCTCTGACCAACTTACTACTCCTCCGGTTATTCCAATCATTTGGGAACCCATGTGTTGAACGGAATGAATTGTATAACCGTAGTGTAGCTGATCGTAAGCTTTGACAAACCACCAACCAGCTCTGTTTTTAACAACTGTCCATTCCTTTACTTCTGTCTTAGGATGGGTGTTCGCATACATGTTCATGGATTGCGGTCCTACCACTTCTACTGCAGCCAATTCCTGAGCAGTGGGTGAGCTTGCGGTTGTGTAAGCAGCAGGAGAAACACTTGCCAACTCAATGTTATATTTCGTTTCAAACTGCTTAATCAATTTGAACCGATGTTCTGGAGCCGCAGCTTTTAGTGAATTCATTAATCGGCCAAGGTTACTCTTTAAGGTATCGCTTAGATTTAACGAATTATCAGCCGACTTCAATGGAGGCTTAACTTGATCTTCAGGCTGTAATTCTCCCTCCGACACTAAATTGTCTTCACATCCTTGGAAAATAACAGGAATAACAAAAATAGAGCGATTAAGGCTAGCTTTTGAAATCTGTAAGAATTTAACTTTTCCATAATTTTTATGTTCAGTTAACAAAAGATTTAAACTGAGCTATGTGGTGGCACTGGATTGTAGAAGGCATAGGACTTTTAATGTGCATTCATGGAAATAGCAGAAGTCCTCCTTTTGGTTGGAATAAGTATTGTTATATTAAAGAATGTAATAAATTACGTAGCAGAGAAAAGTGACAATAAACAAAGAACGGACGTAATGCGCTTAAAATAAATTATTACAAACACGCTATGTTTCCTATCACATTTGAATAACTAATATATAAAAAAATTTCTAGAGCAATGAAATTTTTTTTATTGGAACGCTATAATACTCCCCTAAATTGAGACCATACGGAGGGTGTCCGCTAATAGTAAAGAGTAATACCTGCCATAAAATCGGCTAATTATTTTAAGGCAAGCCGGCCCGCAGTCCATTCGGTCCAGCTGAAAGTCATGGGGGAAAAAATTAAACAAAGTATGAGTATATATTGGTTTATAATCGGTGTTTTTAGAATTTTTTAGAGAATATAATATTTTCTTTGGATATTAAAAACTTTTATATATAATGCCGCCATTATACGATTTTTTTTATTAAAACCTAAAATCAATCAACATGAAAAGACGATTTACTATCGATGACTGGTGGTGGAAAATCTTCCTATGAATCCGCAAGAAATGAGAACCGTTATGGGAGGTACCGGGTATGGTAAGAAGAAGAACCGGAGCCAACAGATCCTTCTTATTATGGGTATTATGGAAATGAAGGAGGTGGTGAAGGCCCTGGAGACGTTTGGGTAAACCCTGATGGAACTACGACAGATGAATGTCCGATTGAGCTTGCTCCAATTGAGATCACAGTTTATGGATCCGCCTCGGTAGACCTAGTCGTCGAAGGTGAAACTTCCGGAGCTACAATTACTTTCTGGACAGATAATAGTGGTAGGCGTCATATCCATTTTGATATGAGTGCGGCCGTAGATGCTGCGGTGGATGCGTTAAGCGACTTAAGCACATGGATTTTTGGCGGAGGCGGAGCTTTGGGTGGTGCCTTGGAATATGGTCCAGGTGGTGCATGGGGTGGCGCCGCTGGTGCGGTCGGAAGTGCTACAGCTGGAGCCTATTTAGATAATTTATGGGATCAGTATTGGGATGCCTATAATGCAGATCCTTACCAATGACAATAAAAGTAGCTTAAATTTTTGCAATAAACATGGCGATTACAGGTCGTGGTAAATCGAGAAGATATGCCATTATATTATTCTTTCTATCGGTTATTGTATACTTTTTTGTTGTAAGTAGATTCGTAACTGAGAAAGCATATTTGTGGATTGGCTTCTTAATACTTCTCCTTATTTTGTTCGTTTTTCCCTTGGTAATGGTTCAAAGCCTTATCATCAAGAAAAAACTAATTTCAAATGGAGTTTTTACTGATTTGACTTTATTTATTCTTTTTGGAGCGAGCCTGCTCCTTTTTCTGAATAAATATTCAAAATTTCTATCGGTTTATCATGACCTGTTTAATTTCCTTAATATATTTACCCTTCCTTCCTTATATTTTCTTCTCTTAGCCTTAATCTTTGTTGTTATTGCTTTTATAAGTAAAGCAGGCTCAATGAGGCAATAGTAGTTGGTAGTCAGACAGTATGGCACTTAAACCCCTTGTTAGCATAGTTATGCCCTCTCATAACCGTGAAAAATTTATTGGAGAGGCTATTGATAGTATGCTTTGTCAGACATTTAGTGATTTTGAACTCATAATTGTAGACGATGGTTCAGATGACAATACTTTGTTAGAAATAAAAAAGTTTAAGGATTTACGAATCAAGGTTTTACAACATGAAGTAAATCAGGGCAACTATGTAGCCCGAAACACAGGTATGGCAATAGCAAAGGGCCGGTACATTGCTGTGATGGATTCAGATGATATTGCTCTTCCCAATCGACTTCAATTACAAGTTGATTTTTTGAATAGCCATCCTAAAGTCGGATGTGTAGGTGCCTTAGCGGAAATGATTTATGAAAATGGTAAACCGTTCAAACTTATTCGTTATCCTAGTAGTTATTCCAAGCTGAAAACGTATCTGTTTAGAACAATGAGTTTGTCTCATCCAACCATTATCGATGTCGGTGGTCTGGTACTTCCATTGAATAAAGGCTTCCACATGGTCATGAGCAGTACGGTAACGCTGTAGAGTGGCAAAGACATATTCTTTGCCTACTGAAGCTTCCATTTGTAAATTATGTTCTTTAAAAATCTCCAGCAGCTTTTTCCTGTCATTGCCTTGACCTGTAATGTGATTTTTTAGGTTTTCTGCTGTTACAGGTTTGTTTAATTCGATCAGCTTTACTTTTGCCTGGTAAATTTGTGCACATAAAGCATCCAAATAGGCATTCAGGCTTCTGGCGTCTTCTTTTGTACCGATAGCCCGTCCTGAGGACTGATTCCATCTGTCAGGGTGCCAAATGCGTTTGGTAGATAATTCCTTTGAATGTCCGTCCACTGTTATCCGAAGATAAACGTACCGTATATCACTCTTCCTCGATTTGGGTTGTTTCAGAAAGAACAGCAACCCGAAGCTTTTTTCCAACATAACTTAAACATTTAAAGTATTACAAAATTGGAAATGCTTTTTG